>MEDT01000179.1 GCA_001724175.1 Cytophagaceae bacterium SCN 52-12 | reverse complement strand
GGACCCTTTCGCCTGCCTTGTCGGTCGCTTATGACGAAATCGACCTGAAGCTTATGCCCGCCCCTTCAAAGGAACAGCTTGAAAAGCTTGTTCGGGAGAAATCGGGCTATGAGAAGCGCTGGGCAGCGCGGATGCTGGAAAAAGCTGTAAAAAATGAAGGTTTTATCACCTCGTACCCCTACCCCGTCCAGGTCTGGATGATAGGAGATCAGCCGGTTTTCAGCCTTGGTGGTGAAGTGACGATCGAATATACCGTCAAGCTCAAGCAGATGTTCGGCAACAATGTATTCGTTGCAGCCTATACCAATGATGTGATGGGCTACATTCCCTCGCTTAAAGTCCTGAGAGAAGGCGGCTACGAGGGAGAAACCTCGCAGATGGTCTACGGGCTGCCTTCGAAATGGCAGCCCTCTATCGAATCGGATATACTTAGCAAGGCTTTCGAGCTGGGCACTAAAGTCGGACTTACCGGAAAATAGCAGCAACCGGCCGTATCAATAAAATAAAGAAGTTCCTGATTAACAGTAGACGGCATGAGCATAATCGCGGATAAATATTATTCCGGCTTTCCGAAAGCGCATGATACCTATAACGCCATTTCTGCGGCGAGCGACGGGAAGATCTATTATATCCTCTCCTCCGACTCCATAGAAGAGGGCGGCAAAATGTACGTATTTGATCCGGCGACAAAGCAACCGACGCTGATCGGGGACCTGACGGAGATCTGCGGGGAGGAAAACGGCAAGGCGATCTCCCAGGGCAAAAGCCACGTGAGATTCCACGAAGCGGGCGGCAAGCTGTATTTTTCGACCCACGTCGGCTATTACCAGCTGATCGACGGTATGGACCGCCTGCCGGTAACTGCTCCTGAAGGATATGAGCTTTACCCGGGCGGGCATATCCTTTCCTACGACCTGGAAAGCGGCCTGTTTGAGCGGCTGGCCATCCTGCCCGGCAAGGAAGGGATGGTCTCGATGACAATGGACAGGGACAGGCTGCAGATCTACGGGATCACCTGGCCTACCGGGCAGTTCATTCACTTCAATGTACGCACCGGGGAATTGAAGAACCTGGGCAGGATATCGGGAAAAGGGGAAGCGGGCACGCCCGGCGGGGATTTCCGTACGCTGTGCCGCTCGCTGGTCGTCGATCCGGGCGACGGGACGGTATATTTCTCTGTAGCCGAAGGAGATATCCTGAGCTACCATCCCGAACGCGGACGCATTGAAAAGCTGGAGGACGCAGACCTGAAGCTCGATTATTTCGGCAAATACGATCCTACCAGGCCTGGAAGCATGGGCTATAACTGGCGCAAGATCTTCTGGTATGAAAAGGAAAATGCGGCATACGGCGTCCACGGGAATTCCGGGTACCTGTTCCGCTTCGATCCGCGTAACAGGAAGGTGGAAATAGTCGAGCGGATCACTTCGCTGCCTTCCCGGAAAAGCGGGATGTTCGACCAGTTCAGCTACGGCTACCTCGGGTTTATCCTTGGTCCTGACGGAGAAACCATCTATTACCTGACGGGAAGCCCGCTGTTTGAAAACGGGCGGCGTGTAAAAGGCGAAGCCGAAATCGCAAAGGGAGCCGCAAAAGGATTGGAAAATCTGCACCTGGTTACTTTTAACCTGTCTTCGGGTACGTACACGGATCATGGACCCATTGTGTATGAGGATGGTAGCATTCCTACCTACGTCAACTCCATAGCCGTGGGGGCCGATAACAGGATTTATACCCTGGCGCGCTTTGATCAGGACGGAAAAACCATAGAAGACCTGATCGCGTTCGACAACCCGGTTTAACCCGGGATGCCATTCTAAAAGCTACTCTGATCATTAACCCCAAATACATTTAACTACCTGATACCATGAAGAAGATTACTGATGAGATTCTTTGGCAACGGTACCGCGAAGCGGATCAAAGCGCCTTTACCGAGCTATCCCGTCGTTACTATCGAAAGCTGCTTCATTACGGTCTGAAATTCACTCCCAATGTGCAGTTGGTAGAAGATGCCATCCAGGAGCTGTACATTCATCTCTGGTTGTACAGGAGCACGATCAACCAGACCGAGTATGTCAAATACTACCTGATGAAGGCCTTCAGGCACCAGTTATTCAAGATGTTCAGGAAACTGAAGTCCACCGTTGAAATCAGTGAAATAAGCGAGCTCGCCTTTTTTGAAGGCTCGACTGAAGATTCTTTTATCGAGCTGGAGGCGGACAGGCTTGCCAACCAGCAGGTGCAGCAGCTGATCTCTGCCCTTTCGCCCCGTCAGCAGGAAGTGATTTATCTCCGTTTTTTCCATAACTTGGGGGTCGAAGAGATTGCTTCACAGCTTTGCATCAATCCGCAATCCGTAAGCAACATCATACAGAGGGCTTTTCATAAGGTGCGGGAAATGTGGCCCCAGAATCCTGTGGTTACATATGCTTCTTAAACCTGTTAATTTTACTGAATGACAAAAATATACGGTATCGGCATTGTCGGAACAGGGCTTATCGCCGATTTTCATGCCCGCGCCATAGAGCAGATCCCGAATGCCCGCCTGGCGGGCGCCTATAACAGGAACTATGAGAAAGCTGTAGCTTTTTCGGAACGTTACGGCTGCGAAGCCTTTGAAAGCCTCGACGCGCTTGTCGCCTCTCCGGAGGTCGATGTAATTTGCATCTGCACCGCATCGGGCGCCCACCTGGAAGCCGGCCTGGCAGCCATAGCGGCAGGCAAGCACTGCCTGATCGAAAAGCCGATGGAGATCACGGTCGAAAGATGCGACCGGCTGATCGACGCCGCCCGTGAGGCTGGCGTGCATATTGGTGTTATTTTCCCTTCCAGGTTCCAGGACGTCAACATCCGCATAAAAGATGCGGTTGCCCGGCAGAGAATAGGCGCTCCCGTGATCGGCAACGCCTATGTCAAATGGAACCGCAGCAAGGCTTACTACGATTCAGCCGCCTGGCGCGGGACGTGGACCCTGGACGGGGGCGGCGCGCTGATGAACCAGGGGATACACTCGGTAGACCTGCTCCAATGGTTTATGGGTCCTGTAAAGTCAGTCCACGCATTTGCGGCCAACCGGCGGCATACCGAAATCGAGGTCGAAGATACGCTGGTCGCCATTCTTCATTTTGAAAACGGCGCATTGGGCACCATAGAATGTACGACAGCCGCTCATCCCGGCTCCTTCAAGAGACTTGAAATAATAGGAACGGAAGGTACTGCAATCGTCGAAGAAAACGATCTGCTTACCTGGCAATTTGCCGAGGAAGTACCGGAAGATGCCCTGGTACGGGAGCAGCACGGCGGACAGCAGATCTCCAAGGGAGGCGTTGCAGACCCCGCGGCCATCAGCTTTATAGGTCATCAGAAGCAGATCGAAGATTTCCTGGCCGCAATAGCATCAGGAAGCGAGCCCGTCATCAGCGGCGTTGAAGGCCGGAAATCCGTAGAGATTATCGAAGCTATCTATAAAAGCGCGAAAAGCGGAGAAACGGTGAAGCTGTAGATCGGAACAACGGTCAGTTAGTGGTTGATTGGAGGAGTCGCCGGAGGCGACATAATAGGACTTCGGGACGGCATGTCCCGGAGAGCACGGAATGGGACACATTATCACATCAGCTAATCATCACATCAACCTCTCTATAAATGAGAAAAAGTGGACTTCAGGCTTTTTTTCTCCTGGGTGTATTGATCCCTGCGCTCCGTGGCACCGCGTACGCGCAGGCCGGCTCACCGCAAAGCGGTCCGGACGCCGGGTTTGAATGGCAGGCCGGCTTAAGCCGCCGGATCATTACGCCGCAGACAGACGTGTGGCTGGCGGGCTACGGCACCAAAAGAGCGCCTGAAGGTAAACTGCACGACATCTGGGTCAAGGTGCTTGTTCTGAAAGATAGTAAGGACAGGCGGCGGGTACTGGTCACCACCGACCACCAGGGGATGTCCAAAACCATCTACCAGCGCCTGTTCCAACGCGTAAAAAAGAAATTCGGCATCGACCAGCCGGCATTTATGCTGACTTTTTCGCATAACCACTCAGGTCCCTGCCTGCAGGACGACCTGGTGGATTACTACCCGAGCGATTCCCTCCAGAAGCAGCGGGTGATGGAATATACGCTATGGATGGAAGACAGGATCGTGGAAGCGGTAGACGAAGCCTGGAACAATCTCAGGCCGGCGCATCTGCTCAAAGGCGAAGGCGTCTGCACTTTTGCGGTAAACAGGCGGGAAAATAAAGAAGACCAGGTGCCTGATATGATCCGCAATAACATCCCGCTTAAAGGTCCCGTAGATCATTCCGTGCCTGTGCTGGCGATAAAAGCGCCCGATGGCAAGCTGCTGGGCGTGCTGTTCGGCTATGCCTGCCATCCTACTACCCTCTCTCATAACCACTGGTCGGGCGACTATCCCGGCTATGCCCAGATCGCGATCGAGAAAAGTTATCCGGGCGCCCAGGCTATGTTTTTCAATACCTGCGGCGGCGACCAGAACCCGCTGCCGCGAAGGACCGTGGCGCTTTGCGAGCAATACGGCGCTATGCTTGGGGGCGCCGTACTGGATCAGCTGAAGACGCCGCTGACGCCCGTCAGGGCATCGCTTTCGACCGCATTCGAATATGTAAAGCTGGACTACGAGGAACTGGCCACCAGGGAAAAGCTGGAGCCACTGGCCTTCGGAAGCGCAGCCATACAGGCCCGCTGGGCTAAGCGGATGCTGAAGAAGCTCGATGACGGGGAAGTTTTCTCTCCCTGGTATGAATATCCCGTCCAGGTATGGAAATTCGGCGGGGAGCTCCTCCTGATCGGCATCGGCGGAGAAGCGGTGGTCGACTACTCGCTGAGGTTTAAGAAGGAATATAAGAACACATGGGTTTCCGGCTATACGAACGAAATGGCTGCTTATATCCCCTCGCGCCGGGTCTGGGAAGAAGGCGGGTACGAAGGCGGATCGCATCTGGACGAATACGGCCGACCCGCCTGGCGGTGGGCCGGGGATATTGAAGACCGGATCGCCGCAACCGTCAGGAAACTGGTTGAATTGGCGGAAAAGCAGTAGCCCGCAGATTCTGTTTTAAAATTGAGTATGAAAAGCTGCGCTCATGTATTATGCTTCTGACAGAATAGTCCCGGACCTGATAAACATTTTGTATGGTAAACCGCAGGGAATTCATAAAGAAGAGTACGCTGGCCTGCTCGGCCGCCATGTTGGGAACGCTCCTGCCCGACGATTATCATATTATCGATATCCATCAGCATACCGACTACGCGGGAAGATCTCATGAAAACCTGATCAGACATCAGCGTACCATGGGCGTCAGCCAGACGATCCTGCTGCCCGCGGGCACCCCCTCTTTCGGCTCCTCCACCCACCAGGGCAAATCCAACGGCCTGCAGGTAAATGCATCCGGCAATGACGTCTGCATGAAGCTGGCTATGGATCACCCCGGCGAAATCTACTTCGGCGCAAACGAGGTCCCCGACATCGAAGATGCAGACAAAGAGATAGAAAAGTACCTGAAAAAAGGCGCAAAGGTAATCGGCGAGCTGAAATTCGGCGTAAGAGCCGATTCCGGCGATATGTTCAGGATCTACCGGCTTGCGCAGGAATATGACGTGCCCGTGCTGCTTCACTGGCAATACCAGATGTACACCTACGGTTACGAAGATTTTTACAAAATCCTGGAAAAATTCCCCAAAGTGAATTTCATAGGCCACGCCCAATCGTGGTGGGCCAATATAGACAAGCAGCATACAGACCAGTCGGTGCTATACCCGAAAGGAAAAGTTACGGCGGGAGGCATCACCGACCGGCTGCTGAGCGACTATCCGAATATGTACGCCGACATGTCGGCAGGATCGGGCCTGAATGCGCTCACAAGAGACGAAGAGCATGCCAAAGGTTTTCTGAAGCGCCACCAGGACAAGCTTCTTTACGGCAGCGACTGCAACGATTCGGAAGGAAAAGGACAGGCGTGTTCAGGCATACAGACAATTGACAAAATAAAGGAGCTTTCGGATCCAGCTATAGTGCGTAAGGTTTTCTTTGAAAATTCTAAGAAGCTATTTAAAATATGAGATGATGTGACAATGTGATGATGTGATAATTGGTCCCAATAGCCTTCGGGAGTATCGGCAAAGCTAACATAGTTCTGTCGATTTTTCTTCTCCCTGATCATCACATCAACACATCATCACATCAACTAATCATCACATCAACTAATTATCACATTAATTAATAAATTAAATGAAAACACAAAACCGACGGGATTTCCTGGCTAAAGCCGCGGCGGCGCTGGCTGTTACGGGAAGTCCTCTGCCCGGCGCGGCATTGTCGTTAGACCGTTCTCCGGCTTCGCAGGATGAGCAATTTCCTCCCAAAAGATCGCTGGCGGATGAAATAAAAAAATATCGGAAGATCGACGCCCATGCGCACGTCTATTTTACAAAAGGAAACTTCGAGCAGGTAATAGACATAGCCGACCGGCTCAATATCGGGAAGCTGGTTATTTCGCGGCCGATGGTGCCGGGAGGCAAGGGCGAGCCTTCTGAGTTCATAGAATGCAATAATCTCGTCCTCAAGGCGATGAAGCAGTTTCCGGACCGGTTTTTCGGGCAGCTTACCTTAAATCCGCAATATCCCAAAGAGTCGATGGAGGAGATCGAAAGATGCATTGGTGAAGGGATGATCGGGGTAAAGCTCTACAACCACGTCAAGATCAACGACCCGCTCTTTTACCCAGTCATAGAGAAATTCATAGGGCTGAAGATGATGATCCTGATGCACATGGGGATCGGGATTGCGCGCATCCAGTATGACGCCCGGGAACCCAAGGGGGTTTCGATCCCGGAAGACATGGTAGAAGCGGCGTTGCGTTACCCGGAAGCAAAGTTCCAGCTTGCCCATATCGGCGGAGGGATCGATTGGGAAGCAGCCTGCAAGGCTGTGATCGGCGTGCCGAATATCTTTGTCGATGTATCGGGTAGCAACAATGCGGCCAACATGATCGATTTTGCCGTTAAATGCGTCGGGATAGACCGGCTTTTCTTCGGCTGCGACAGCAGCTACTACCAGGGCGTAGGTCATGTGCTGGCTGCTGGTATCACCGATGCCGAGCGTGAGAAACTGTATTTTGGAAACTACAATAAGTACTTAAAGTCGATAGGAAGGCATGTTGATTGATGTAAACAGCTATATAGGCCACTGGCCTTTCAGACGACTGAAAGGCAATACCTGCAAAGAGCAGATCGCACGTATGAACGCCGCCGGTATCGATAAGGCGGTTCTGTTTAACCTGAACGGTATTTTTTACAAGAATGTGCAATCGGCCAACGACGAGCTTTTCGAAGCGCTCAATGAGAATAGCGAATACCGGAAGCGTTTCATCCCGTTCGCTACCATCAACCCGATCTACAGCGGCTGGAAGCACGATTTTGAAGAAAGCGTAAAAAAGCAGGGTGCAAAAGGGATCCGCCTCTACCCTCTTTACCATGGCTATGAGCTCAGCAACCCGGCCTGCATCGAGCTGGCGAAGATGGCCAGAGACCATAACCTGCCTGTTGCCATGGCCCTGAGAATGGTAGACAGCAGGCCGAGCTCATGGCTGGACGTCAGCAAGGAATGGGCGCTCAAGGATACGCTGCCCCTTATCAAGGCGGTCCCCGATGCGAAATACCTGATACTGAACCTGGCGAACAATTCCAATTTCGGAGCCTTCAACAAGGACGAGCTTACGATGGTACGCCAGACAAAGCTGCTGATGGATACCTCGGGAAGAATGGTGATGGAGCTGTCGGATATGATGAAGAATTACGGGAGCGATAAATTTGCGTTCGGCTCCCACTACCCTATACTGGACCCTGTGACCGGATTGCTGCGTATAGAAGCCATGCGGCCGGAGGAGGCTACAAAAGCCGAAAAAGAAAAATTATATTACGAGAACGCTAAGAATTTTCTGGGGCTATAATCCTGCGGAAAATATTATCTCGTACAACAGGGCCCGATACGATTGCGACCGGGCCCTGGCTTTATTTTGGCCGGCACTATGGTAAAAACGCCGGAAAAGCATACCTTAACGAAGCTTATGAAAAAACGTCTTTTTCTCGCCTGGGCCGGTATTTGTGCCGTGATCATTTCCGGAGGGTTTTCACTTCATACGCGGCTTCCGGCAGAAGACATTACGCCCAATGCCTTTAAGGGCACCGATACCGAACGCATTCAGCAGGCTATCGCAAAGGCTGCCGGTACCACCAACACCGTCCGGATACCTTCCCGGAACGCCAACGGCACGTCCGTATGGATGATCGATAAGGCCATCCTCCTCCCCGGCAATATCCGTATCATACTGGATAACTGCACGATGCAGCTGTCCGACCAGTCCCGCGATAACATGTTCCGCAGCAGCAACGTGGGAGAAGGAATTACCGATCCCGGGTGGAACGAGAACATAAAGATGATCGGGGTAGGCTCGGTGACCCTGAAAGGAGCGGCCAATCCCCGTGCTACCGGCGACGGCGCCCGGACATTGACCCTGGATCCCAAAAAAGAGCAGGATAACGGCAACTGGCGGGTAAGCTACGGCAGCGATGCCGGGAAAGCAGATCAGCGCCAGAAAGGCGACTGGCGTAATATACTTATCCTTATTGCAAAGGTAAAGGGCTTCGAGCTGTCCAACATCAGGATAGAAAACTCCCATGCCTGGGCCATAAGCTTCGAACGGACCTGGAATGCTACTCTTTCCGGTATCCGTATTCACAACCCGGAAGATATCCTGATCGGCGACCGGAAGGTAAGGACCTACAATAAGGACGGGATCAATCTCAGGCAGGGCTGCAAATATTTCCGCATCGACAACGTGACCGGAATCAACGGCGACGACCTCATCGCATTGTCCAGCCTGAACGTGGCGCCAGCGCTGACCGGCTCCAACGGCAGCATTAGCTCCACCATGGTGACGTCGAGCATATGGTCAGGCCCTGAAGACGACACGGAGCAGGTATTTATCACCAATTGCCAGACCAACTATACCGGTGTGGCGATCCGGGCCGGCGACAGCGCCAGCATCCACCATGTTTATGTAAACGGGATCGTCACCAAAGCGCGGCCCGACACGCCTCCGCCCTATGGCGGAAGCCCCTACACCCTGCTGGTCGGCGGCAAGGGATACGGCGATCCGTCGCAAAAGGGAAAGATCAACAATATCTATGCAATGAACCTGATGGGTGACGGGAAAAATCTTGTGCTGGTCGAAGCTCCTGTCACAGATTGCTATTTCATGAACGGCATTTACACCGGGGGCGCTCCCGCCGCGGTCACGTATGGCGTGCCGCCAGAGGCGCTGCAGAATGTTTCGGTGACGAATCTGGTTAAAGCTAATTAGGACCGTTCATCTGATCGGCGGCTCATAATGTCACCCCTCCGGGGTTTTACTATCGGACAAACCAACGGAATCCGGTCTATAATCATTTTATCCCTTCGGGATTGGATTGCAGCAATGTTGACCTGGTGATGGAAGGAGTATGCTATTCGTCAATAAAAAGCCTGAAAGGCTGACATTATTATAGGTCTATAATCATTTTATCCCTTCGGGATTGGATTGCAGCAATGTTGACCTG
>MEDT01000178.1 GCA_001724175.1 Cytophagaceae bacterium SCN 52-12 | reverse complement strand
GTCGGAAAGATCGGTAGATACCGTCTGGTACATCGTCGCTTCGGTAAAATGCAGATCTTCGGTATCGGCGAACTCCGGGATATCGCTTCTCCTCACATCGGAGCAGGGATAAAGGAATTTCTCACCTTTATGCTTCCTGATCAGCTCGATCAGCTCCGAAGCGGTCTTGGTGCCGTTAAAAATCTTGCGCTTCCTGATGACGATATATTTTTGGAGGTAGTTGGCTGTCAGCTCGGAAATGCAGAAATATTTCATACTGGCCGGCATTTCTATCTTCGCCTCCGCACAGATCCTGAAGAAATGATCAATCGCGTGCCTGCTGGTAAAAATAATAGCCGTGTGGTCGAGTATATTGATCCTCTGTTTCCTGAACTCCTTGTAAGAAACTCCCTCTACCTGTATAAAGGCGCGAAAATCCAGCTTGATATTGTATTTTTGTGCAAGTTCAAAATAAGGCGAATTCTCGTCTGCGGGCCTTGACTGACTAACCAGAATGCTTGAAACTTTCGCAAGCCTGTCCGGTGTAATGTTTAAGGTTTCACTCATTTAACTCAACTTTTGCCTGTCCGGGTATGTACCTGAAAACTATATGATGAATTTGATACCAATGATCAACGGGATTAATTCCACGACGCAAAGGTACGAAATTAAATACAGATTTATAATACGCCCCGGCGGATTGAGAAGAATGTAGAACAATATATACCTGACGCTGCTGTAGGCGATAACGCTCCATGCCAGCGGCTCCCCTATCCCTTCCAATGCCCGGGGCTGCCGGAAAATCAATAAGAGAAGACCGACGGCCAGTGCCCCGTAAAACAGAAGGGAAGACTGAACCGCCTTAATAAAATGTACGTGCGCGATCTCGCTCATATTGAGAATCCCGAGCGTTACGGAGATAATAAAATACTTGAAGCAGAACAACCCGAAGCAAAGCAAGGCTATTTTTAAAAAGGCAGCCACCAGCATCCAGACTGATTCCCGGTCCGGAACGCCCAGCACCGCCGGCAGGATCGGGGTTACGTATATTTCGACCGCCAGAAGCAGGAATGCCGTTACCAGCGCAAGCATACTAACCGTTACGACGATAACGGGAGAATAGGCCCGGTAGTGATTGTAAAGCTCCGAACGGAAATCACGGCTGAAAAAAACGCCGGGACTTACGATCTTGTGGGCAATGGACGGATGGCTCAGAAAGACGCCCGCGCCCGTCACCAGGATCAGGAGCCATGCTATGACCGAGAAATCCCTGAAAGCATTATCCGACCTGGGCTTAAGGCTGATGACCGACGGCGTGATCGCCTGTATGCTGTCGGCGGCAATATGAGTTTTCGGGAAGACCATCAGGGAAGTAAGGCCTTCCGTGCCCCGCAGGCCAAAGACGGTGAGCATTACTTCGCCCGTCCCATAGACCCGGTAAAGGCTGTCGCACGAAACCGAGTTCCACTGACCCGGGACCAGGCTTCTCTGGAGCGCGCCGTTGACAAATAAAAAGGCGCTCCGGGTAGTTTTGAGTAAAAAACTGAAATGACGGTCCTGGACCAGGTTGATCAGTATGCTGACCGATGGCTCCGATTCATGCATTACCTTAACATACGGGACGTAGTTCCTGTATTCGGAACTGTATACGAGCCACTCTTCCTGGCAATCCCTGACCAGGTGATAGCCATCCGGCTGAATTTGCGCGGCAGCTACTGCCGGCAGCCATAAGGCCGGCAGCAATACCCAGAAAGTCAGATTTTTCAGCAAGGCCCGGATGGCGAGCATGGTATCGGTAAAAACAATCGCCCTGGCATCCGGCACTTTGTACCCAAACAACCAAGGCGAAAATTTATGAATAAGAACAGCAGGCTATCTTGCTTCCCGAAGCGCAGCCAGCATCGTCTCACCGATCACAGCCGGTGATTCGGCTACATAGATACCGTTTTCCTTAAGGATCCTGATCTTTGCTTCCGCAGTGTCATCAGCACCTCCTATTATAGCGCCGGCATGCCCCATTCTGCGTCCTTTCGGCGCAGTCGCTCCGGCTATAAAGCCCACTACAGGTTTTGTCGTACCCGATTCTTTGATATAACGCGCCGCTTCCGCTTCCATTCCGCCGCCTATCTCCCCTATCATCACGATCGCTTCCGTTTCCGGGTCCTCTACCAGCAGCTGGACGGCCTCCTTGGTAGTCGTGCCGATAATTGGGTCTCCGCCTATACCGATAGCCGTTGTCTGCCCGAGCCCTGCCCTGGTCAGCTGATCGACTGCCTCGTAGGTAAGCGTTCCCGACTTGGAAACCAGCCCTATGGTTCCCTTCTTGAAAATAAAACCGGGCATAATCCCGACCTTACATTCCTCGGCGGTAATAATGCCGGGACAGTTAGGGCCGATCAGCCTTGTGTCTTTCCCTTTCAGATATTGCTTTGCAATCGTCATATCTTTGACAGGGATACCTTCCGTGATGCAAACGATCACCTTGATCCCGGCATCGGCCGCCTCCATGATGGCATCCGACGCAAAAGCCGGGGGAACGAATATAATGGATACATCAGCCCCTGTACTTTTCACGGCCTGGTCTACTGTGTTGAAAACAGGCCTGTCCAGATGGCTCTGCCCACCCTTGCCCGGAGTGACCCCTCCGACCAGTTGGGTGCCGTATTCTATCATCTGACTCGCATGAAAAGTTCCTTCCGAACCGGTGAAACCCTGTACTATTACTTTAGAATTCTTATTGACCAAAACACTCATGAGAAGAAATCTGTTTTTTAGCAAAAGTATAAGTAAATGCCTTAAGTAGCAATATCTAATTTTGAATTTGTAAATTGCTATAACCTTAATCTTCCACCTCAGCCATTTGCTTTTTTGTACAATACCGATTTCGTATGCTGTCCCAGATTATCTCCGTTCTAATACTCGCCGCTACGTCTGTTTTCGTCATTTTCAACCAGCTTCCCCCGGGTAAAAGTCGTAACCGGATCATTATTTTTTTGTTTTCGCTGCTTTTCCTTCTTCCTTCCGTACTTTATCTCCTGCCCGAAAAGAATGGCGGCGTGATAAGCCGGCTACTGGTTTTTTCCTATTCCCTCGAAAATACCGTCGCCTATGTGCTGCTGATCGTCTTATGCTGGTCGCTCACCATGCTTTCCGACGCGGGGCTGTCTGCCATTCTTGCCGCGATCGTCCTGTCGGCGCTGCTGATGTGGGCCACACATGACCCGCAATGGAGGCCCCTGCAGTCGGTGGTCCGTTCCTTCTGCGTGCTGGTATCTATGGTGATCGCTACTTTCGCGCTGGTCAGAAGGCAAAAAAACGGGGTTTGGATGGTAGTTGCGCTGATGTCGCTGGCATTTGCGCTCAAACCACAGCTGACAGAGCCTCTACTGGGATCTTTCGAGAGCCACAATTACCTGAAAGCCATTGCGCTGTTCTGCATTGCGCGTGCGGTCAGCAGCGGCGGCGCGCAGCTTTTTAGAAAATAGCCGCCAGCTATAGCTATCTCACTTATAATTTTTCGCTTCCCGGATGAGCCTTTTGTATTCCGCATATTCCAGGCACTTTTTATACTGCGCCTTAGCGAGCTTTTTGTCGCCTGCCCGGTCGGCTATCCTGGCAAGGCCGGCAAAGGCCATTGCATGGTACTCTTTTATATACTGCATCTCCAGCGGTACCTCCAGGGCTTTCGAGAAAGCCTCTTTCGCTTCCCTGTCATTCCCGTTCCGCTCCTTAAGCAAACCGTCGAAGCAATAATAGGCCTTCTGAAAAAGCCCCTTATTGTATTTGGCAAGGACGAGATTTTCTTTTGCAGCCTCCTGGTACCGGCCCAGGTGGAGCAGGTTTTCTATATACCTCATCCTGTAAACCGGGTTCCCGGGATACAGGCGCCTGAGCTTCCCGGTGTAGATCAGCCCGTCAGACATCCTGTCCTCGTAGGCCAGGTAGATATGCGAGAGATAATAGCAGGTCTCGGCCATGGTTATCACGCCTTTTTCCGCGCCCAGGCGCAATTGCTGAAGCCCTTTCGCTTTGTTGCCGCTTTTAAAAAAAATCATGAGCGGCTTTACGACGGGATACATCTCCGGGTATACATTGACATAGTAATTGTAAAGGCCTGAGGTAAAATAGAAATCCGGGTTGACCTCAACAAAGCTCATCCCGTCTACCAGCGACTTGTAAGCCTTTCTTGCTTCGCCTACGGCTTTCAGGAATTCTCCGCGGTAATTATGGGTAAGCGCTATATACCCGTGACTGGCCATTGTAAAAAACACCGCTTCAGGATCGGTGCTGCCGGATCCGTAACGCTGGCGCGTCGCTTCGAGGCATTTCTGAAGGAGCTTCTGGTATTCCTCCATCTTCTCCTTATTGCTGTCGATAGGAAGGTATCTCCAGTTCATGGAAAATGCCTTCAAAAGATAGGTCACCGGATGCCCGGGGTATTTTTTGCTGATTTCGGCAGCGTACTTGTCCGCCTGGGCAAATTCGAAGTTATAGATATGATCGATGCTCGATTTGACAAGACCCATTGCTTCGGCATCTTCCAGGAACTGGGCTTTCAGCTTCGGGACCGTCAACGTAATCAGAAATAGTACAAAAATCCTTTTCCACTTCATAGTATTCAAAAAAGCCGCATTGTGCATAGTTATCGAAGCAACCGGGCTCAATGGTTAACAACATTCATAACGATAGCGTTTCAAAAAATGATTTAATACAATTTTTTTTTAATGGGGAAAAACCGGCCGATGAGCTGTTGTTCGCGACGTTCAATAAAAAGATGCAAATTTGCGGACTGTAAGTAAACAGAAAGGCACAAGACAAATGATCAGATACTCCGGATTCAGATTAAATAACGGATTACAGGTTTTTGTACACGAAGATCACTCCACCCCTATGGCGGTCGTCAACATTACCTATAACGTAGGGTCCAAAGACGAGCACGAAGACCTGACGGGTTTTGCCCATCTTTTTGAGCACCTGATGTTCGGGGGATCTGAGCACATCGAATCGTTTGATGCCCCCATACAGGAGGTAGGGGGCGAGTGCAATGCCTTCACCTCGTCGGATATCACCAATTACTACATCACGCTGCCGTCTTCCAACCTGGAAACGGCATTCTGGCTGGAGTCCGATCGTATGTTCGGCCTCTCCATTAATGCAAAAACGCTGGAAGTGCAGCAAAAAGTAGTCATTGAAGAGTACAAGCAACGCTACATCAACCAACCCTACGGCGACTTGTGGCTGAAAACCCTTCCGCTTGCTTACCGGTCTCATCCTTACCGCTGGGCTACCATCGGGCGGGATATTACCCATATCGAAAATGCTTCGCTGGATGACGTACGGGCGTTTTACAGGCAGTATTATTGCCCGGCCAATGCCGTATTGGTCGTAGCGGGCGACGTTACGCCCGCCGGAGTGCGCGCACTTGCTGAAAAATGGTTCGGTGATATCAACGGAGGCGCTTCCAACCTCAGGGCCCTTCCGCAGGAGCCCCGGCAATCGTCGGCCCGCTTCGAGTCTGTCGAAGCCGATGTGCCGCTGAACGCGCTGGTCAAAGCTTACCACATGCCGGGAAGGTTCCAGGAAGGCTTCTTCGATGCCGATCTGCTCTCGGATATCCTGGGAAGGGGAAAATCTTCCCGCCTCTACCAGAGCCTGGTCAAGGAAACCAGAGTCTTCAACCGGCTGAGCGCGCAGATCACCTCCACGCTGGACCCGGGCCTGCTGATCATCAAAGGATTCCTGAACCCCGGCATAGAGCTGGAAGCGGCAGACAGGGCTGTGGAGGAAATTGTCTCCTCCATTGCAGAGAACGGCGCAGGAAACGATGAGGTTACGCGCGTAAAAAACCAGTCGGAAGCTACGCAGGAGTTTTCGGAGGTAGAGCTGCTCAACCGTGCGATGAACCTGGCATATGCGGCTACCGCCGGGAATCCGGAATGGGTCAACCAGGATATCCACCGTATGAAAAAGGTAACCCCGGAAGACATACAGGAAGCGGCAAGAGAGATTCTCCGGCCGGACAATTGCTCGACCATGTACTACCTCTCAAATCCCCATGGAAACAATTGATAGGAATATCTGGTTTATTAAAGGTATTTTTGAAGCTTCTTTCCAAACAACATAACGATCCGCTTATAAATTCATGCATTCCAGATCCTATATCCTGGCCGGAATCTTCCTGGGCTTAGCAGTCTGCTGGCTCTCGCCCTCATGCCGCCGTACGGCTTCTTCCGGAAAAGGAGACAACACGAAAGTCCTCTACGAAAACAAAAGCACACTGCAGCAGAGAGCCCGGGAAATCCGGGAAAATACCGCCATACAGGTCGCCGACGGCCTCAAAATTGAACTCTGGGCTACGGACTCGCTTGTAGCCGATCCTGTCGGGATCCATGTAGGCGACAACGGGGACATTTATTACAACCGGACTAACCGCACCAAAACGGCCGAATTTGACATAAGAGGACACCGGAACTGGATGACCAGGTCGATTTCCTGGCAGACCGTTGAAGACAGGCGGAAATTCCTGCGGGAAACATTTGCCCCGGAAAAAAGCGCCGAAAACAGCTGGCTGAAAGATTATAATGGTGACGGAAGCCACGACTGGAGAGACCTGACGGTCCATAAGGAGGAAATCTGGAAAGTGATCGATACCGACGGCGACGGCATTGCCGACAAAGCAGTGATGACGATCAGCGATTTCCATGACGAAATAACCGATGTAGGGCACGGCGTACTGGTAAGGGATAAGGACGCTTTTATTACGGTCGCCCCTGACCTGTGGAAGCTCGAAGATACGAACGGCGACGGAACGTGGGATAAAAAAACCTCCCTGGTGCACGGATACGGTGTGCACGTCGGTTTCAGTGGTCACGGCATGTCAAACCCGATCGAAGGACCGGACGGGAAAATATACTGGAATATCGGTGATATAGGCTCCCATGTTACGACAAAAGACGGGGTCGTGCACGACCGTTCCAACGAGGGTACCATTTCCAGGATCAATCCTGACGGGACCGGGTTCGAGGTGTTTGCCGGGGGCGTCAGGAATATGCACGAGTTCGTTTTCGATGAATACGGCAACCTGATCAGCTGCGACAATGACGGCGATCATCCGACGGAACGCGAACGTCTTGTGTACGTGGTCGACGGCATGGACGTCGGCTGGAGGACCAACTGGCAATTCGGGAAATACACAGATCCGCGGAACAATACGTATAAGGTATGGATGGACGAGCGCCTTTCAGTACCTTACTGGGAGGGGCAGGCGGCCTACATCCTCCCTCCTATCGTCAACTTCCATAATGGCCCGACGGGGATGCAGTACAACCCCGGCACGGCTTTGGGCAAAAAATGGCAGAACAAGTTTTTTGTCGTCGAATTCGTAGGCAACCCTGCCCGCTCGCCGATATGGGCTTTCGGCCTGAAACCCAAAGGGGCTTCATTTGAGCTGGACGGCGATCAGAATATCGTGAACGGGATACTGCCTACCGGGATAAGGTTCGGTCCCGACGGCGCCCTGTATGCCGCCGACTGGATCAACGGCTGGGGAACCAAAAACTACGGCCGTATCTGGAAAATAGATGTTACGGAAAAAGAAAATGACCTGAAGGAAGCCAGGGCCGAGACAAAGAGGCTTATGCAGCTCAACTATGCCGCCCAATCGCCCGGCGAGCTCTATCAGCTTTTGTTTTACGGCGATATGCGGATCCGGCAGAAAGCGCAGTTTGAGCTTGTCAGAAGAGGAGCCGCAGGAGAGGCGGAGCTCCTGAAGGCGATCGGCCAGCGCAGCAGCCAGCTCGCCAGGATACACGGCATCTGGGGTATCGGCCAGCTCGCCCGCGCGAATATTTCTGCCGGGAAGTCCTTGCTTCCCCTCCTCAATGACAGTGATCCGGAAATAAAGGCGCAGGCCGCCAAAGTGATAGGCGATGAAAATATTCCCGGCGCCGGCCCGCTGCTGATCCCGCTCCTGAAGGACGGCAATCTCAGGGTACGCTTCTATGGCGCCCAGGCTATAGGGCGTGTCGGCTACCGGGAAGGGTTCCAACCCCTTCTCGACATGCTTTCAGCCAATAAGGACCAGGATCGGTATCTAAGGCATGCAGGCGCGCTCGCATTGGCGCGCATTGGGAATATTCCCGGGCTGGCGGCCTTGTCAGGTAATTCCGACCGGTCGCTCAGGCTGGCCGCGGTGCTTGCGCTGCGCAGGCTGAAAAGCGAGCAGATCGCCCTTTTCCTGAAAGACAGCGACGAATTCATCGTAACCGAAACCGCCCGGGCTATCAATGACGATCATTCGATTCCCGCTTCCCTGCCTGCGCTGGCGGCTACATTGAATGAAAAGCGCTTTTCTTCGGAACCGCTCCTGCGCCGGGCCATCGGCGCCGCCCAGCGGCTAGGCGGCGCAACCCAGTTGACCGATGTCATTAATTTTGCAGAAAGAAAAGATGCAGATCCGCGGATACGGGCAGAGGCCCTTGCCGCCATCGCTACCTGGGCGAATCCTTCGGAAACCGACCGTGTGGACGGGCGTTACAGGGGTGTTGTCAAAAGAGATCCTGCACCGGTTCTGGCGGCAGTGACACCCCGGCTGGCAGGCTTTTTAAACGAATCAGACCCGGAAATCCTCATAGCCGCATTGCAGATCCCGACCGAATACGGGTACACCGGCCTGAATTCCAGGCTCGCCGAAATGAGCCGCAGCCATGCTTCGCCCCAGGTGCGTATCGCTGCTCTTAAAAGCCTGAAAGCGCTTCATTACCCTTCTATGGAGGCGCTGATACGGGAAAGTATGGGCGACGAAAATGCCGAGGTAAGGGCCGCCGCGTTAGGCGTACTGGAGGGCACGGAGCTATCCGGCCAGGCATTAAACGACATCACAGCCTCCATATTTGCCAAAGGAAGCCTCGTAGAGCAGCAACAGCTTTTAAGCCTCATGAAACAATATCCCCTTAGCAAAACAGGCTCCATTCTTGAAAAGCTGGCAGACCGCCTGCAGAAAAATGAGCTCAACAGGGGTATTGCGCTTGAGCTGGGAGAAGCGATATCGGCGTCCGGCTCGGAAGCGCTTCAGAAGAAGTTTGCATCATTTGCCCAAACCGGTGACAGCGATAGCTATGCCGATCTTGAATACGGCGGAAACGGCGCGCGCGGCCGGCAGTACTTCTTCAACAACAGCGCCGGTGAATGTGTGCGATGCCACGTCATCAACGGGCAGGGCGGAGAAGTAGGCCCCGATCTTTCCAATATCGGCAATACCCTGAGCAGGGAACAGCTGGTACAGGCGCTGGTTTCACCAAGCGCAAGGCTGGCTCCCGGATATGGAATGGTGATGCTCACGCTCTCGGACGGCACTTCAGCAGCCGGGATTCTCACAGCCGAAGACAAAGAGGAGCTCACTCTAAAAACAGCTGAAGCAGAACCGCTTCATATTCCTGCAGGACGTATTACGAAGCGCGATAATGTTCCGTCCAGCATGCCCGACATGTCGAAAATTATGAGCCGGCACGAGATCAGGGATGTTGTGGAGTTTTTGTCGACATTGAAGAAATAAAACAATTTGATTTTTGGGCTAAAGCCCCAATGATTGGATGGCTGATCTGTTTTTCTCCAGATGAATTCTGGAGGCAATTCAGAATCTGGAGGCAATTCAGAATCTGGAGGCAATTCAGAATCTGGAGGCAATTCAGAATATAGAGGCGATTGAGGATACAGATGCGAATTAAGTCCAGGTGCAAATCAATCCGATGGTAACTCTATATCGAGAAATTCAATTGGATAAAAATGCAGAGCTTGAGGGAAATTTATAAATTTAACTGAGAATATTGCTGTCGCCTCATTACCGGTAAAAATTCCGCCGAGGATATACAAGAGGATAATAGCCAGAAAGCGGGAATACAACCCGCACCAATTCCTTAGGATAATTTCTCAAGCCTGGCCTTTAGGAATTTTAAATCATTCCGGGTGAATATGAATGCGGCTTTAGCCCATTCATCCATTCGCCCATTCATACGCGATCGAATAAAAATCCGGGCTTTAGCCCAACAACAATAAGGAGTCGTACTATACAATTTTCATTATGCCTTACATCAAAACCTACATCCATTTTGTCTGGAGTACAAAAAATCGCTATCCTTTTCTCGATTCGGAAGAATTGAGATCCAATGTCTGGAACCATATCCGGAATAATGCCCGGGCCAAGGGAATATTCATAGACTTCATTAACGGATATAACGATCATTGTCACTGCCTGGTGTCTCTCCGGATGGATCAAACCATTCAAAAAGTCATGCAACTGATCAAAGGCGAATCTTCTTTCTGGATCAATAAAAACAGGCTCACAGAAAAGAAATTTGAATGGCAGGATGAATATTTCGCCTTATCGGTATCAGAATCTATGATTGACCGGGTAAGAAATTATATAAAAAACCAGGAAAGGCATCATCGAAAGAGAAGCTCCCGGGAAGAATATGAAGAACTGATGTTAAAATACGGATTCAAAGATTTGGGCTAAAGCCCTGAAATGATTAATAGAACTCCGGGTGCTCCAGATGAATCTGGAGGCAATTCAGAATCTGGAGGCAATTCAGAATCTGGAGGCAATTCAGAATCTGGAGCAATTCAGAATCTGGAGCAATTCAATCTGGAGGCAAAATCCAGAAATAATTTACAATTCTGAATAGGAATGGGCTTTAGCCCATTCTTTCCTATCCGGTCGGAGAAAATCCGGGCTTTAGCCCAACCTGTGTTATTTCTTCAGCATCGGAAATAATCTCCGCACTTCCGCTTCGTCAGGCTGGCTTCCGTATTCGGTGATCTCGAAAGTTTCGGCCATTTTGACTGCAGACGATTTCCCGGCTCCATACCATTTGCTTAGGGTTTGCCTGATCTCATCGTTGACATTGTAGCGAGGCGCCACCCAGCTTTCCAGCCATTCCTTTCTTTCCTTTTTTCCCGACGGCACCTGGCCGAGCTTCCCGGACGTCCACGGAAGCCACTCATAAAACTGGGAAACATGCGCATCCAGCGCATCCAGCTTTTTGGGGAATACCGTCGCTATATCGACTGCTATATCCGGGCGGTGCGGATTAGGTCGCTGAAAGCGGTCACGCATGTAGAGAAAGACGGGGTTTTTCTTTAAAGGGGGCACGCTGGACAGCATATTGGGCACGATCACCATATAGGAAGCGTCCTGCACCAGTATGGCGGCATTCCGGTGATCGGGATGATAATCGTTGGGCCGGTGCGATATCACCACATCCGCGTCCCATTCCCTGATCATCCTGATCACCTCCAGCCGGTTTTCCAGGGTCGGGAACAGTTCGCCGTCATGATTGTCAAGTATTTCATAGCTTATTCCCAAACGCCTGCCTGATTCCATAGCCTCTTCATGCCTCCTCCTGGCCAGCGGGCCGCCGCCTGATTCCTGGTGCCCTTTGTCCCCGTTGGTAAGGGAAACAAACTTTACGGAGTGGCCTTCAGCCGCATAAAGCGCAGCCAGCCCGCCGGCTCCCAGCTCACAATCATCGGGATGGGCTCCGATCACAATAACCTTTACCGGGTCGCCGGCTACGTTCCGGCCTTGCGCCCATCCTGTTAAGGAGAGCAGGCCGCCTATCAGGATCAGGGATAGCTTTTTCATTTATATTAATTTAGGTGTAAAGTTAAATGCGTCATTTCTTACTTGCCGACCGTAAAGGTATAACTTCCTCTCCTTACCTGTTTCAGGGCTTTAAGCCTGAGCCGGTACAGCTCCTCTCCCCAGACCGATGACAAGCGCCGGTCGGTTTGTCTGACCGTCTCGACGCCTGCCTCAAAAACCTTCGGATCATAGGACAGGCGGAGGTTTTCTCCTTCCGGAGAAAGGACTACAACTCCCGGCTTTGACAGGTCGGGCTTTCCCGCCAGCATAAAGATCATTTCGTTATGCCCTTGCGCATCATCAAGCTCAAAGACATCCTGTATGTTTAATTTACCTTGCCTCGCGTCCAGCGCATAGCGTCTGACCCAGCTTTTTACCCGGGCATCTTTCTTATAGGCCCCGGCTATGTCAAGCGAAAAGGTCATCCTGCCGGGATCGAACGCGGCATTGCGCGACCGATATTCTGCGCCTGCGGCCTGTCCCACCCCATTGATAAGCGGGAGGCTGTGGTATTCACTCTGCATGGTCCAGATGGTATAACGCTCCCGGCTGAACGTCTGTCTCGTATAGGTCCCTACCCCGGCATCGATCAAAACTGGTTTGTTCCGGTAGTACAGCAGGAATGAGCCGACGTCATTGTGGTTATGGCTTTCAGCGTTATAACCCCCTTTCCCGGCAAAAAAGAAATCACCCTGCCTCATGTAGCAGAATTCGGTTTGAGGGTACCAGGCATAGGCCCCTAAAAAAACTTCAGGAGAAACGGATGCCAGCAGGTCGTGGGTCCTCAGGTTCTCGAAAGTCCTGAACAGGTCTCTTCCCCCGTCTATGTACCCGCTCCCTTTAATCCTTTCCGCCAGGTAAGCGCCAAACTTCTTCATCACCTCGCTGCCTACCGCTTCCC
>MEDT01000177.1 GCA_001724175.1 Cytophagaceae bacterium SCN 52-12 | reverse complement strand
CCACGGCACTACCATGGCCAGGCCGTATGTCGGCCGGTTCGCGGAATACGATGCCCACGTGTTTACGCTGAATTACAACAAGAACAATTTCCTGGTCAAAGGAATGGCCGTGAACGTAAACGCCGTCCGGAGCTACCGGGGGACTTACGTACAGGATACCGTGGGCCAGATGTATAACTGGGACGGGAACCCCAGGATGCTCATCCGGAATGGCGTAGCAATCCCCGTTCCTCCCACTGCGGTAATGGGACAGCAGGGACCTAAAAGCATCACCGATATCAACCGCCGGATCACCAATATGCGCACCAACCTGTCGTATACGATCGCAACCGGACACAGGATATCCGTGAATCACAAGCTTGAAACGACCGACCGGGACGATAACGACCTGCTGAATCCGGTAAACAAGGACCTGGTGACCACGAGCAGTGTCATGAACAATATCTTCGCGGCCAACTACGAGTCCCAGATACTGAACAACAAATTAAGGACAAACCTGATGGCCAAATATACCATCAACAGGACCATCCAGACCAAACCGGAAATCGTCAGGGAAGGCGACATCACCACCATCAACAGGATCGAGAACAGGAACGTGAATAATAACCGGGGATACGGGGCCACGGTTTCCTACAACGTCATCCCCCAATTGTATATCATAGGATCTACCGAAAACTCTTACGTGGTGGCCACCGAGGCGCAGCTGTATGGCGACCCCGATAACAACATCCTTGAAAACCCGGACCTGATACCGGAAAAGAACGTCAACTATAACCTCGGTTTCCGTTACGGGGCGGTGAACATCGGCAAACACAAGCTCACCCTGTACGGAAGCACGTTCTGGAGAAACGGGTTCAACAAAATAACCCTGAGGGCCGTGGAAAACCAAATCATCCAGGGCCGGGAAAGCGATGCGGATATCGAGTTCACCAGGTACATAAACTTAGGAAAAACACAATCCAGGGGATTTGAAGGAGAGATCATTTACGTTTATGATAACAAGATCAACGCGCTGTTCAACTTTTCCAAATTCAACTCCCTCTTCAAGCAGAAATATGATGAAAAAGGCAGACCGCATGACCTGTACGACCTGCAGCTGCCCAATGAGCCGTTCTTTACGATAAACGGCAGCGTACAGTACCGTCTCAATGATGTATTCCAGAAAAAATCTATCCTCAACGTCTATTACAATACCGGGTACGTGGCGCCTTTCAATACCATCTGGATGGCTTCAGAATGGTTCACCACGCCTACGCAGTTTTATCATGATATAGGCAGCAGCTACCGGTTGCCGAATGGTAAAATGGTGGTAAGCCTGGATCTTAAAAACATTCTGAACGCGGAGATCTATGACAATTTCGGTGTACAGAAACCAGGGAGAAGTGTCTCTGTAAAGTTGAATTATACGATCAGTAAATTTTTATAAATCAAGTCAAATATGAGCACAACAAAGTTTAGCACAGTTTTATTAGCCGCTGCGATCGTTTCAGGCACGCTGACCGGTTGTAAGGATGACAGCCCGGATGAACAGCAGATAATCGGCGGGGACGAGCGGGAATTTGTTACGCTGACGGCTTCGATCCCTGATGCAGCCGGGACGGCCGGAAACGGAGGCACAAGGGCGTACGCCATTACCCATGAGCAGGCTATCGACCCCGGCTTTTCACTCAATATCTATCAGAACGAGAACGGCTTTCCCCTACGGTCGGCCCGTACAGCCCGTGTACAAGGCTCGGAAGACGGCACAGAGCTGTATAACATACAGTATACCGGTGAAGACGGCGGGGTATTTAACAAATATCTTGTAAAAGGTGCGATTGATTTCCAGGATACAGGACAAGAGCTGGACCTGTCCGATATGATCGGTACATCTCCCCGCTGGACCAAAGCTGCGGAAGGTATAGGTATCGGCGTTCATTTGACAGGAAGCACGACGCAGTACAAAGGCGAAGCTCCGAACTACGTTTACGAATACACCAGGGGAGAGGTGAGAGTAGCCATCATCGACCTGGAGAACCCCAAGGTGCCTAACTCCACTAAATTTGATTTTCCTTTCCCCGCCGAGCTGGAAGCCCAGGGATACTCAGTCGGCCGGATCGACGTTCCGGTATTAAACAAAGACCAGTCAAAAATTTTCATCGGCTGTAACGTCAGCAAAGTAGATCCGACCAAATTTACAATTAATGCCAGCGGTGTTCCTGTCTGGACCAACGACAACGCCAACAGGACAATAGGCACCGTTACGCTGGTAGTAGATTACCCGTCTCTGGGGAATCCCAGGCTGATCACCTCAACTGTTGCTAAAACCAACAATCACTCCTACCGCACCATGACACAATATGTAGGTGACGACGGTCACATCTACCAGGCTGCCACAGGACAATGGGTAGGTCACCAGATACTGCGCATCAGCAGCGCAACCAATGACTATGACAACTCCTACGAGTTTAACCTGAACACCGCTTTAGGTGAAACAAGCACCCGTATCCAGGCCTGGAGATATATCAAAGACGGTATCGGGATCGTCTTATACGACAAAGGGGCAGGTACCGGCGGCTACGTGGCGCTGGTTGACCTGAATGCCAAGACTGCGAGCAAAATCAGTAATGATTACGAATCGACACTTGATTTCAGCCAGTACCAGAATATCGCAGTAAGCGGCGACTATGTATATGTGCCGCTGACCCCGCCGGGCGAAGCCGGTAAACTATATGTTATCAACTGGAAAACAAAAGCCGTAGTCAAAGGGGCTACGCTGGCAGGCCAGACAGGATCATTCTACCTGGGAACATATTAATTTATTAAGCAAAAATAAGTCCCCAAAAACGCAGGAAGCTGACGTTTTTGGGGATTTTGGCTTATTGAGGCGACCGGATATATACAGCCCGGGATCTCTTTATCGAAACATGTCGTCCCTTGCGGGACTTCTTAGCGCAGATAGCTGCCTGAACCAGCATGATTTAAAACTACAGCCTGCACAAAACAGGCTTCGCCAATAAAATTCAGCCTTTAAATAAAGTCGTTACTACTTCCTCAGCTCCTCGTTAAAGGTGATATCTGCTTCGGGCCGGAGCAGATGCACATCAAGTATCGCTTTCACTCTCGCCAGGTATTCCCTGGCAAGCGTATAGTAGGAATAGTCCTCCGGCACATCCTGCGCTGCAAAGGCCACGGCATCGAGGCCTTCTTCATGGGCGATATACAATGCCCTGGCGGTATGGAAATTCTGGGAAATGATCGTAATGCTGTTTTCTTTAAAAAGATACTTGGCCCTGAGAATGGAATCATAGGTCCTTTTCCCCGAGAAGTCGGGGATCATGGCGTCTGCCGGGATGCCGAGCGCCAGCAAAGCCTTTTGCATATCCTGCGGCTCATTATAGTACTCCGAGTCATTGTTCCCGCTCAGGATGAGGTATTTTACTTTTCCTGTCTTAAAAAGCCGGGCGGTCGCTTCCATCCTGTATTTGAAATACAGGTTATCACCTCCGCCCTGCAGGCCTTTGCTGGTCCCGAGAACCAGCCCTGCATTCCTGGCAGGCAGGGCGTCAATCGAAAAATAGGTATAGGGCTTTGCGACATTCACCACCCAGGTATTGAGCAGCAGAATCAAAAGCAGGGCCGTCGTCACCAGCCAGAACCACCAGGACAGGGCCCTTAGTGCCGCCCTTATCGAAAATATATACCTCCGAGCTGTAAGCCGCGAAATCATCGCCCGATTTTCTGAATATCTAGTTTTTGCAGGAGCTTTTTCCCGTCAGGCAATGCCTTCCTACTCAAAAAGCCCCAACTGGTTTTCATTCGGAGCGGGAGCGGGCTTCCTGGGATATACCCGGGACTTGCCGGCCTGCTCCCCGTCGCTCTGCTCCGGGTCTTCCTCTCCCGGCCCGCCCGTGTCGTCGCCGGCAGAAACAATATTTTCATCCTCTTCAGCAGGTTCCCCCGGAAGGTCTTCCGGCAGCTCTTCTTCAGGCGCCTGTTCTTCAGGCTCTTCACCGGGTTCGGGGATCTCCTCCGCCAGCGGTTCCAGCCAGACCGCTTCTTTCAGCTTTACTGCATGGATCCTGGTGCCGATAGCTCTCCATCCCCTGATATCCGCCCGTTCTTCCACCGGGAACTCCTCCGTTTCAAACTCTCCTTTTGCTACTTTCTGCAGCGTCAGCCTGAGCCTCGGGCGCTTTTCGACCGAGGCCAGCAACAGCTTGCTCCCTTTTGAATCGGAAATGAAAAGAAACTTCTTGTCTACAGTCGAGGTCTCGACAGAAAACCGCTTGATATAGTGCGTTTTCTGGTTGCCTTCATAGTAAACCGCCGTAATGACCAGATCGGGCGAAAACCTGGTCAGCACCTCGATATTGCCCGGCTCATAGTGATTGGTAAGGTCGAAATTGGTAAGCTCGTAGGTCCCGTCCTTATAGATCACCAGTATATGGTCGGTCGGACCGAAATTGCCCAGCAGCACGCCCCGCTCGTCCCTGTTCAGCCTGCCTATCACGCGGTCAAACCATATATCGACTCCTCCGAGGGTAGAAATTCCAGCATTCCTGAAAACTATTTTCCGTACCGGGTACTTGGTAAGGATGTTCCCCATAGCGCTCCGGTTCTTGATCGCGATCCTGGAAAAATCAAAATCGAACTGCTTGATCTTGGCTTTGCTCTGGGCCTGGAGGCTGACCGTTATCGTTTCAGCCTCGCCGTTGTCGTTCGCGCTGAAGTAGGTGATTTTAGACTTGGGCGTCCCCTGGGTGAGCACATATTCCCGGTCGCGGGTAACGGATGTGACCTGGAAGCGCTTGATATACGACACACCGGTTTTCCCGTCCACGTAGATCAGGTTATAAACCTTGCGTTCGTTGTTTTTAACGTAAACCTCGCAATGGACGATGTCCTTCCCGACAAAAACCTTATCCTGTATCCTGGTTACCAGGCATACTCCGTCCCTCCGGAATACGATGATATCATCGATATCGGAGCAGTCCATCACGTATTCGTCTTTTTTAAGCCCGTAACCGATAAACCCGTCCTCCCGGTTTACATACAGCTTCTGGTTATTGGCCGCCACGACATTGGCCGCGATCTGGTTAAAGATCCTGATCTCGGTACGCCTCTCCTTTCCTTTCCCGTATTTTTTCAGGAGGTCCCTGAAGTAATCGATGGCAAAACGGGTAATATTGGCCAGGTGATCTTCTGTTTCGGCAAGCTCTTCCTGCAACTTCCTCATGAGCTCATCGGCCCTGAATGAATCGTATCTGGAGATCCGCTTGATCCTGATCTCAGTCAGCGCCACAATGTCATCCTCCGTTATTTCACGGTAAAACTGCGCTTTGTAAGGCTCCAGCCCGCGATCTATGATACTGATAACGGCTTCAAATGTCTCTGCCTCCTCTATATCCCTGTAAATGCGGTTCTCGATGAAGATCTTTTCAAGCGAGCCATAGAGTATTTTCTCCAGCAGCTCGAACTTCCGGATCTCCTGCTCTCTTTTCAGCAGGTGCACGGTCTGATCTGTGCTCTCTCTGAGTATGTCCTTGACCGAAAGGAACCTGGGCTTTTCGTCGACAATTACGCAGGCGTTCGGCGAGATCGACACTTCGCAGTCCGTAAAAGCATACAAGGCATCCATCGTGATGTCGGGCGACACCCCCGCAGCCAGATGCACATGTATTTCAACTTCGGCTGCCGTATTGTCTTCTACCTTTTTAATTTTGATTTTACCGGCATCGTTGGCCTTCACGATGGAGTCGCAAAGCGATGTCGTGGTCACGCCGAAAGGGATATCCCTGATCACCAGCATTTTTTTATCCTCCTCCTCGATCCTGGCCCGTACCCTTACCTTACCTCCCCTGTGCCCGTCGTTGTAATTTGAGACGTCTATCAGGCCGCCGGTCTGGAAATCGGGATAAATTTCAAAGTCTTTTCCTTTCAGGATATCGATCGACGCCTCAAGCAGCTCACAGAAATTATGGGGAAGCACTTTGGTGGAGAGGCCCACCGCAATACCTTCCACTCCCAAAGCAAGCAGGAGCGGGAACTTTACGGGCAGCGTAACGGGCTCGCGCTTCCGGCCGTCGTACGACATCTGCCATTCCGTAGTATCGTCATTGAATACTACCTCCTTGCCGAACCTGGAAAGCCGCACCTCGATATACCTGCCCGCGGCAGCGGAGTCGCCGGTATGAATATGTCCCCAGTTACCCTGGGTATCGAACAAAAGCTCTTTCTGGCCTATGTTGACAATGGCGTCATAAATGGAGGCGTCTCCATGCGGGTGGTACTGCATGGTGGAGCCGATCACGTTTGCTACTTTGTTGAACCGGCCGTCGTCCATCTCGTTGAGCGCGTGCAGTATGCGTCGCTGAACCGGCTTGAGACCATCTTCTATGGCAGGAACTGCCCGTTCCAATATCACATAGGAAGCATAGTCCATAAACCAGTTTTCGTACAAACCGGAAATCGGGGTCTTGCTGTGTAATTCTTCGTCTTCTTCTGGCTCCAGGCGGCCGTTATCATCCATAAATACTGGGAGGAAACTATGAGCTATTGCGGTAAAAATATAAAAAAACATGCAGAGACGCAACGCATTGCGTCTCTGCATGCAATGTATTGCGCCTTTTACCCTTCAATTATTTCGGTCAGTTCGCTGATCATCATAGCCGTAGCTCCCCAGATCCTGAGCCCGTCATAGTGATAGAAAGGAGCTGTGATATATCCGCCTCTTACAGGCATCCTTCCCTGCCTGATAATCTGCTTGTCGAGGATCCCGGAAAGCCGTATTTCCCTGATCTCCGCCACCTCTCTCGGGTCCGGCAAAAAATCGGGTCTGAACGGCAGGGTTCCGACCACAGGCACCACCCGCATGTCGCTTACCGTAATATAGATTTCACTCAGCTGGCCCAGGATATTGATCTCGTTATAAGGCGCCCTTATCTCTTCCCATGCCTCCCGGAGCGCTGTTGCATATAAATCCTTGTCTTCAGGATCGGCTTTCCCACCCGGGAACGCCACCTGCCCCGAGTGTACGCCGTCATAAGTCGGTCGTAAAATGACCGGGAAGCTGATCTCTTCTTCCTGCGGGTAAAAAAGGATAAGCACTGCGCTTGACCGGGAGGTTTCTCCCGGTTCGGGCCACCCTTTATAACGGGCTGCCGCCATTTTCCCGTGCGCCGTCCGGCCGGGCAGGCTACCCCGGAGCCGGCCGGCCATGAAAATCTCAAAATCAGCAAATGACATCGGTGCGGGCAATCAGGTTTCAGGTACCGGCCGTGTCGGCCGCCAGAGACCGGGCCTTCGCTCCGGCGTCATACACTTCACACGGGAACCCGAAAAGGCATTTCTCCTTGATGATCTCCGCTACACTGTCGGGTACCAGTTTTTCCCATCCCGGCGCTCCCTCCTTCACCATCGCCAGCACTTCATCGGTGGTATACCGCATAAAGGTCAGGTTATAATTCCTGATATCCTCGATCTTGTCATTCAGCTTCAGGTATTGATAAAGAGGCTGAAGGCTTTCAGGAAGCTCAAAATTGCTGCAATTGCGCACTGCGCCGTCGGCCCGGAGCGTAGGATAGACATACAGCTTGACATTCCGGCTGAACAACGTCGCGAACGATTCCAGGATACCGCCCGGCAAAAAGGTATAATGCTTCTCATCGAAAATATTCTGGAGGCTGGGAATGCCGACCAGCAGCCCGGACTTCAGCTTCGAAAGCCGGGAAAGATAAGCCACGAGCCTGTAGTATTCATGATAGTTGGAAATCATCACGTTATGCCCCAGCGAGCACAGGATATCGACACGGTCGAGGAAATCCTTCTCGTCGATATTATCCCGGTCCGATTTAAGGTTATGCAGCGTAAGCTCGGAAACAAACATCACCCGTTCCGGGTTCACGTCCGGCTCGGCCAGGAACTGTTCCATACCGTGCGTGATCATGTCGACATGGACGTTGGCGATCGGCCTCAGCCTGCCGCGCATCAGCAGGATATGCTTTTTATAAAAAGCCTCCGTCGGCTGCATCACGTTCCCGTCCGACCCGAAAAGGGCGGCATTCGTAAAGCCGTTCCTGACCAGGTACAGGCTCATGAGCCTGTTATCGACCTTTTCAAAGTCAGGCCCTGAAAACCTGACCATATCGATCTCAAGGTCGTCGGGACTCAGGTCGTCCATCAGCGACCATAGCAGGGTTTCGGGGGAATTATGGTAGTAAAAGCAGGCGTAGATGAGGTTGACCCCGATCGTACCCAGCGCCTGCTGCTGCTGGATAATGTCCTTGCTGAACATCCGCACATGGAGGATGAGATCGTTATAAGGCCCGCCGGGAGTCAGCTGGAACCGAAGCCCGACCCAGCCGTGAGGATCGTTGGTACGCTGGTAGTTCAGGGCGACCACGGTATTGGCAAAAGCAAAAAAGAGGCTCTCCGCCCCCCTTTTCTCTGACAACCTCTTTTCAACAAGGCTGTATTCCTTGCTCAGCATTTTCTTAAGCCTGGATTCCACCACATACCTGCCGCTTTCCTCCGGGCCGTAGATCGCATCGCTGAAAGTCATGTCGTAGGCCGACATCGTCTTGGCTATCGTACCCGACGCTCCCCCTGCTTTAAAAAACTGCGCCGCTGTTTCCTGGCCGGCGCCTATTTCAGCAAAAGAACCGTAAATTCGCGGATCTAAGTTGATCTTAAGCGCTTTCTGCTTAGTCCCGATATTCTTGTCGTACATGGAAGGCTGATGAAAGAATTAGTGATACCAATATAGTCAATAAACATTTTTTCGCCGATATAAATTGCGTGATTGCCGCTTATTTAGACATCGCGCTTTATCATCTCCCCGTAAATCACAATTAAACCTTCACAGGCTCCCATCCCTATGACTGGCCAACCGGATCCGGTAACCTACCTTTTCGTGTACGGCACGCTCAAGAGCAGCTTCCCGAACTCTTTTTCAGAGCAGCTCCGGAACTCTTCCGCCTATATTGGCGAAGGTACTTTTCCGGGTCTCCTTTATCTTGTTTCGTGGTTTCCGGCAGCGCTTTACGTCCCGGGATCTTCCCGGTCGGTACATGGCGAAATCTACAGGATGGAAGAACCCGGCCGGCTGCTTCCCATCCTTGACGAATACGAGGATATCCATCCCGATCCGGATCTGAGCCTTTATACAAGGAAGATGGTCCCCGTTCTGGCCGCCGATAACCGGATCTTTAACTGCTGGACTTATCTTTACAACCGTTCCGCAGAAGGCCTGCGGCCATTATGCAGCGGAAAATTCTCCGGACCTGAATAATTTTTATGTCATCTCACCACTTTGTAAAAGACAAGCAGGAACCCGCCCTTATCATAGCCAACGGGGAGGGGTGCAGCGACGAGCTCCTCGGACAGCTCCTGGAATGGAACCCCTTTATAGTCGTACTGGATAATGCCATTTACAGGATTCTCGATAAAGGCATCAGGCCGGATGTGTGGATGGGCGATTTCGATAACCCTCATAATTTCGAAGAAATCGGGAACCGGATTTACCCGCTGGAAATCATCCATACCCCCGATCAGGTGAAAACCGACCTGGAAAAAGCGATCGACCTGCTCATAGCGCGCGGCTACCCGGCTGTAAACATCGTTTGGGCTACCGGGCGAAGGGCCGACCACACCATCACGAACATTACCAACCTGGTAAGGCATCAGAACCTGATCAAGGCTGTCATATTCGACGACTATTCGAAAATCTTCCCGCTTACCGGCACATTCGAAAAATGGTACCCTGCCGGCACGCCCCTGTCGCTCATCCCGGTCGGGACCGTAAGCGGCATCAGGACAAAAGGACTTAAATACGAATTATCGGACGAATCGCTCACCATAGGCTATCGCACCGGCAGCAGCAACGAGGCCCTGGCAGACGGCATCGTCAGCAT
>MEDT01000176.1 GCA_001724175.1 Cytophagaceae bacterium SCN 52-12 | reverse complement strand
TGGCGCAATGGGGCCATCTGGTGATCATACTTTCGGTGATCGGGATCATATACGGATCGGTCATTGCGATTCAGCAGCGCGACATGAAGCGCCTGATCGCCTATTCGTCTTTTGCCCACGTCGGATTGATGGCGGCGGGTGTTTTTTCAGGCAGCCTGAACGGTCTCCAGGGAGCGCTGGTCCAGTCGCTTTCACATGGCATAAACGTAGTCGGATTGTTTTTCGTTATCGACATTATTTATTCAAGGACCAGCTCGCGCTACCTTGGAGAGCTGGGCGGCATCACCCGGCAGGCGCCTCAGCTGGCTGTGCTTTTCCTGGTTATTTTGCTGGGCAGCGTGGCGTTGCCGCTGACAAACGGCTTTGTAGGAGAATTCCTGCTGCTGTCCGGTGTCTTTGAGTACAACAACTGGATAGGAGCGGTTGCGGGCACGACCATTATCCTGGGCGCCGTCTATATGCTGCGGTTGTTTCAGAAGGCCATGTACGGCGAAAAGAGCGACCTTACAGCCGGCTTTACCGACCTTAACTGGACCGAAAGGGCGGTCCTGGTGCCGTTGGTTGCAATGGTGCTCTGGATAGGGATATACCCGAACGTGTTCCTGAAAATTACCGAGCCGGCAGTGAACCAGATATTGCAGGTGGTAGCTGCACATTAGAGAGATAACAGTAATTGCCGGATGGCTCCGACAGCGCCGGCTTGATAAATAAAGATTAAAGTAGAAGACAGGGTACTGTCAACAGCAAATAGAATATGTATCCAATTATTTTATTGTCCGTTTTCGGCATGGCCACTTTGTTCATTGGATTATCCAGGTCAAAGAACTTGCTGCTGCCGTCGGCTTTGTTGTTTGTAGTAGTGGCTTTTTTGAGCGGTCTCGCAGACTGGGGAGAAGGCCAGATCCTCTACTTTTTCGACATGCTGAGGGTGAATAACCTGACGATAGCTTTCGGCTTTGTAACATTGCTTTCAGCCTTTATGGTCATGGCCATGACGGGCGGCTTCCTGGACGACGAAGAGGCGCAGCCGGCGGAGTATTTCGCCCTGATGATCTTCTCGCTGATCGGCGCGCTGGTCATGATCGGTTTCGAAAGCATGATCATGTTCTTCATCGGGCTTGAAATCCTTTCCATCGCTATGTACGTGCTTGCAGGAAGCGAAAAACGGAATCTCCGGTCTAACGAAGCCTCTCTGAAGTATTTCCTGATGGGTGCTTTCGCTTCCGGTATCCTCCTTTTCGGGATAGCGCTGCTGTATGGCGCTACCGGTTCGTTCGACCTGTCGGGCTACCGGAGCTACGTCACTTTGAACCCTGAGCAGACTCCTCTTTTCCACGCAGGCCTCCTGTTGCTGCTGGCTGGTATGCTTTTCAAGGTCTCTGCGGCTCCGTTCCATTTCTGGACGCCCGACGTTTATGACGGGTCGCCTACCGTCTTCACCACCTTTATGGCTACGGTTGTTAAAACAGCCGGGATCGCCGCTATTTACCGTATATTATCCGAATCTTTCCCGACCATTCATTCCCAGTGGTGGGTGATGATGGCGGTAGTGACCGTTCTGACATTGCTGATCGGTAATATTACGGCAGTTTACCAGAAGAGCTTCAAGAGGATGATGGCTTATTCGAGTATTTCGCATGCAGGGTACCTGCTGATCTCAATGACTGCGCTGACCGATAAGACTTCCACCGCCATACTGTTTTACCTGCTGGCCTATTCGCTGGCTACCATATGTGCCTTCGGCGTCCTCATCCTGGTATCGAAAGTGCACCCGCTTACAGAAGAAGGCCAGCCGAACGAGTCGTTTGAAATATTTAACGGGCTGGCCGCTAAAAACCCGCTTCTTGCTTTCGTCATGACCGTTTCGATGCTCTCGCTGTCGGGCATACCGCTTACGGCCGGATTCTGGGGGAAATTCCTTGTTTTCAGCACTGCGGCGGAGCGCGGGATGGTCTGGTTGCTGGTGATTGCCGTGCTGATGGCTGTAGCAGGGCTCTTCTATTACCTGAGAGTCGTAATCGCCATGTACATGAGAGAGGGTGAAACCGGGAAGATCCGTGTAGCCCCGTTCTACAAAATTCTTCTTATTGCCGCTACTGCAGCTACTATTTTGTTTGGTCTGGCGCCAGGATTGGCAGAGTCGGTTTTATAGGCCCCTGGGGCTGCGCCGCAGGGGTGGCGTATGGCGCCCTTTCAGGGCTGTGACGTTCCGATTAGTTTCTTTTGAGCAATGTCTTCTGAGACATTTTCGATACATTTGCAGGATAATAGTGTTTCGAAAAGGTGCCCTATACGTTATTATTATTTGCTGTGATGGTCCCCGCGTTTGTAATCGTGGGCGTATACCTGGAACGAAAGGTGTCGGCTTTTATCCAGGACCGCATGGGGCCGATGGAGGTTGGGAAATGGGGGTTGCTGCAGCTGTTTGCCGACCTGATCAAGCTGATATTCAAGGAGGACATAGTGCCGAAGGCAGCTGACCGGAAGCTTTTTCTCATAGCTCCCTTTATTATTTTTTGTGCTGTTTTTGCCGGCTACGCCGTTCTGCCGATGGCGCCCGACCTACGCGGGTCCACAGCCACGGTCGGCGTTTTTTTTCTCCTGACGATAGTGGCGGTAGATGTGCTCGGCATACTGATGGCAGGCTGGGGCTCCAATAATAAATATTCGCTTATTGGGGCTGTGCGCGCTGTTTCACAGATGATCTCCTATGAAATTCCCCTCACGCTGTCGGTGCTTTGCGTGGTCATGTTCTGCCAGAGCCTCGACCTCCAGGAGATCAGCTTTATGCAGGGTATCTACAGCGCTGAAACAAACTACCTGTTCGGCATTCGTGCGCTCGGAGTCGATATTACGGACGTCGGCGGTATCCTGACCTGGAATATCCTGCGGAATCCGTTCCTTTTCTTAGCCTATATCGTTTTTTTTATTGCTTCCCTGGCGGAATGCAACCGGGCGCCTTTCGACATACCGGAAGGGGAGTCGGAGCTGGTGGGAGGGTTCCATACGGAGTATTCAGGCATGCGCTACGCCGTGTTGATGCTTTCGGAATACGGCATGATGCTGCTGGTGTCGCTTTTGGGGGCAATTCTTTTCCTGGGGAGCTGGAATACGCCGTTTCCCAATATCGGGCCGGTAAAGCTCGCGGAATGGACGAGCGGGGCGCCGGGTACGATAATGGGATATGTCACCGGGATTTTCTGGCTTCTTTTTAAAGCTATCCTGGCTGTGATCGTACAGATGTGGGCGAGGTGGACGCTTCCGCGCCTGAGAGTAGACCAGCTTGTCTACCTCGGGTGGAAGGTGCTGACGCCGGTAGGACTTGTACTTTTCTTTATTACGGGCGTCTGGCGGCTGATCGGGGGATAACGCCGGGATTTACGAAATTATATAATACACATGAAGTCTGCTGTATCAGGAAAAACAGGGGTGTTGATTGTGAATCTCGGCACGCCGGATTCAACCCGGACGAGCGATGTGAGAAAGTATCTCCGCCAGTTCCTGATGGACCGGCGGGTGATCGATATTCCTTTTTTATCGAGGTGGTTCCTGGTGAATTGCATCATCGCGCCTTTCCGCGCGCCTAAATCGGCGGCCATTTACAGGAAGGTATGGCTTCCGGAAGGATCCCCGCTTAAAGTATACGGGTATTCAGTAGAAAAAAAGCTGCAGGAGGCGCTTGGGGAAGGCTACGTCGTAAAGCTGGGCATGCGCTACCAGGATCCCTCTATTGAAAGTGCGCTTTCCGTTTTTGAAAAAGCGCACGATATTGAGAAGATAGTCGTTATCCCTTTTTTTCCTCAATATGCTTCTGCTACTACCGGGTCGGTCCATGAAGAAGTCATGAGAGTCGTGAGCCAATGGCAGGTGATCCCCGAGATCAGGTTCGTCAACAGCTTTTACGACCATCCCGGGATCATCAGGGGATTCGCCGAATCTGCCCGGGAGCAGCTGGAAAAAAGCCGTTATGACCATTTCGTTTTCAGCTACCACGGACTTCCCGAAAGGCAGCTGGTCAAGGCTTATCCCGACGGGCACAGCTGTGAAAAGAGCGGGTGCCGGACGGGTATTACTGCCCATAACAGGCATTGCTACCTTGCCCAGTGCTACGCTACCACGGCGCTGCTGGCCGGCTATCTCGATCTGCCCAGTGAGAAGATCAGCACCTGTTTTCAATCGCGCTTAGGTAAAGACCCCTGGATCCAGCCTTATACCGAGGATGTGGTGAAGGACCTGGCCGGACGGGGAATTAAAAAGGTGCTGGCTTTTTCGCCGGCATTTGTAGCCGACTGCCTGGAAACGACCGAGGAAGTAGGCGAGGAATACAAGGAGATGTTTATGAAAGCGGGAGGGGAGCAATGGGACCTGGTGCTGAGCCTGAATGAAAGCAGGATATGGATCGAGACCCTGGAGGACCTGGTAAAAAAATATTAATATCCTTTTCAAAAAGATACAGCGATGAAGGTAGCCGTTATTTCCACTTCTCCCCGTAAAGAGAGCAATACGCTCAAAGCAGCAAAGTTCCTGGCAGATCTGGCCGGAAATCATGCCGGCCCGGAAGTTACGCTTACCCATTTCGAAGATGCTGATATTCCATGGGTCGGCAGGGGCGAGGTAAACCCTGGGAATTTATCAGCGTTTCAGGAAAGCCTTATCTCGGCATGGAAAGCGGCAGACCTGGTTTTGTTTATCGTGCCGGAGTACAACTGGATCACCGGCGGAGAACTGATCAATGCCTTTCACCAGCTTGGCAGCAGGCATTTTCGCGCGCTGTTTGACAATAAGGTTTTTGCTTTTGCCGGGGTGTCGGACGGAAAGGGCGGGAGAAGACCCTGTATTGAAATGACCACGCTCGTCAATAAGCTCATCAGTGTCCTGGGCGGGCATTCATTTGTCTCTCCCAAGATCTTTGAATCCCAGCGGACGCAGGATGCGCTCGACGAAGATGGTCAGTCAAAGGGGGATGTCTCGTATGAAAAGGCGGCTGTTAATTTTGTGGCTTATAGTATAAAGGCTGCGGAAAGATGGAAAGCGGGGCAGATAAGTTAAATTCGGGCATCAAATACCTCATCTCTGATGATTCTCCGTTTGTACGCATGTGCGCTCATCCTTTGCCTGGCCGGATGCCGTAGCGCCGTCGAAAAGACTTTTCCGAAAAGAGAAAGCATATCGGAGTCGGTATACGCTTCCGGTGTGATCAAGGCCCGCGATCAATACCAGGCCTATGTCAATGCGACGGGAATTGTACAGGAAGTTTTTGTCAAAGAAGGAGATTCGGTAAAGGCCGGGATGCCTATACTCTCGGTTTACAATGAGTCGGCGCGGATAGGGCGTGAGTCAGCCGAGCTCACACGCGCTTATGCCGACCGGCAGATCAATAAGACAAGGCTGGAAAGCCTGGAAGCCAATATCGGCCTGGCCAGGAGCAGATGGGAGAACGACTCCGTGCTTTACGAGCGCCAAAAGGCTTTGTATGCGCAGAAAGTGGGTACCCTGGTAGAGCTTGAACAGAGAAAGCTGGCCTTTGAAAGCGCCCGGACTGCCTATGTGACCGCCCGGATGCAATACAAGGATCTGAAACGGGAGATCGATTTCAACGAAAGAAGCGCCAGTAAAAACCTGTCTCTCTCGCGGGCGCTTGAAGGCGACCTTGTACTCCGCAGTAAGCTGGAGGGCAGAGTATATGCTTTGCTGAAAGAAAAAGGAGAGATGGTGAATGCGCAGACGCCCCTGGCTGTGATCGGGAGCAGAGACCATTTCCTGCTCGAAATGAAAGTCGATGAATACGACATCGTGAAGGTATCGCGGGAACAGACTGTCTGGGTAAGCATGGATAGCTACAAGGGGGAAACTTTTAAAGCTATGGTTACCAGGATCTACCCGATCATGGATGAGCGCAGCAAGACTTTTACGGTAGAAGCCGAATTTGTCTCCCCGCCGCCCGTATTGTATCCTAACCTCAGCCTGGAAGCCAATATCGTAACCCGCACCCGGAAAAATACGCTGACGCTGCCCCGTTCGTATTTGTACCGTGATTCGCTCGTTATCACGGTACGCCACGATACGCTGCCGGTGAAGACGGGGCTGAAGGATTACCAGAAAGCGGAAATACTGGAAGGAATAGATGAAAAAACAGAGATAGTCAAGCCGGAGCTATGAAGTCGGGTCTAATTACTTCGATCGCAAGATCGCTTATGGTTGCCAGGTTTAAGCAGACGCTGGTAGCGGCGATAGGCGTCACTTTCAGCATCACGATGTTCGTAGCCCTGCTGGGATTCATGAACGGGTTGAATATCATGCTGGACAGCCTTGTGATCAACCGGACGCCGCATATCAGGCTTTACAACGATATCAAGCCCAACCCCGATCAGCCGGTCGGCAGGGTGCAGGCTTTCGCCGGCAGCTATAATATCATCCGGTCGCTTAAGCCCAATGCCAGCCGCGAGAGCATTTATAACAATGAGGCGATCATGAACACGCTGCGCGCGGATAAAAGGGTGTTGGGAGTAGCTCCGAAGATCACTTCCAGGGTTTTCTTCAACGTGGGGGCTACCGATATGCTGGGCATTGTAAACGGGGTGGATGTGGAGGAAGAAAACCACCTGTTCCGGTTTTCCGACTATGTAACCTCCGGAAATTTTACGGACCTGAAAAACGTTGCGAACAGTATTATCCTCGGCAAAGGCGCAGCCGACCGTATGCTGGCCGAAATAGGCGATGTGATACAGGCCACTACTTCCCAGGGCAACAGGGTACAGCTCAAGGTGGTGGGCTATTTCCAGTCAGGCCTGGGCGAGCTCGACAACGTGCAGTGCTATGCATCGATCGGAACGGTGCAGAAAATGACCGGACAGCCTGCGTCCTACATCACCGATATACAGGTGAAGCTTCACCATCTAGAGATGGCGCCTGCACTGGCAAAGGAATACGGCGCTGTTTTCGGAGTGGATGCAGACGATATCCAGACTGTCAACGCCCAGTTCGAGACCGGCACAGGCGTACGCTCCATGATCAGCTATGCGGTGGGCATTACCCTGCTGGTCGTATCTGGATTCGGGATTTACAATATCCTCAACATGATGATCTATGAAAAGATGGATACCATTGCGATCCTAAAGGCTACGGGATTTTCGGGCGGCGATGTCAACCGGATTTTTACGACCATAGCCGTTTCCATCGGGATCGTAGGAGGTGCTGCCGGTATTTTGCTGGGGTTCCTGGTCTGCCTCGGTATAGAAAGGATTCCTTTTGAGACTGAGGCATTACCCACTATCAAAACCTTCCCGGTAGATTTTAACCCGAAGTATTATGCGATAGCCGGTGTTTTCAGCCTGGTAACCACTTATTTTGCCGGTTTCTTCCCCGCCAGGAAAGCAAGCGCGGTAGACCCGGTCGATATCATCAGAGGTAAATGACAATGGAGCAGCCGCCGGTCCTCGAAGCACAGGGCATCACCAAATACTTTTACAGCCCTGAAAAGACGAAAGTGCTCAAGGGAGTTTCGTTCCGGGTCCACAGGGGCGAGTTTGTGTCGGTGGCCGGGAAATCCGGGTGCGGAAAGTCGACCCTGCTCTACATTCTTTCGACGATGGATACGGACTACGAAGGTAAATTGCTGATCGAGCAGCAGCTGGTGACAGGCCGGAGACCTGACGATCTGGCAAGGATCCGCAACGAAAAGATCGGCTTTGTTTTCCAGTTCCACTACCTGCTCAATGAGTTTTCGGTTCTGGAAAACGTGATGATCCCGGCCTTAAAGCTCGGGAAGCTCTCAAGAGAGGAAATCGAGCATCGCGCCATGGAAAAGCTCCGGATTTTCGACATGCACCAGCATGCGCTGAAAAAGGCCAACCAGCTTTCGGGCGGACAAAAGCAACGGGTCGCGATTACCAGGGCGCTTATCAACGATCCGCTGATCATTATGGGCGACGAGCCTACCGGCAACCTTGACAAGAAAAACTCGGAGACCGTATTCAATATCTTTAAGGAGCTCGCAGGAACATTTCACCAGACGATGCTGGTCGTCACCCATGATCCCGAATTTGCCGCCGGTACAGACCGCACGATTGTCATGGAAGACGGGAATATTATAGATGATTTAACCAATTCAAACCTGCCATGAAAAGTAACATTTTATTAAGTACGCTTTTTTGCCTGCCCTTTTATGCATTTTGCGAAGAAGACAGGAAAAAGGGGCCGACAGGCGGCGTCGCTGCTTCCGGTACGCCGGTAAGCAAAGATCTCAGGATCAATCTCAACGAATCGGGTTCCAATTATTTCAGGTTTGTATTCCTTAATCAAACCTGGGTCCGTCTGAACGAAAACAACCCCGGAAGCACCGTGTTCGGAAATGAAGCCGGCCGTACGACGGATATAGGGCTTCGCCGCACCAGGATACAGATGTACGGCCAGGTGACCGACCGGGTGTTCCTCTATACCCAGTTCGGAATGAATAATTTCAATAAAGCCGCTGCATTTCCTGCCTATAACCAGAGCGGTACGCCTTCCAACCGGAAGATAGCGGCTTTTTTTCACGATGCGCTGGGAGAATACGAGGTTTGGCGGAAGCAGGACCAGTTCATACGTTTCGGGGGCGGACTTACCGTGGTGAACGGGCTCTCCAGGTTTACGCAGCCCAGCGTGGGGAGCATCATGACCATGGATGTTCCCGTCTTCGCCCAGGCCACGGTCGACCAGATCGACCAGTTCGACAGGAAGCTGGCCGTCTACTCGCGCGGGCAGGTAGGGAAGCTTAACTACCGCATCGGGATGGCCGACCCTTTCCCCGTCGAAACCAATGGCGCAGTTCCGCAGGCAATAGGGGAGAACGCTGTTTTTGCCGGAAGAAAACATGCCAAATCCTACCAGGGGATGCTCATTTATAACTTTTTTGATACGGAAGACAATACGACCCCTGGGTATATGACAGGCACCTACCTCGGGAAGCGGAAGGTGCTGAACCTGGAAGCAGGAATAATCAGCCAGAAAAATGCGACGTGGCGCAGACAGGACGCCGATACTTTGTATTATGATATGCTGCTATGGTCGGTCGCCTCTTACCTCGATGTGCCTGTCGATCGTACGAAGGGGACTGCCGTATCGGCTTATTTAGGCTATTTCGATACCCGTTACGGACCTGGTTATCTGCGATTTAACGGCATCATGAACCCGGCTACCGGGGCAAACAAGCCGATAGCCGGTGCGGCCGCAGCGCACGGGAACGCATTCCCGATGTTTGGGAACGGCAAGGTCGTGTACACGCAGGCCGGGTTTAAGCTGAAAGACGATCTCCTGGGCAGCCAGGGGACATTAATGCCTTATGTATCGCTTCAGAGCGCGGGTTACGACAGGATAAAGCAGCCGGTCAATGTATGGAATATGGGCATCAACTGGCTGATAAAAGGGCATAACGGGAAAATGACGGTCAACTATGAGAGCCGCCCCGTCTATGTCAACGACACCGCCGATCCGAACAGGCTGAACAGGTCGGGGAGACGCGCCTCATGGGTGATGCAATACCAGATCTCCATTTAGCAATTGGAGCTTTGATTCTTTTTTGTTCTGCTGTTTTTAGCCGACTTTTGTAAAAAGATTCGAAAGAGTAATTCATGCTTTCTACCAGAATAGGTATTTTAGGAGGGGGACAATTGGGGGTCATGCTCCTGCAGGCTTCCATTGACTGGAATTTAGATATCAGTATACTTGATGGAGATCCCGATGCTCCCTGCAGTAAGCTTGCTCCTCATTTCAGGACAGGCTCTATCCAGGACTACGAGACTGTCTATGAATTCGGTAAAGATCTCGATCTCATCACCGTTGAAATAGAAAAGGTAAATATCGAAGCGCTTGAGGCGCTGGAAAAAGAAGGTAAAAAGATTTACCCGCAGCCCTCTGTGCTGAGGATTATCCAGGATAAAAGAGCCCAGAAACAATTTTACCGGGAACACGGCATTCCGACAGCTCCTTTCGTGCTGACTGAATCAAGGGAGGATGCCCGGAGGCATGTTTCGCTGCTTCCAGCGTTTCATAAGCTCGGGCGCGACGGGTATGACGGCCGGGGTGTGCANGTGTGCAGAAGATAGAAAAGCCGGAGGACTTTGACCAGGCGTTCGAGGCCCCCGGAGTGCTGGAGCAGGCGATCCCTTTCGAAAAAGAGCTGGCTGTTATCGTGGCGAGACGGCCGGGCGGGGAAGTAAAGACATTCCCGGTCGTAGAGATGGTCTTTCACCCGGTAAAGCACCTTGTAGAATTTCTTTTCGCCCCTGCCGAAATTCCGGCAGAAGCAGAGGCTAAAGCTACGGCGCTCGCTGTCCGGGTTGCAGAAGCATTCGGGGTAACGGGACTCCTGGCCGTCGAGATGTTCCTGACCACGGAAGGGGAGGTGCTGGTCAACGAAGTGGCGCCGCGCCCTCACAACAGCGGGCACCATACCATCAGGGCAAATGTCACGTCTCAATATGAGCAGCACTGGAGAGCCATACTGGATCTGCCGCTGGGCGATACGACGGCTTATGCGCCGGCTGCTATGATCAACCTGCTGGGCGAGGACGGATTTGAAGGTCCGGCCGTATATGAAGGCATGGAAACGCTGCTGGCAGAGAAGCAGGTCTTTCCTTTCCTGTACGGGAAAAAGATAACAAAGCCATTCCGCAAAATGGGGCATGTGACGATCATGGACGACGACCTGGAACACCTGAGAGCAAAAACCGCCTTCGTGAAGGATAACATCCGGGTGACTAGCCCGGAGCTTCAGCTCCGGGATCGGAAATGATAATTTTAACCCGCATACGGAATTTTTAATGGAGAAATCGTCAGCTATGGTAGGAATAATAATGGGCAGCGTGTCTGACCTCCGGATTATGAAGGAGGCGGGCGACATGCTGGATGAGTTCGGGGTCGCTTACGAAATAGAGGTGGTTTCGGCTCACCGAACGCCGGAGAAAATGGTGGAGTATGCAAAGAAAGCGCGGGAGAGAGGCCTTAGAGTCATCATTGCGGGAGCGGGAGGGGCGGCCCACCTGCCGGGTATGGTGGCTTCTCTGACGACGCTTCCGGTGATCGGCGTGCCTGTTTTATCAGGCAATTCCATCGATGGCTGGGATTCCGTGCTGTCCATTCTGCAAATGCCCGGAGGTGTTCCCGTGGCTACCGTTGCCTTAAACGGAGGTAAGAATGCAGGCATCCTGGCGGCCCAGATCATTGGCGCGACCGACGACGACGTGGCCCTGAAGCTGGAGGCATATAAAGAAGTTCTGAAAGAGAAGGTGGTGGAAATGAATGCCGAATTGAAAAAATCCGTTTAATTGCATGGGTTTTGAGATGAGGTTGTACCTTCTGAAATTTTAGCTAACCATTATGGAAGAGGAAAAACAAAAGAAACGAAACGTTCGCCCGGTCGAGAAATCAAAGCTCCCCGGTATCACGCTGGTAGTTTTGTCTGTCCTGGTGCTTGCGCTGCTGTATGTAGGATATGAATACCTGACGGACGAGCCGGGCGACACAAGTGAAGTGACCAATGCCGATCCGGACAGGGAAGTGGTTTCGCTTGACGTATATAATGAGCCCTCCCAGGTGGATGTGAACTCCGGGAATGTGCCGGTACCGGGTGGGACGGCACCGGAGGCCAAAGCAAAAACAGGGGACAGCAAGGATACGAAGGAAGCGCAGACCCCGGCTTCTTCTTCGGAAGGGGTAGCCTATACCCATACGGTAACGGCCGGTG
>MEDT01000175.1 GCA_001724175.1 Cytophagaceae bacterium SCN 52-12 | reverse complement strand
ATCAGATCAATTCAAGAAGAAAAGTAAATATGGATCTGAGCGGTACGCTGGAACAGGTGCTTGATCATCTTTTCGAAGGGACTGACATCTCCTGGCAGATAGACGGAAAGCAGGTGCTGCTCAAGAAAAGGAGCAGGGAACAAAGCAGGGTAGACACGTATAGCGAGTTACCGTTAAAGGATAACATGCTGTCCGAGATCCGTATCGAGCCGAAGCTTATCCATCATGCGCCTGAACCTGTTCTTCCCGACCGCCTTATAAAAGGGAAAGTCACGGATGAAGCAGGAGGCGCGCTTCCGGGTGTGAATATCCTTATTAAAGGAACGCAGCAGGGAACAGTGACGGACGCAGAGGGTAAGTTTGAGCTGTCGGCGCCTGATGAGCACGCCGTTTTTGTCTTCTCGTTTGTAGGTTATGTTACAAGAGAAGTTGCAACAGGCGCGCAGACTCATCTTGATGTAGCGCTCAGGGAAGATGCAAAAGCACTTTCGGAAGTGGTGGTAGTAGGTTATGGTGCGCAGAGAAAAGTCAACCTGACAGGGGCTGTCGATGTTGTTTCGAGCGAGCAGCTCGCAAACAGGCCTGCTTCCAATATGTCGCTCCTTTTGCAGGGAGCTTCCCCAAATGTCAATATCAACCTGAACAGCTTTGGCGGTGAGCCGGGCGCCTCGCAGACCTGGCAGATCAGGGGCGTCGGCTCAATATCCGGCAATACGGCACCGCTCATATTAATAGACGGCGTGGAAAGTAACGTCAACTACCTCGACCCAGAAACAGTCGAAAGCATCTCCATACTCAAGGACGCGTCCGCTTCTGCCGTATACGGATCCAGAGCAGCGTTTGGCGTAGTCCTGATCACCACTAAGAAAGGAGCGCAGGATCAACCCACGAGAATCGGTTACAACAATAATATTTCGTTTTCCGTACCCATTTATGTCCCCGATATGGAGAGCTCGCTTATCTACGCGACTGCTTTCAATCAGGCTGCCATTAATGCGGGTTTGACTCCTACCTTCCCGGCCGAGCAGGTAGAGCGTATCAAAGGGTTTATAGACGGTACTTACCCTTATGAATACAATCCTGATAAGCCGCCCTACAGTCAGTGGCGAGGGCGTTGGGATGGAAACGCCAACTATAACTGGACGAGGGAGTACTACAAAAAGTATGTGGTCCAGCAAAAGCATAACATTAACCTGAGCGGAGGCGACCGCCGGAACCAGTTCTACATCAATGCCGGCGTTTTTAACCAGCCGGGCACCTATAGCTGGGGAGACGACGGGTTTAAACGTTATAACATCCTGGCTAACGTGAAATCGAAAGTTGCCGACTGGATTTCCCTTGACTTCAGCGCCCGGTATGCAAGGACTGAAACCGACGCTCCATTGGGAATGGTCGGGCTGGAACGGACCTATACCTGGTCACAGTTCATTGATTTCTGGCCTACCATGCCGAAATACAACATCGACGGAAGCATCGCCAACCCGCTTATGCTTGTCCTGGAGCAGGGAGGGCGCATCGTAACGCAGAGCCATGACCTCTGGATGAATATAGGTACCGAGATAGAGCCTGTAAAGGGATGGAAAACTAATTTGTACTATCGCTATAACTATCGCTGGGGTTCAGAAACCAGGAACCCCAAACCGGTACCCGTACCGGTGCCGAATGGTACGATCGGAAACATCGGGGAAGCCACTACGGGCTATCGTTCCATACTCAATCAGGGACAGTACGATATGATTACCGCGTATACGGCCTATGAGAAGCAGCTTCGGAAGAACTATTTCAAGGTACTGGCCGGTTATGAGCGGGATGTCAGCTCCAATCGCGGGCTGAACGGCTACAAGATGAACCTGATCACCGAGCAGGTACCTTCTATCCGCACTGCAACCGGCGACTTTACGCTCGACGACTGGATGAATCATTGGGCGACGCAAGGGATTTTCGGGCGGTTCAATTACAACTACGATGAAAAATACCTGCTGGAGATAAGCGGTCGCTATGACGGGTCTTCCCGTTTTGCGCCGGGGCAGCGATGGGGATTGTTCCCGTCTGTTTCCGGCGGGTATAATATTTCCAAAGAGGGATTCTGGGCACCGTTGGCGCGCCATGTCAATACCCTGAAACTCCGGGCTTCCTATGGCTCCCTGGGCAACCAGAATGTGGCTAATTACCTTTACCTGCCTACTATTCCAATCAAGTATCGCCGCAACGCCGACAATTATGCGGACCCCGGCTACATCATAGGAGATGAAGTGCCCTTGTATGCAGAAGCGCCTGCCATGGTCAGCGACAATCTCACCTGGGAAACCATTACAACGTTTGATGTAGGCCTAGAAGCCGCTTTTTTAAACAACAGGCTTGAGCTCGTTTTTGACTGGTACAACAGGACTACCTCCGATATGCTGGGGCCATCGGTACAGCTTCCGTCAATGCTGGGAGCCTCGGTTCCTCCTACCAACAACGCCAGTCTGTCGACCAAAGGATTTGAATTGTCTGTTGCCTGGAGAGACCGTCTTTCTTCAGGATTTACCTACGACGCCAGGTTCCTGCTGAGCGATAACAGGACGACGATCCTGGAGTACCTCAATGAATCAGGCTCTATAAACGGCTGGTACAAAGGGCGCAGACACGGCGACATATGGGGGCTTACCACTGATCGTATCCTGCAAACCGACGGGGAAGGCATGCCGGATCAATCGTTCTACTACAACAAATGGGGTCCCGGCGATATCGTTTTTAAAGACCTGAACGGAGACGGGGTAATTAACGAAGGAACCCGCACGCTCGATAATCACGGCGACTTGTCGGTGATCGCTAACACAACTCCTCGTTATTCCTTCGGTCTTACTGCAGGGTGCAGCTGGCGCGGATTTGATCTGAGCATGATCTGGCAGGGGATCGGCCGGCGAGACCTTGTGCCGGGACTGGCTTCGGAATATTTCTGGGGACTCACCGCCGGGCCGAGCAACTCCGCCATCTTCAAAGGAAGTTATATGCTTGACTATTGGCGTCCTGCCGATGAGACCAATATCCTGGGCGCGAATACGGACTCCTATTTTCCCAAACCTTATTTTTCCGCAGAAAGAGCGAAAAATATCCGCGATCAGAGCCGGTACGTGCTCAATGGTGCTTACGTCAGGCTTAAAAATCTCCAGGTAGGTTATACGGTCCCGGTCGCTTGGCTGAGCAAGCTTCGCCTGAAAAGCGCGAGACTTTATGTATCGGCAGAGAACCTGCTGACGTTTTCGCGCCTGCCCCGCATGTACGAGCCGGAAACTGTTGTGGCTTCCAACCCGCGCGACGGCGGGGTGGACATGGGCGAAACATATCCCATCAACAGGATGTTTTCGATGGGTGTCAATTTTATGTTTTAATCCTACTAATTGTTTTTTGATTCGGTTAGATATGAAAATATTCAAATCAATTCTCTGGTCCCTGTCCGCCTGCGTACTGTTTGCCGCCTGTCACCAGGAAGAGTTCCTGGACCGGTACCCCCTTGATGCAGTTACCGAGCCGGTTTTTTTCAGAACTCCCAACGACCTGAAGCTGTACGTCAATCAATACTACAACCGGACCAATTTCCCGATTACGGATAAGGGAAGAGGAGATGCCGGGACTGACGTTTACCTTACTGAAAGCGCTATCAATCCTCGTTTTCATGGCATACGGACTGTCAATAGCGCTCCTTCCCTGAACTACACATCGGTCAGGAGCGTCAACTATTTTTTTGCCAATTACAGGAAAGCAGAGGCCAATTTCGATGATTATAAGCAGTATGTGGGCGAGGCACACTTTTTCCGGGCCATGTTTTATTACAATCTGCTGCGTACTTTCGGCGACGTGCAATGGACAGGCAAGGTGCTGACTTCCGAATCGCCCGAGCTGTATGAAGCAAGGACGCCGCGCAATATAGTAGCCGATAAGATCATTGCCGATCTCGACACGGCAGCGGGTTACCTGACGGCGGAAAAAACCAACGGGCATACCAGGCTCAACAAATGGGTGGCGCTTCTTTTCCAGTCGCGCGTGGCTCTTTACGAAGGAAGCTGGGAGAAATATCACGCCGGAACACCCTTCGGAGTGGAAGGAGCCGATCCGGGGAAATTTTTCAGAAAAGCAGCTGAGGTGGCCGGAGAAGTGATGGCTTCCGGCTTATTCGATGTTTACAGCACAGGAAACCCGGACAAAGACTATGTCGACCTTTTCGGTTTGCGCGACTATGCCAATAACAAGGAGGTGATGTTCTGGACCAAAATGGATCTGAACCTGGGTATTCACAGCCATAGCAAGCTGTACAATATGGAGACGCCCCAGGGTTACGGGCTGACCAGGGAAATGGCAGATTCTTATTTATGTACCGACGGTAAGCCGATAAGCCGCAGCGCCCTCTTCAAAGGATATGACAACCTGATGAAAGAGACTGAAAACCGGGATCCGAGGTTCAGACAGACTATATTTACGCCCGACGCCCCCTGGATGATAGAGCAAAACGGTACGGTAAGAAGCTGGGAGGAGGTCTACAGCAAGATGTATACAAACTCCACCTATTCATCAGGAACAGGTTATATGCGTCGAAAAGACTATAACCCTTATGTCATTTACCATCACCTGAATTTCGAAGAAACGCCTTCGATTCAATTCAGGTATGCAGAAGTGCTGCTCAACTATGTCGAGGCCCGGGCGGAACTGGGGACGGTAACACAGGCGGACATCGATAACACCGTGAAAAAGCTGCGCGCAAGGGTGGGGATGCCCAATCTGGAAATGAGCGCAATAGAAGCCGATCCGGCATGGGACTTCCCGGCGCTTTCTCCCTTAATCAATGAAATACGCCGGGAGCGCAGGGTTGAGCTTGCGCTGGAGAACCTAAGGTGGGATGATATTGCCCGCTGGGCGGCGGCGGATGAGCTGATCGTCAATAAACGCCCCCGCGGAGCCTACGCCGCCCAGTTTAAAAATCCGCCCGTACTTTCGATAGATGAGAACGGGTTCCTGGATCCTTATGCAAAGGCGCTGCCTTCGGGCTATGGCTTTAAAACCGACAGGGATTACCTCGACCCTGTTTCCATCAATGAGCTCACCTTAAATCCTGCTTTAAAACAAAACCCGGGATGGTAGTCCCACTTACCGTATGAGTATATTTTCAAATTTTATTCTTAAACCATGCTCGTCGGCTTTGATGATGCGGCAGCTGGTAACAATGCTAACAGCAATGATACTGATGCCTGTGGCTCTCAGCGCTCAGGAAGCGAAGGTCCTTACCAGTGAAGAAGACGAATCCCGGATAGATTCTTACGAAAAGGAGCTGGAGAATTATCTTTTACGGTACATGATCGACGGGTATGATGCGCGCGCCGCGCTCGCCTGGCAGCGGGATTACAGCAGTCCCGACGCATTGATAAGAAGCGTAGTGCCAAACCGGCTGCGGTGGGAAAAGCACGTCATCAAGCCTCCGCTCCTGAAAAAAACGGGTGAAATGAGCAGGAAGCCTTACGACCTGCCGGGTGTGAAAGGAGAATGGCTGGAGCTTCCCCTGGGCAATATTTCGGCCAGGGCAGTAATTGCTTATCCCAAAGGCGCAGGGAAAGGGCGTCCTGTTCCGCTGGTCGTAGCCCTACACGGTATCGGCAGCGGGCCGGAAACTCCTTTTGAGAATGGAAAAAGCTATCATGCCTATGCAAAAGCGCTGCTGGATGCGGGTTTTGCAGTATTGGCGCCGCTGAACATGCGTACCATACCCAGGCGCAATAACATTGAGCGGCTGGCAAGACTGGCGGACGTAAGCCTTCCCGGGATAGAGCTGGCGCGCCTGCAGCATCTTCTGGACATAGTGCTGGCCGACGAGCGGATAGATGAAAACCAGGTAGGCGCCTGGGGCGTTTCGCTGGGCGGTATGGCTACGATGTTCTGGATGCCGCTGGAGCCGCGCATCAAGGCCGGGATAGTATCCGCCTGGTTTAACCACCGCATCAATAAAATGGTGGTGTCGGATGAGCGGTACAGCAGTTTTACAAAAAATAACGAGGAGCACGCCTACTTTACCGGCTGGCTGAGCGAGTTCTCAGATCACGACGTGATTTCCATGATATGTCCGAGGCCCGTCCAGATACAGCATGGCAAAAAAGACGGGATCGCTTACTGGCCCCAGGTAGTCGAAGAGTTCGAACGCTCAAAGCTGCATTACGAACGTCTGGGATTAGGCGACCGCATAAGCCTGGAGCTGCATGACGGCGGACATGAGGCGCTGGCGGCAGAGGGCATACAGTTTTTTAAAAAATGGTTTAAAGACTACAGGCCCTGAAAATAAAATACCAGGCAGGCTCAGGCTTCCTCCTTCAGCAGGTTTTTCTGCTTCAGGATCCGGCCGATCACCTTCAGGTCGTGCTCCGAGTTGAATATACTAAAGGGAAGGTACAAAAACTGCCCGCGGGAAATGACCAGCACAAATCCTTCCTTATCCTTATAGGCGCTCTGGATCTGCTCCCATTTCATTACGCCGCCTTCTTTCTGGTTGATCTTCATAAAGATCTGGCGGGGATCTATTTCGTACTGATATTTCTCAAACATCGGTTTGTACTGCTCCAGCTGCGTGATGCCCACAAACTGGATCACCCAGAAAAGTATGTAAAGCAGAACGCCGATGACGATGACCACGTAGATCCAGATGTTCGGGTAAGCTTTGGTAACATTCAGGACGACGTTCCCGATCAGTAAGGCGAGCGGTATCAAAGCCCACTTAAGCTGCGACTGGAAAAGGTGCTTCAAGGCGAGCCGTGTATATTTTTTTGTCGGGAGAGCATATCTTTTTGTACGCACCGCCGTAGGGTTGGATGGGATCTGGTATATAGGCTGATGCTTGTTTACAGGTACTTTAGCCATGTCTTCTGCTGGAAATAAATAGGAGCCCCGGGCGGTTGGCCGTCAGCGCGCAAACTTTAAGGAATAATTTAAAATGATGAAATCTTCGCAGCATGACGGGCAAACTCCCGACCCCGGAACGATTAACCGGACAAAGTTAGGAAAATAAGGTCGATTCTTCAGAAAAACACTTAATTTGTAATTTCGATTTTAAACTGCCGGCGGGTCTGCAATCGCAGTTGCGTTGGGTGGCGGGCGTCATTTATGGGTTTTTTGTTTCCGACATTTCTCTGGGGGTTACTCGCGGTAGCGGTTCCGCTGGCGATTCATCTGTTTAATTTCAGGCGTACCAGGAGGGTACTCTTCACGAATGTCTCTTTTCTGAAAGAAATTGAAACCCGCAAGAGCTCTTTCAGGAAGATGAAGCATCTGCTGATCCTGCTGGCACGTATGCTGGCAATAACCTGCCTCGCACTTGCCTTTGCCCAGCCTTACCTGAAAAGAGACGCCGCCCTGGTTGACTTCCAGGGAATAAAAAGCTTTTACCTGGACAACTCGTTCAGTATGCAGAACGAGGATAATAACAGGCGCTTTATCGACATCGCCGCCGGGAGCCTCGATGAGCTGCTGGGGATTTACAGCAACCTGACGTCGCTGCAGCTGGTCACCAATGATTTCTCGCCCGAAGACCACGGCGTCTTTACAGCGTCGGGCTTGCAGGACCGGCTTACCAGTATGGAGCTTACGCCCGCTTCCCGGACATTCCGGGAGGTATACAGCCGCCAGAAAAGCATGATCGGAAATGCTTCTCCAGCGGGGAAAAGCGAAATTTACTGGATCAGCGATTTTCAGAAAAGCACAGCCGGCGATATGGCACAAATCGAGATCGATTCTGCCGACCGCCTGACGCTTATCCCGGTCAGCGCCGGCGAAGCCAGGAACATTTTTGTGGATTCGGTATGGCTGCAGACGCCGTTTTTACGCCAGGGGCAGAAGAATGTCCTGAATGTCAGGATGCGCAGCTCCGGCAGCGAGCCGGTGGAAAACCTGCCGGTGAGATTGATACTGAACGATACACAGGTTTCGGCGTCGTCTGTAGATATACCTGCCAACGGCGCGCAGCATATATCGTTCGATTTTATACTGGGAGAGGAGGGATACATCCGCGGCATCGTCAATTTCGACGACTTTCCCGTTACGTTCGATAACCAGTACTATTTCGTGCTGAACGCTTCCCCGGTCATCAGGATCCTGCACCTGCATGGGGGTACACTTAATCTTTCGGACCCGGTAAACCGTGTCTACCGGAACGACAGCCTGTTCCATGTAACGAATTCGAATGCCGGCAATGCGGATGTAGGGCAGGTGTCGGTTTCTGACCTGGTCATACTCAACGAAGTAGAACGCCTCCCGCCTTCGCTTATGGCGGGCGTCGTCGACTTTGTAAATAAGGGAGGCACGCTCCTGGTCATTCCTCCCGGAAAGCCTGATGTGCCTTCCTATAAGGCTTACCTGGAGCAGATGGGCCTCTTCGGGCTGGACCAGTATTCGGGAGATGCCGTTCCGCTCAGCGAGCCCGATACCAGGATCCCTTTTTTCCAGGATGTTTTCGAGGCGTCCCTCAAGGCTGACGGCCAGGTGAACATGCCTGCGGCCGCGAGCGTCTGGCAATGGGCCAAAGCCGGCAATACGCTGCTGTCGCTGAGGAACGGACACCAGTTTTTGTCCCAGATAACGGCGCGCCAGGGTAAGCTTTACCTTTTGTCTGCTCCGCTTAACGCGATGGCAGGTAATTTTTCACAGCACGCCCTTTTTGTTCCGGTCATGTATAAGATCGCCGCATCGGGCGTCAGGGCTGAAAAGACGGCCTACTCTTTCGGGGACAATGCGATTGAGCTGACAGTTTCCGATGCCGGGTCCAATACCATTTTTAAGATAAGGAACGGAGAAGCCGAAATGATACCCGTGCAGCGGCTTGCCGGGAATAAGCTCGTGCTCCAGCTGCCCAAAAAAGGGGAATTGCCGGGCCAGGCGCTCGAGCCCGGCTATTTCAGCCTGGAGGCAAACGGGAAAACCGAGAGCCTGCTGGCTTTCAACCTCGATAAAGCGGAATCCGAGCTGGCATATTACAGCGCCGAGGAATTACGCCGTCAATTTGCCGGGAGAAAGAATGTTACGGTTTTCAAAAGTATAGAAGACAGCGACCTCGGGGAAAGATTTGAAAAGTATTCGACGGGTACCCGGCTGTGGAAATATTTCCTGTACGCGGCGCTTGGATTTTTACTGACGGAAATCCTGTTGGTGAGGTTGATGAAAAGCTGAAATAATTTGAATAAAATTGCATTTTTTTAAAGTATACGCATGTCAGCAAAGAGAGAAAAAAATATCGAGTTCCTTTACAGCTATTTAAATAATGCTTCTCCCACGGGTTTTGAGGTTTCGGGACAGCAGATCTGGCTGGATTACCTGAGACCTTACATCGACGACGTCATCGTGGATACCTACGGTACCGCCGTCGGGGTGATCAACCCCGGACAGAGCTACAAAGTGGTGATCGAGGCCCACTCTGACGAGATTTCGTGGTTTGTGAACTTTATATCCGAAGACGGGTACATCCATGTACGGAGAAACGGCGGGTCGGACGCGGCCATTGCGCCTTCCATGAGAGTAAACCTTCATACGGCCAAAAGCATCGTACCCGGGGTTTTCGGGTGGCCGGCCATTCACGTGAGGGATATTGCAAAAGACCAGGTCCCTAAAGTGCATGAGCTTTTCATAGATGTCGGGGCGACAAAGAAAGACGAAGTCCTGGCGATGGGGATCCATGTAGGCACCGTGGTGACATTTGCCGACGGGCTGACGGAGCTGAACGGCAAATATTATGTAGGACGCGCTTTGGACAACCGGATAGGAGGCTACATGATCGCGGAGGTAGCAAGGAGGCTGAAAGAAAAGAAGAAAAAACTTCCTTTTACACTTTATGTGGTCAACGCGGTGCAGGAGGAAATAGGGCTGAGAGGAGCGGAAATGATCGTGCGCAGGCTGAAACCCGACCTGGCCATTATTACCGATGTGACGCATGACACCCAGTCGCCGATGTACAACAAGAAGGAGCAGGGGGACCTGCGGTGCGGTAACGGGCCTGTGATCTGCTACGGTCCGGCAGTTCAGAATAACG
>MEDT01000174.1 GCA_001724175.1 Cytophagaceae bacterium SCN 52-12 | reverse complement strand
CAGCAGGCCGTAGCGGTCGATAAAGACCACTTCTATGTGATCAACAGCAGCAGCATCACCAGGCACCGTAAAGATACCGGCGAAAAAGTACTTTCATGGGACGGTACGCAGGCGGGAATCGTGCACCTCAACAGCGGCATCGTCTATAAAGGCAAGCTGTATTGCGCCAATTCCAATTTTCCCGGAGCGCCCATGAGCAGCTCTATAGAAATTTTCGATACGAAAACGCTGCAGCCTGTCGGTTCGAGGAGCCTGGGGATCGATCCGCACGGTTCGCTTACGTGGGCCGATTTCCACGACGGTCACTGGTGGCTCGGGTTCGCGTGGTATTCAGGCAAAAACATGCAGGAAGGCAAGGACAACAGGTATACGACAGTTGTGAAATACGATAAAAACTGGCAAAAGAAGGAAGCCTGGGTATTTCCACCGGAAGTACTCAAAGCCTTTGGAAATTACAGCAATTCAGGCGGCGCATGGACAAACGACGGACGGTTACTTTGCACCGGCCATGATGCCGCGGAAATCTACGTGATGAAGATACCGAAATCGGGCTATACGCTGAAACTGACGGAAACTATCAAGGTACCGGGTATCGCCGGACAGGGCATAGCGGTCGACAAGTCGGTAAAAGATCAGACGCTGTTATACGGGATAATCCGATCTGCCGGGAAAGTGACGGTATCTGCGATCAACGGTTATTGAGCCTTGCTCTTCACAGGATCTATCCCCCGGTATTCCAGCTCCTCTTTTAGTATTTTCAGCCGCCTGTCGTGTTTTCCGCCGTTGACGGTCAAACTTATACCACTTCCCAACATGAGGCTTCCTGCCACTACTGTTGCCACGTAGGCTCCGTTTCCAAAGTCACTGCCGGAAAAAAGGGGGGACAAAGCTACCAGCATGACGCCGATTCCTGTAACACTGCTCCCCACACCAATAAGAGAGATCCCCCACGGTATCTTTCCCCGTGCTTTTTCAGCGGTATGGCTGTAGTCGGCCAGCAATTGCGCTGTGGTAAGCTTCTGGAATTCGGCCCGGTACGCAGCCAGTTCCCGGTTCTTTTCCGTGATGGTAAAAATATGAAGCTCTCCTTCCAGAAAACGCACCGAGTCTGCACGTATTCCCGGGACAGAAAAAACAGGGCCCTCCGGGTAGTCGCTGCGGTAAAACGCTATGCGGTCATTATCCAGCGACAATACTTCTACTTCAAGCGCTGTACCGTTTTTCAGGTAAAGCACGGCGCCGCGGGAATTCCGGACGTTTTGACCGGTTGCCGCCAGCGAACATAGCAGCATAATGTAGTGAAGCTTTCCGGTTCTCATAGAGCAGTGCCATGATTGTTTAATTACCCTGGCCGGCAAAAAAGCGAAGTGTATTTATCTTATCCTGCTCTATATAACGTTTAAGCTCCTCCAGGTCCTTTAATTTTTCCTCCGGTCTTAAATATTTGCAAAACCTGATCGTAAGGTGCTCTCCGTAGATCTCCTTATCAAAATCAAAAAGATTGGCCTCGATGGTGCGGTGCTTTCCGTCAACCGTCGGCCGCATCCCGATGCTCAGCATCCCTTTGTATGTCAGGCCCGCATGCTCCGCCCTGATGGCATAGATGCCATCCAGGGGAATGAGCTTGTAGCTTTCCTCGACAAGAAGGTTGGCGGTCGGAAAGCCCAGGGTACGGCCGATCTGGTCGCCCTTTACGACAGTTCCCGACAATGCATACTCGTATCCCAGTAAATGATTGGCTTCCTCGATCCCGCCCGACAGCAGCGCCGTTCGTATTCGCGAGGAGCTGATCGCAAGATTGTCTACGTCTTCGCTCGCTATCTCCTCTACCTGGAAGCCGTAGGCTCCGCAATGTGCCCTGAGAAATTCAAAGCTGCCTTCACGGTTACGTCCGAAGCGATGGTCGTAGCCTATTACCAGCTTCCTGGTACCGATGCCGTCGACCAGTACCGTGCGTATGAATTCATCCGACGACAATTCGGAAAAAGCCCTCGTAAACGGCAATACCAGCAAGTGCTGGACACCCAGCGCTTCGAAAAGGGCTGCTTTTTCGCTCAGGGTGGAAAGCAGCCGGAGGTCGCTGCTGTCGTCGCTCACCACCATGCGCGGATGGGGCCAGAAGGTAAGCACGACGCTTTCTCCTTCGCATGAACGGCAGATATCCAGCAGCCTGGCGATGATCTTACGGTGCCCCAGGTGCACGCCGTCGAACATCCCGCTGGTGACCACGGCATTGCCCAAAGGGGTGAATTCTTCTATATGACGATATATCTTCATGGATATGATTTCGTGGATATAATTTTCTCCGGGTTCTCCCGGCTGAAGCCGGGAGCTATTCATTGGGCAAGCCCAATTCCGCGCGTTTTTGTCTTATAAAACTATCGAGCTCCCAGGCATCTTTAACGTCGAAATCACCGATGCGCGTTCTTCTCAGCTCCTTCAGGTAGGCGCCGCTATCCAGCAGCCCGCCAAAGTCGCGGACCATACTCCTGATGTAGGTTCCTTTCGAACAAACTATACGGAAGGAGATTTCCGGGAAATCCTTGTCATCTATTTCGAACTCTCGGATCATGACCTTCCTCGTTTTGATCTCGACCTGCTCGCCGCGGCGCGCCTTTTTATAGAGCCGCTCCCCGTCTACCCTCACCGCCGAGTAAACAGGCGGCTTCTGGTCGAGCTCACCCGTCAGCGCCTTTACGGCATCCTGCAGCCTGGTTCCGGAAAGTATATGGTCTACGGGATACTCGCCGTCAAAACCGGTTTCAAGATCGACCGACGGGGTGGTCTTTCCCAGTACCAGCGTGCCGGTATATTCCTTTTCCTGCGCCTGGTAAGTATCGATCTCCTTGGTTTTCTTCCCCGTACAGAGGATCAGCAGACCGGTGGCCAGCGGGTCCAGGGTACCGGCATGGCCGATCTTTTTAAACTTACAAGCCTTTTTGAGCTTGTTGGCCACATCAAAAGAAGTCCAGGTAAGCGGCTTGTCGATCAGTATTACCTCGCCCGGATCCGGCTGCGGAGCAGTATTTGAATGGCCCTCAGTCACATCTATACGATATCCAGTTGATAGCCTGAAGCCAGGAGGGCAAGCAGCAGCAGCCCCAGCGCGATCCTGTAGTATCCGAACACTTTGAACCCGTAGCGCGTCACATAGCCAATGAAAAACTTAATGGCCAGCATGGCCACGACAAATGCCACGAGGTTGCCGATCAGCAGTATCTTCACATCTTCGGCCTGTATGGTATCGTAGGTTTTCAGCAGCTTGTAGCCGCCGGCAGCCGCCATGGTCGGCACGGCGAGAAAAAATGAGAATTCTGCAGCCTGCTTCCTGGAAAATCCCTGCATCATCCCGCCTATGATGGTGGCAGCCGAGCGCGATACGCCGGGGATCATCGCAATACACTGGAAAAGCCCGATCCTGAACGCCTGCGCAAAGCTCATGGGCTTCTCTTCCCGGGGAGCATTGATCCACCTGTCTATAAATACCAGCACGATACCTCCCAGCAGCAGGGTTACCGCCACTACGTAAACATTCTCCAGGAGCATGTCTATCCAGTCGTTGAGCAGGAAGCCGAATACGGCAGCCGGTATAAAAGCCGCCAGCAGCTTCAGGTAAAAATTAAAATCGATGTCCTTTACAAATCGCTTCCAGTAAAGCACGACCACCGACAGGATCGCGCCGAACTGGATATTGACCGTAAACATCTTTACAAATTCGTCGTGCCCGATACCCATGAAGGACGAGGCAATAATCATATGCCCTGTGGAAGAAACCGGTAAAAATTCGGTCAGCCCTTCCACAATGGCCAGTACTACGGCTTGCCAGAAACTCATTTTTGGGCCGGCTTTTTAAAGATTGCCCAAAACTGGAATATAAAGCCCCCGATCACGATGAGCGGTCCCAGCGTGAGCCCCAGGAAACCGAAACCGAACTCCTCACCATCGAGGCTCATGATAAAAAAGCCGGCAAGTATGATCAGGATGCCTGCCAGCAAAAGCTTGTAGTTAGCGGAAGTAAACGGGAACGCTTTTTTATCAGCCATTTTACTATGGTTAAAGATCAAACAGATCTGTTCTAAAAAATCAATAAAGATCGTCGAGGCTTATGCGCAGGTAGCGGGATAAAGACTGGTACGTACAGGCAAGCCCGACCAGGACGCCCAGCAAGATAACCGTCAGCAGCAGTATGCCGAGCTTGGAATATTCCTGCAATACCACAAGTCCTTCTATATTGCGGACCGCGGTCTGCTGCAGGATCACAAGAAAAATACAGGCCAAAACCCCTCCCACTACTCCCTGTAATGCGCCGTGCATCAGGAACGGCCGCTGGATAAAGCCGTCGGTAGCCCCTACGAGCTGCATGCTGCGTATCAGGAAGCGCTGCGAATAGATGGCCAGCTTGATGGTGTTGTTGATCAGGATCACGATAATGATCAGCATCACGATGGCAAATGCCGCCAGCACCAGGTATACCTTTGAAATATTCCGGTTGATCTGGTCGGCAAGGTCCTGGTGATAAACCACCTCATGGACTCCCTTCAGGCGCTCGAGCTGGCCCTGTATGGCTTTCAGCTTTTCTTCGTTGAAATACTCCTCATCCACTTTCACGCGATAGCTGTCCAGGAGCGGATTTTCGCCGAGAAGGGTGGTAAAATCTTCCTTGGTCCCTTCGATAAATTCCCTGGCCGCCTGCTCTCTGGACACAAAGACGACCGACGAATCTGCCCCCTTCAGGATGAAAGGCTTTTCCCTGATTTCCTTATAAAGGTTTTCCCGTTCGGCAGCTCCCAGGTCCTTCTCGAGAAAGACCGTCACCTGGAGGTTCTGCTTAATAACTGAAACGAGCTTCCTGGATTGGATCACAAGCAAGCCGCAGAACCCAATCAGGAACAGCGCCGCGGTAAGACTTACCACGATCATCGTGTTGGGATAACTACCGATCTTCTTCTTTTTTGCCATTCTTGTTTAAGAGTGCGCTTTGGGACGTCCGGTCACAAAAGTAAGGATTAATCCGTTACCAAAAGGGAGTCGGGAACCAGTTAACTTAATTTAACGGGCTTCGACAAGCTCAGCCACCGGGCTTCGGCAAGCTCAGCCACCGGGCTTCGACAAGCTCAGCCACCGTTAGAAAGCTTCCGCTTCCTCCACAGCAGCCTCCCAGTCGCCGGTCACCTCCTCCAGCCGGTCTTTTACACGATCATATGCCTTATTGGCTTCCGCGAGCTTGCCGGTGTCGCCGTACACTTCGGGGGTCGCCAGCTTAGCTTCCCACTCCATTTTGTGCTTTTCCAGCCTGGTAATCTCTTCTTCCAGCTCGTCGACCCGCTTTTTCAGCTGGTTGCGGCGCGCACGGGTCTCGTCGTCGGCCTTCGGCTTATTTTCGGGCCTGGGCACAGCCGTTTTCTGAGGGGCCGGCGTTGCCTCGCTGCCGGTCCTGTTTTCCATCCAGGTGCAATATTCCTCGTATGTCCCGGGATATTCCTTGATCTGCCGGTCTTCGATGAACCATATTTTATTGGCGATCGATTCGACGAAGTAACGGTCGTGCGATACCACGATATAGCTGCCCTCGTATTGCTGAAGCGCCTGGATCAGGATGTTGACCGACTGCATGTCGAGGTGGTTGGTCGGCTCATCGAGCAGGAGGAAATTCGCCTGCGACAACAGCACCTTCGCCAGCGCCACCCTCGATTTTTCTCCTCCCGAAAGCACTTTTATCTTCTTGAAAACGTCGTCGCCCGTAAACAGGAAACATCCCAGCACCGTTCTCAGCGAAGCCTCCGTCTTCGTCGGGTTGGCATATTTCAGCTCCTCTATGAGGTTATGGTCGAGGTTCAGCGACTCGAGCTGGTGCTGGGCGTAGAAAGTAAATTCGACGTTATGCCCCAGCCTTCGCGCCCCGTCCACATTTTCGGTACCGGCGACGATACGGAGCGCGGTCGATTTACCCTTCCCGTTCGCTCCTATCAATGCGATCTTATCGCCTCTTTCGATCGAAATGGTGTTGTTCTTCAATATCTCCTTATCGCCGTATGCCTTCGAAACATTCTCGAGGTGGAGGATATGGCGCCCGGGCTGGGTGGTAAACTGGAAGCGGAAATGCACCTTGGTATTTTCGTCCAGCACCTCCTCGACCAGCTCCATTTTCGCCAGCGATTTCACCCGGCTTTGTACCTGGCGCGACTTGGTAGCTTTGGCTTTGAATCGCTCTATAAACCTTTCCGTCTGCCTGATCTTGGCCTGCTGGTTTTCAAAGGCGCCTCTCTGGATCTCGTTCCGGAGCGTCTTTTCTTCGATATAATAAGAATAGTTGCCCGAGTAATGGTTCAGCCGGGCGCCCGATACCTCTACGATATTGTCTACGACGTTGTCCAGGAATTCCCGGTCGTGGGAAACTACAATGACGGCGCCTTCGTAATTCTGGATGTATTTTTCCACCCACTGGATCGAAGGAAGGTCAAGGTGGTTGGTAGGCTCATCGAGCATCAGCAGCGACGGCTTCTGAAGCAGGAGCCTGGCGAGCATCACGCGCATCCGCCAGCCTCCCGAAAATTCTCTCAGCGGCTTCTGAAGATCGGCCGTCGAAAAGCCGAGCCCTTCCAGGATAGATTCCGCCTTCGACTGGATCGTATAGCCGTCCAGTGCCTCGAATTCCTCCTGTACACGCGCCAGCTTATCCACCAGGTCGTCATGGTAGCTGACCTCCATGTCGTGCAGTATCTTGTCTATCTGCCTCTGCAGCACATTCTGCCTCTCAAAGGCCTGCATGGCCACCGAAAGAATGGAATCGTCGGTCTGGTACGACAGCAGATCCTGGTTGAGGAACCCGATGGTGCAGTCGCCCGACTTGGAAATGGTACCGCCGTCGGGCTGGTACTCCCCGTTTATAATACGCAGCAGTGTCGATTTGCCTGTTCCGTTGAGGCCGATGAGGCCTATTTTCATTTTGGGCTTGATATGAAGTGAAGCCTCCTCGTAAAGCGGCCTGTCGCCCAGGTAATAACTCAGATTAGTAATCGCGATCATGCCGCAAAGTTAGGGCGATTTTTGCGTCCGGAAAACGGGACCATGCAATTTTCCTGTATGCGATAATGCCCTTCTTTACCCGGCAGATGAAAACAGGTTTTAAAAAATCCGTCGAAAATATTTTTCAGCCCGGATCCGTCGTTTAAATTTATGCCTCCCGGTGCGGCTGTACGCACCATTCGCCTTTAACAAGATAAAACCTGAAAATATGAGCAAGCAATTCAAACCGGCAGGATACAACTCGGCTTCACCATACTTTATTGTCGACGGCGCGCAAAGGCTGATCGACCTGCTGAAAGCAATTTTCAATGCCAGGGAGCTCCGGCGTTATGACCGGCCTGACGGAAGAATTATGCACGCAGAAATACAGGTCGACGATTCCGTTCTAATGCTTGCGGATGCGACGGAGCAGTTCCCGCCGGTTTCTTTGGTCATGCATGTTTATGTTCCCGACGTCGATGAAACATTTGAAAAAGCCATAAAAGCAGGTTGTGAAATAGTTGAATATCCCAAAAACGGGGAGAACGACCCCGACAGGCGGGCAACATTTAAAGATTTTGCCGGGAATATGTGGTCTGTCGGAACGCAACAGTAAGCCCGGATGCATGACATCCTCCAAAACACCCGGGATCTGCGAGAAAATCCCCTGAAAGCTATGACAACGATTTCAAAAGACATCCTGGAGTATAACAATTCCCAGGCGCCCGCAGATAAAGCCATTTGTGACTTATTGGCAAAGGAAATCAATACACAGCTCTCCGGCGACAATACGCCGGCCGCTGCGGTAACCTCGAAGATCTGGCATGGACATCCCGTGTGGTTTCTCGATGGCAACCCTGTGACGGGTTACAGCAAGGAGAAAAAAGGGTTGAGGCTGATGTTCTGGAGCGGGGCAGATTTCGATGAGGAGCGGCTCGATACAAGAGGGAAGAAATTCAGGGACGCTTCTGTTTTTTATCAATCGGCCGATGAGATCGACACCGGCGATTTAAGGCGCTGGCTCGGAAAATCGAGGGAGATACAATGGGATTATAAGAACATTGTGAAGCGAAAAGGTGTTTTGGAGCGGCTGAAATGAAGAAAATATTCGTGATTAACGGAAGTGCAAGCGCGAATTCCTCAAACCAGAAGATCATCGACTATGTCGCCTGGCTGGCAAAAGATATTTTCAGCCTGGTCGTCTTCAATGAGCTGAAAACCCTCCCGCATTTTGATCCTGAGCTTTCGGTCACCAACACGCCTGAGGCGATTCTGGACTTTAGAAACAGCATTCAGGATGCGGACGGCATTTTGATCTGCACACCCGAATATGTCTTCAGCATTCCAAGCGGCCTTAAAAATGCCATTGAATGGTGCATCTCGACAAATGTGCTTTCAGGCAAACCTGCAGGACTGATAACAGCGTCGGCCAACGGGGAAAAAGGACACGAAGAGCTGCAGCTAATCATGAAAACGGTCATGGCCGGCTTTACGCCGGAGACGACACTGCTGATCCGGGCAGTAAAAGGCAGGTTCGACGCGCAAGGCCACCTGGCTGACGCCAAGACAAGGGATGACCTTATCAGGTTTACACATGCCTTCGGGAGGCTGGTAGAAAGCGACTTAGTTTGACAGGCGACGTAATCCCGGATGTAAAAACGGGTTCAGCCCGAATACGGAATTTTTATTTGAGCCCGGTATATACCTGCCGGATGGATATAGGCCGATAATAGCTATATTTGGACACTTCCAAAACCGTATCTACCGCAACACCAGGCAACAGAAAATCAAAATCATCCATGAGGTATTTAAACTTAGTAAGAAATGTCAGGAACTGGCCGTCCTATCTGACATTCAAGATGGGGATCAACACAAAGGATCCTGTCTTTTTCAACCTCCGGCAGGGGTCTTTGCGGCTAAAGATGATCCCTTCTATGAAACCTTTGTTCCGGGAAATATTTTTAAAGGAAGTTTATGGCCCGGCTTTGAAAAGCACCAATGGCGGGAAGCCTTTGATTATCGATGTCGGCGGTAACATGGGGTATTTCGCCATGTATTCGTTTTTGAAAAAGCCCGGCGCCAGAGTCTTTTCGTTTGAGCCGGTCCCGGAAAACTTCAAACACCTGCAAAAACATAAAGAGGCGCATCCAAATCTAGACTGGAGTCTGTTTAACACGGCGGTATCGGACAAAGAAGGCGCATTCGATTTTTACTATAACGACGGCCACTCTCCTGAAGGAGTAGACGTATCAGCCTCGCTTTTTCCTTCCGATCGTATTTTTACGGTACATGGTAACCATAAAAAGATAACGGTACCCGTAATCGATCTGAAAAAATGGATGGGAGAAAATAATATTTCTCATTGCGATATCTTAAAATTAGATTGTGAAGGAGCGGAATACAGCATTCTCTATTCCATACCCGACGAGTACTTTCCGTCGATCAGGTACATCGTTGCCGATGTTCATAGGATGAGCGGCGAAGATGAGAACATAGAATCTTTAGCCTCCTTTCTGAAGGAAAAAGGCTATTGGGTAAAAACTGTAAACAGCGAAATATTGTATGCCGGGTATAACGCGTAAGCCCGCCGCCGGGCCTTTTATCCATAAAAACCTGTTAACAAACCGTTTACCCTACTTCAGCTGATATATGCCGGAATCATTGAAAGGCTTGCTGCTCGCCGGGGAATCCTGGTCGTTTTTAGGTGAAGTAGCGTTAAGAAGCGCTTTAAGCTTCATACTTGTTTTAGTTGCCCTGAAATGCACCGGCAAACGGGGAGTCAGGCAGCTCACGCTTTTTGAGCTGGTTATCATCCTCACATTGGGATCGGCTGCGGGCGACGTCGCTTTTTATAGGGAAGTCGGCCTGCTTCCCGTCGCCCTGACGCTGACGACGATCATCCTGGTGTATCGCCTCACCACCTACCTCATCCTTAAATCACCCCGGCTTGAACGACTCGTAGAAGGCGAGGCGGTCAATATCATAGAGGACGGCCGTTTTACCGACTTCTTCATAAGCGAAAATATGTCCTCGGACGAATTTTTCATGGAGCTCCGCATCAGGGGCGTCGAGCACCTCGGTCAGGTTCGCCGTGCCATCCTGGAAGTCAACGGAGATGTCAGCGTTTTCCGCCAGCCTGAAAGCGAAACCAGGCCGGGACTGGATATCTGCCCCGAAAAGT
>MEDT01000173.1 GCA_001724175.1 Cytophagaceae bacterium SCN 52-12 | reverse complement strand
AGGGCGCCGGCCGCCTCATCCAGTTCGACGGCGCGAAAGCGAATGCCGCGGCGCGCGCAAGCTTCGCCTATCGCGTCGAACTCGGGGGCAAGATCGGTCGATTGCGCCAGATAGGACGCGATTTCCGCCGCGTGTCCTTTGTCAAATCCCTCGGCCAACAAGCGGCCCAGGCATGCGGCCTCCGGCTCATGGACCAGGATGAGGGTGGGAACCGGCATGGCTAGCAATCCTGGATGGCTGTTCGATTTCGCCTCGCAGTTTGGCATCCGCAAAGGTGGATGTTTGCAACGAAACCGACTTTGGATTTACTTAATTCCATGAGTACCGGTACTATAGCCGAGCACATCGGGATAGTTTTTACAGAAATAGGGGAGGATTATATTGTCGCTAAGATGCCGGTAGACGATCGTACCAGGCAGCCGATGAAGCTGCTGCACGGGGGCGCTTCGGTAGTGCTGGCCGAAACGTTGGGAAGCGTGGCTTCCTACCTTTGCCTTCCGGATCCGGCCACGCAAAAGGCGGTCGGACTGGAGATCAATGCGAACCATATCAGGCCTGTTCATGAAGGCGAAGTATTCGGAAAAGCAACTGCCGTGCATCTCGGTCGCTCTACTCATATCTGGGAGATCCGGATTACGACTCCGGCAGGTAAGCTAGTGTGTGTCAGCCGTTTGACTGTAGCGATATTGTCCTGACGTGCCGGGTTTTCCTGAAGCGCCGGCAACCGTCTGCCTTTCGTCAGCCTGCGCGCAAAACGGTACGGATTTCAGTTGTTAATAAATGTTATCGGGACGTTTTTTTAATTTTACCATTCTCCCAAGGAAATTAAATATTTCTAGATTTGTGAAATACGTGTCGGTCAAATGGTAAATGAGGAGAATAATGCGATAGAAGTATGTACTTCTTCTGCGGCAAAAACAGTCACAGCGGAATTTATCTGGGAAGCAGCTTTCACCTCCGGTTACCCGGTAGCCATATGGCGACTTCCCGAATCCGACAGGCTGAGGCTGATTGTGTCGGAAAATTTATTGCCGGGCCGGGTAGTACCCGACCTGGAAAAGCTTGAAAGCGGTTTTCTACTGGCGCCGTTCAGCAGTTCGGCAGAATCGGCGGTTCTTTTCCTGGAAGGAAGCCTGATCCTCTCATTCCCGGTCGGTCAACCGGCAGCGGAAGTCCCCGCAGAGGAGCTCGATGACGAAGATTTCAGAAGTGTTCTGTTCAAAAAGGCCATTGCCCTGCAGGAGAATGCGGCGGAGCGGGCGCTTCCCGACAATACCATCATAGCGAAGGAAGCCGGCGGCGATGAAGAAAGGTTCAGGCGTATTGTCCAGCTCGGCGCAGAAGCGGTGAGAGCGGGAGAACTTTTCAAAGTGGTGCTTTCCCGTACGCGGGAATTTGAATATAGCCCGGGCTTCAGCTTTATCAGCGCCTTCTTTCAACTGGAAGCAGCATATGCTTCGGCATTTGTTTCAATGGTCAGCCTGCCGCATCTGCAGGAAGTGTGGCTGGGTGCGTCGCCCGAGCTGCTTGTCGGGATCAGCCGCAGGCGCCATTTCAAAACAGTAGCATTGGCCGGGACACAGTCTGCGACAGACGCTGCCGGTGCAGTCAAGCCCAAATTCAAGGTGCTCTGGAGCGAGAAGGAAATAGAGGAACAGGCTATTGTAAGCCGTTATATTATCGAATGCTTTAAGAAGATCAGGCTTCGGGAATACGTGGAAACCGGTCCTAAATCATCAAAAGCAGGGAACCTGTATCACCTGAAGTCGGATTTCGAGGTAGACCTGGAAGCGGTCAATTTCCCTGAGCTCGGCTCGGTAATGCTGAAGCTGCTTCACCCGACCTCTGCCGTCTGCGGCATGCCCAGGGAAGAAGCCAGGGCTCTGATCACTTCTCTTGAAGGCTACGATCGTTCGCTTTACAGCGGCTACTGGGGACCGGTAAACGTAGCGGATGAAACCTGCCTCTTTGTGAACCTCCGAACGCTGAGGGCAAAAAACGGGATCATGACGCTGTTCGCCGGGGCGGGCATTACCGCCGACTCCGACCCGGGGGAAGAATGGAATGAGACCGAGCTGAAATGTGATACTTTATTGCGGGTTATTGCGCCCGGCGCCGCCCTGAAGCGATAGTGTACAGGAAACAGTTTTACCGGTCGCCTGAGTAACAAGGCGCCGAAATAATGATTATAATGATCTCAGGCAATTCATACAGTTACTACCCTTAATCAATTCTATGAAACTAAGAATTCTGCCGGCTATTATACTTCCTGTAGTAATGGCTTGTTCGGAAAAGAAAGATACTTTTAAACAAACGGCGCAGACCCCGCCCATTGTGGACGTGGTGGTGGCGCAGCTGCATGATATATCTGCCGACCTGGAGCTGAACGGCTCCATCGTTTCCAATGAATTTGTTCAGCTGATGCCCGAAACGAGCGGAAGGCTGATTTACCTGAACGTACCGGAAGGAAAGATCGTGAGCAAAGGGACCGTCATAGCGCGCATCAACGACGCCGACCTTCAGGCCCAGCTGAGAAAAAGCGAAGTGCAGCTGGAAATCGCCACGCTTTCCGAGGAGCGGCTCCGGAAGCTGCTGGCAGTGAACGGCGTAAACCAGGCCGACTACGACCTGGCGCTGAACCAGGTCAACAGCCTTAAAGCCGATATGGAGATCACGAGAGCCCTGATCGATAAGACTGTGGTGAAGGCACCGTTTACCGGTAAGGTAGGGCTCCGCCAGATCAGCAACGGTGCGTTTGTGACAACTTCTACCGTCATTGCCACGATGCAGGAAACCAACCAGCTGAAAGTCGATTTCAACGTTCCTGAAGAATACATAGAATATGTGAAAATCGGCAACACGGTATCTGTTGCGGTAGACAAGGGTGACGGGACCCTGATCCAGGCCAGGATCGTGGCTACAGAGCCCCAGGTAGACGTCAGCTCGAGGAACATTACCGTGCGGGCGGTGCTGTCTAAAAACAGTGTGAGCCCGGGATCGTTTGCGAAAGTTTATCTCAGGATGGGAGATGTCAGGAAGACGATACAGATTCCTTCCAACAGCATTATTCCCGAAGCGAAGGTAAAAAAGGTCATCCTCGTCAGGAAAGGCCTTGCTGAAATGGTAGAGGTGGAAACAGGGGTAAGAGAGAGCAGCCTGATCGAGATCAGGAAGGGCATCTCACCCGGGGATACGGTAGTGGTAGGCGGTGTGCTTTTTGCCCGCCCCGGCCGGCCGGTACAGGTCCGGGACATAAAGGAACTGAGCGCATTTTCCGAAGCCTCTTTATAAGGAAGTTGATTCCAGAGACCTTGTAACTTAATCTTAAAACTGGACGATAGCCATGAATATCTCCGAGTTGTCCATTAAACGCCCGGTTCTGGCAATAGTGATGAACCTGGCCATCGTACTTTTCGGCGGAATAGGGTATTCTTACCTGTCGCTGCGGGATTACCCGGCGATTGATCCGCCCACCGTTAACGTACGGACGAGCTACATCGGCGCCAATGCCGATATCATTGAGAGCCAGATTACCGAGCCGCTCGAGAAATCCATCAACGGTATCCCGGGTATCCGTACCATCACTTCCACCAGCCAGATAGGATCGAGCAATATTACCGTTGAGTTCAATCTCGATGTTTCGCTGGAAGAAGCGGCAAACGACGTCCGCGACAAGGTAAGCCAGGCGCTCAGGAACCTTCCCCAGGATATAGATGCCCCCCCGGTTGTGGTCAAGTCGGATGCGAACAGCGATTTTATCCTCATGCTGGCCATACAGAGCCCTACAAAGGGACTGATGGAGCTGAGCGATTATGCCGAGAACGTTTTACAGCAGCGGCTCCAGACGATCAACGGGGTAAGCGCCGTAAATATCTACGGGCAGAAGAAGTATGCGATGAGGATATGGCTGATCCCGGATAAGATGAATGCCTACAACATTTCCTTTAACGATATCAGCAGGATACTGGCGGCTGAAAACGTGGAGATGCCGGCAGGAAAAATTTACGGTGACAATACCGAGCTGACCATACGGACAATGGGAAGGCTTACAACCGAGGATGATTTTAACAAACTGATAGTCAGGGAAGATGCCTCCGCTGGAATTATACGGCTGGAAAACGTGGCCAAGGTAGAGCTTGGCCCGGAGAACGAGGAGCAGGCCTGGAAGTTTAACGAGGCATATGCCGTCGGATTGGCGGTAATTCCCCAGCCGGGAGCCAACTATGTCAAGATTTCGGAAGAATTCAACAAACGGCTGGCCGAGATCATCGAGTCCAATAAATCGGATATCACTTTTGATGTCCTGATCGACAATACGCGTATGGTCCGCCAGAGTATCGAGGAAGTCGAGGAAACCCTGGTGATCGCCTTTATACTCGTGGTCATGGTGATACTCTTCTTCTTCAGGGATTTTGTCATCGCGGTGCGCCCTCTTATCGATATTCCCATATCCCTCATCGGTACGTTTTTTGTGATGTACCTGGCCGGGTTCTCCCTGAATATCCTGACGCTGCTGGGGATTGTGCTGGCTACCGGGCTTGTAGTGGACGACGGCATCGTGGTTACCGAAAATATCTTCAGGAAGCTGGAGGAGGGGATGCCCATACGGAAGGCGGCTGTCGAAGGCAGCAAGGAGATCTTCTTCGCGGTCATATCTACTTCCATTACCCTGGCGGTCGTATTCCTCCCGGTTATTTTCCTGGAAGGATTTGTAGGAAGCCTTTTCCGGGAATTCGGCGTGGTTTTGGCGGCTGCCGTTCTGATATCTGCTTTCGTCTCACTGACCATCACGCCGGTGCTGAACGTCTACCTGCACCGGAAAAACACCGGGAAAGGGAGGTTTTACATGAAGACAGAACCGTTTTTCGAGAGCATGGAAAACGGGTACAACCGTCTTTTGAAAGGCTTCATGAGCGTCAGATGGGCTGCCTGGCTGATCGTTGTCGCATGTATAGGTATCATTTACTTTACGTATTCCAACCTGCAGAGCGAGCTGGCGCCGATGGAAGACCGGAGCTCGGTCCGTTTCGCGCTTACAGCCGCGGAGGGAACCAGCTACCAGGAAATGCAGGCCGTATCCGACCAGCTGACGCAGTATCTCAATGATTCCATCCCCGAGCGGAGCTTTGTGTTTTCCTCTACTCCGAGCTTCCGCAGCACGGGAGCTAACAGCGGTATGGCAAGAATAGGGCTTGTTCCGGCGACGGAGCGGGTACGCAGCCAGAGTGAAATTACGGGCGCGATCAACCAGAAGATGAAGGAATTCAACAATGCGCGGATCTTTGCGAGCGAGGAGCAGACCATATCGGTAGGCCTTGGCTCGAGAGGCGCGCTTCCGGTTCAGTTTATCCTGCAGAACCTCGATTTTGACAAGCTTTCGGAGGCGATCCCGGTATTTATGGAAGAGGCTTCGAACGATCCGACATTCGGCAACGTGGATGTTAACCTCAAGTTCAACAAACCCGAGATCAACATAGAGATAGACCGCGTTAAAGCCCGGGATCTCGGACTTTCGACGAGCGATATCGCCGCTACGATCCAGGCGGCGTTCAGCGGGCGGCGGCTGGCCTACTTCCTGATGAACGGGATGCAGTACCAGGTGATCGGGCAGGTGGAGCATTCCGACAGGAACAAGCCTGAGGATATTTCAAAACTGTATGTCAGGAACAGTCGCGGACAGAATATACCACTGCTTTCTGTCGTGAAAATCAATGAAACGAGCGGCCCCCCGACATTGTATCGTTACAATCGTTATAAAAGCGCAACTATCTCAGCTTCACTGAGCCCGGGGAAAACCATCGGCGACGGGGTAGCCGCCATGAGGGCGATTGCAGACCGTGTGCTGGATGAAAGTTTTCAGACTTCGCTCGCAGGGCCGTCGCGCGACTTCGAAGAAAGCTCGTCCAATACGATGTTTGCTTTTTCGCTTGCGCTCGTTCTTATCTACCTCGTTCTGGCTGCACAATTCGAGAGCTTCCGCGATCCGCTGACCATCATGATCACGGTGCCGCTTGCGCTGGCAGGCGCGTTGCTGTCTCTCTATATATTCGGTCATACGATCAACATTTTTTCGCAGATCGGGATGATCATGCTCGTGGGGCTCGTTACCAAAAATGGTATCCTGATCGTAGAATTTACCAATCAGAAAAGGGAGGCCGGCATGCCGATGATACAGGCGGTGATAGAAGCGGCCACCCAGCGGCTTCGTCCCATTCTTATGACCACCCTGGCCACAGCCTTCGGCGCGTTGCCGATCGCGATAGGCTTCGGGGCTGCCGCTACCAGCCGGGTTCCCCTGGGCGTAGTGATAGTGGGAGGGCTTGCTTTTTCGCTGATACTGACGCTTTTTGTCATACCGGCAGTCTATACATTTATTTCCGGGAAGGAGAAGGTGCACCGCCAGGAAGAGCCCGAGGTCGAGCATGAATTAATTGCCTAAAAAAATATTCAGACATTTTGTCTAAAACATGAATTTTTACCGTACTGCAAAAAAAGGGATCCTGGCTGCTTTTGGTTTTTTGCCATTGGGAATACAGGCACAGGAAAAAATATCCCTTACACTGAACGAGGCGATCGCGACTGCTTTGAAGAATAATCTCGAGATCCAGATCGCCAGGAATGAAACGGAGGCCCGCACATTGATGAACCACTACGGAGTGGCCGGGGGCCTGCCCAGTGTCAGCGGGACGATCGGGAATACCGAGCAATTGATGAACATCAGGCAGAAGCTTCAGAACGGTACCAATATCGAACGTAACGGCGCCGCCGGAAATAACCTGTCGGCCGGGCTTGCAGCTTCCCTGGTGCTCTATAACGGCAACAGGATCGTCGCTACCAAGAAGAGGCTCGAAGAATTGCAGGTTCAAAGCGAAGAGCTGCTCGTTTCTGCTATCCAAAGCCTGGTGGCCGACGTGTCCACAGCTTACTACGACATCGTGCGGCAGCAGAGCTACGTCAGGACGATCCACCAGTCGATACTGGCTTCTGAAAAGCGGCTGGAAGTGCTCGAAGCCCGTAAGTCGGCAGGTATGGCCAACAATGCCGATATATACCAGGCCCAGATCGATATCAACACGGCCAACCAGCTGATGATGAACCAGATGCTGGTCGTAGAGGTGGCAAAGACCGAGCTGCTCAGGCTGCTGACCGAATCGCCGGATATACAGCTGGACATTACGGATACGATCGTGGTAGCAGGCGACCTGGATCTTCAGCCCATTCTTGATCGCGCCTCCGCCAATACCGACATCAAGGCTTCTGAAAACCAGATAAGGATCAATGAGCTGATCCAGAAGGAGATCTCCGCTCAGATGTACCCGACGATACGGCTCAATTCGGCGCTGAACTACACCCGTGTTCAGAGTGCGGCCGGGTTTAACCTGTTGAACCAATCGTTCGGTCCGAACATCGGGGTGTCGGTGGCAGTTCCGATTTATAACGGCAATGCATTCAGGCGGCAGCAGCAGGCGGCAGCCGTGGATGTAAGGTCGGCCAGGAAGCAAAAGGAAATTCTTGAGCGGGATTTCAGGGCGAATGTTTACAAAACCTACCAGGCCTACCAGAACGCGCTGAAGCAGCTCGAAACAGAGACCAGGAATTACAGGCTGACCGAAGACCTGCTGAATCTTACCATGCTCCGTTTTGAGCTGATACAGGCGACGATCATAGACGTCAGGGAAGCCCAAAAGAGCTTCGAGGATGCCGGTTACCGTCTTGTTAACCTGAGCTATGCGGCTAAAGCTGCCGAAATAGAATTGCTCCGTTTGGGAAACCTGCTGAACTAGCCCCAGGTTTTAACCGGGGGAATTAAAAATGATTTTATGTTATTTCTCGGGAAATTCAATGATTTAACGATAGAGCGGAAGACAAGCGTCGGATTGTTCCTGAGCGAACCCGAGGGCGCTGAAGTGCTCCTGCCCAATAAATACATCACAGAGGAAATGGTAGTAGGCGATACGATCAGAGTTTTTGTATACAAAGATTCGGAAGATCGCCCTGTAGCCACCACGCAGACCCCCTTTTTGCTCCGGAACGAATTCGGGTACCTCCGGGTCAGGGATGTAAACAGCTACGGAGCTTTCCTGGATTGGGGGCTTGAAAAAGACCTGTTCGTTCCCTACAGCGAGCAGACCACAAAAATGGAGACGGGAGAGAGCTATATCGTTTTCCTGTACCTCGACCGTCGTACCGACCGCCTGCTGGCTACCACACGTTGGAGACAGAACCTGGATAACAGCCGGCTCCTGGTAAAAGAAGGCGATGAGGTAGACCTTTTGGTGGCCGAGCGCACAGACCTGGGATATAACGTCATTATCAACCATTACCATCTGGGGCTGATCTATTATAGCGACGTTTTCAGGCGTATTTCAGTGGGCGCCCAGCTTAAAGGGTATGTGAAGCTCATAAGGGAAGGGAACAAGATCGACGTGTCCCTGGAAAAAGCAGGATACGAGCGGATCGAAACGCACGCAGCTGAAATCTACGATATGCTCAAGGCAAACGATGGCTTTCTGCCCCTGACAGACAAAAGCAGCCCGGAAGAAATAGAGAACCACCTGGAAATGAGCAAGAAGAATTTCAAAAAGGCGGTCGGCGGCCTCTACAAGCGGGGATTAATTGCATTGGAAGAAAATGGCATCAGGCTCATAGGATAACGGAGCCGTGCTTCCTGCAAGACAAAAGACTTACTCCGTATCTCTTCCTCCCGTCAGTATGTCCTGCAGCTCGTCAAGCTCCTCCCATCTCCCGTCCCTTGCCAGCGCTGCCTGCCGGGGCCAGCTCCCGGGATCGTGTACCCGGAACCTGGGTCCGGCGTTATGCAGGATCGTCGTCAGGGTTTCTTCCGGTGTCGCGGCCAGCTGCGAAAAGCTGAAAATTTCCGCGGCGTTCAGGAGCCTTTCAATAGCCGGGCCTATACCTTCTATCAGCTTCAGATCGTCTCTTACGACAGTCGTATCTACAGGCGGCTTGTTGTTCCTGAACGTGTCCGGCAATTGCTGCTGCGCCTGGCAATCACTAAGCTCCCCCTCTTTTTTTTCCAGTACCTGTCTGAGGCTCCTGATTTGTCCTTTCGTAATCCAGCGGCCGATAAGATAGCCTATGACAGCGGCTGCTAAAAGGATCACCACCATTTCTGAAATGGCAACGGGGGACGAGAGGGGATTCAGTTCCAGTAAAATCATAGTGAAAATGATAAATGTAAAACAGCTCATATTTTTAAATGCCTCCGCCCAGCTCCCGCTGCCATCTTTCCAGCTCTTCCCATTTTCCTTCGTGCGCGAGCGTTGCCTGCCTGGGCCAGGTGCGCGGGTCGTGTACCCGGAATTTAGGTCCGGCATTGCGTAAGACGGTCTCAAGCGTTTCCACGGACGTTACGCTGAGGTGGGCGAAGGTATGGATGCCGGCCGTGTTGAGCAGCTTTTCTATTTTAGGGCCGATACCCTCTACCAGCTTCAGGTCGTCGCGGGCGCCGAGCGTGGCCACTATGATATCGGGCTGGATAACCAGCAGGCTTTTACGGCATTTTTCCAGCTCCACGCCGAGCCGGGCCAGCTGATCTTCTATTTGGTTGATGTGCTTCACACCCTGCCTGTAGCCTATGATATAGCCCAGTACCGCCGAAACAAACAACATGAGCAGGTGCTGCCACCAGGCATCCAAAAGATTATGCGGATTTAAATCAAGCATGGTTTTATATCGGTTATTTTTCAATCGGAAACAACAATAGATACCCTTCTGTTGGCAGCCTGGCCCTCAGGGGTATCGTTGGGAACTTTCGGCTGTGCCTGTCCTTTGGCGTCTACGGCGATCTGTCCGGCCGGTATGCCCGATTCTGTCAGCGCATCCCTGACCGATTCGGCTCTTTCCAATGAGAGCCGCATGTTATCCGCCGCAGCCCCGACATTGTCGGTATGGCCCGTCAGCAAAAGTTTTTTATCCTTGTTTTGCGAAAGAAATAATCTGGCTTCCTCCAGGAAGCGTTCGTTGTCGTCTGTCCTGATATAGCTGACGCTCCCCGTGTTGAAATACAGGTCCAGCGGTTTGAAAATGCCTTCGAATTTCTGCTGCTCCGCCAGCGAATTTTCAGTCAGGGTCAGGGCGTCTGAAAAAGCATACTCGATACCGCCCCGGAGCGAGTCTCCTATAAACGTAAGGTCCTGGGATGAGGATCCCCTGGTGATAAACCATGACGGTTGGAAACCTTTTCCTACATAGTAAGCTTTTACATCTTCCGCCCGCGCTATGCCGAGGTTAGGCCAGCTGGTCGTATTGATTT
>MEDT01000172.1 GCA_001724175.1 Cytophagaceae bacterium SCN 52-12 | reverse complement strand
ATTCGAAGCCCGATGCTGAAAGCCCGCTTCGGGGGAAAGACCTGGTATCCAGAAAAGTCAGGAAGCTGGTATCCATGGCCGGGAAATTCCCGGAGGGAAGGGAGTTCAACGTATACATCGATTCCACCGCTGCGGAGAAGGTTTTCAGCGAATGGCCGACCGAAATTATTTTCAGCGGGTTTGAAATAGGGCAAAAGGTAATAACCGGTCTTCCGCTGGTAAACGCGTCATCGGTAGATACCCCCGTCAAAACCGCCTACGCAAAAGCGCTTCCGCACTGGAAGTCGGACAGCCTTGGCCGTAACAGCTGGGACCAGACGGCCGTCCTGGTCGCTATCAGGGGCGCCGATCCTTACTATTCGCTCAGGAGAGGCCGCTACATCTCAAAGGGAGGAAACAACGGCTGGCTCGACGACCCGGAAGGCCCGCACGCCTACCTTACCGAAAAAATGCCGGTACAGGAGGTAGCCGGCATTATCGAAGATTTGATGCATCATCAGAAATAACTATCCGAAGGCCCCGATATACGGATGCCCAACCCGGTCCAACCGGATATCCCGGCGAGGCGTGTAACGCCTCGCCGGGATATCATGCGCTTTCAGCGGTTGTCGGATTGTTTACCGGCCGAATAACCTCGCCCAGAAACTCTTTGTTTTTTTCTTCACTTCACCGGCTGCACCGGCAGCTCCTTCCTTCAGGTTGCTGAAGCCTTCGGCGGCCTCGCGCGACAGCTCGCTGGCTTTGGCTTTGGCCGCAGCCAGCTTTTCGGCAGCTTCTTCCTTCAGCTCTTCCAGCTTTTCGGCAGCCTCTTCCTTCAGCTCTTCGAGCTCTTCGGCAGCTTTTGCCCTGAGCTCGCCGGCTTTTTCCCTGGCTTCCTCCAGCTTTTCAGCGGCCTCTTCTTTCAGGTCGCCGATCTTTTCCGAAGCTTTTGAGGCCAGCTCACCGGCCTTTGCGTTAGCCTCATCGAACTTTTCAGAAGCATCTTCCCGGAACCCGGCAATCTTTTCCGAGGCTGCCGCCGATAATTCACCTGCTTTCGCCTTGGCTTCGCCGAATTTTTCAGCGGCTCCTTCCTTCAGATCCTCCAGCTTGTCGCTTAATGCCTCCTTCGTATCCTGAAGCTTATTCGCCGCCTCATTTTTCTTCTCGTCTATAGCCTGGCCGGCCTGGTCTGCCAGTTCCTTCGCCTCACCCTTCAGCTTGCCGGCCGTCTCTTTTACATTTTCTTTTGCTTCCGCCGCCTCTGATTTCAGATCGTCGATCTTCTCCTCTGCTGCTGCTTTCAGGTCAGCAGCTTTTTCCTTTATTTCCTCCTTCTTCTCTTCTGCCGCTTTTTCAGCTTTGGCTGCCGCTTCCTTTGCCTCGTCCTTCAGGTTGCCTGCCGCCTCTTTTACATGTTCTTTTGCTTCGGCCGCCTCCGCTTTCAAATCCTCAATCTTCTCCTCTGCTGCTGCTTTCAGCTCGGCAGCCTTCTCCTTTGCCTCTTCCTTTTTCGCTTCTGCGGTTTCTTCGGCGTCAGCTGCCAGCTCCTTCGCTTCCGCTTTGACCTCGTCGGCAGCTCCTTCTATTTTTTTCCTGGCTTCTTCCTCCAGGGAATCATCATTATTTGCGGGTGTATTCAGGTTTTCAGACATTTTGGAAAATTGATTAGAGTGCTTATTGATTAGAGTTAGAAAGGCAGGCGGAGCCACCGGGATTTATTTAAGCTGGTATGCCGCTACGCTGTTTTTCGCAAAAGTCGGCACATATACAATCTTCTTCCGGGCATCATAGCCTATATCTGCAGAGTTTGTGCTGGTATCGCGGGTGTCGAGCAGCTGCTCCACCTTGCCCTTATCCGTCACATAATAAACAACACCGATCCAGGCCGATACAATGTATTCTCCCCGCTTCACCTCTTCAATTCCGTCGGTGCTCTTCTCCATTCCTTCAGCCAGCTTTACGGCTTTCTTATCGCTTCCAAGCTTGTAGAGGCTTCCGCTGTCAAGTATAAGCAGGTCTTTGCCCACCGCAAGCAAGCCGTTGGGCCGCTCGGCACTCACATGGTAAAGCGAAGGCGTGCCGTCCTTAATAAGGAATATATTCTTGGTCTGCGAGTCGGACACGTATACATTCCCGGAATTGTCGACCGTAACGTCGTTCAGAAACTTAGCCTCCGGAACGCTTATTTTTTTCTCCACTTTCCCGGTAGCGATGTCGGCTATCACTACCTCATCCAGGTCGGCTATATAGAGCTTGCCTTTATACTTTCCCAGGCCTTTAGGCGCATTGAGCCCTGTAATCCAATCTGCGTTTTTCACTTTCCCGTCGGTACTTACCAGAGCGACCCCGCCTTTTCCATCCTTTTCTCCACCCTTGCCGTCAATCAGGGAGACATACAGGACCTGGCTTTCCTTATCGAATAAGACAGATTCAGGCACCTGGAGCACGGCCTCCGTTTCCCAGACCTTTTCCAGTGAATGCTGTGCTTTCGATTCGACCGATAACAGCGCTGATAGCAACGTCGCCGCCACCCAGTATTTCTTTGCTTTCATGTCTATTGTATGAATTGTTTGAGTAATAAGAACTTAAAGCTATTCCTTTTGAACTATAAATAAAACAATTAGCAGAAAAATAATACTACTGTACCTACCCGGGTTGCGCGGGAGCGGAGCTTTCCGGTCACTTCAGGATCGGGGCCAGCTCCTGCTCGTTTTCTTTCAGCCACACTGCTATTTCTTCCACGATCTGCCTGATCCCTATCTGCGGCGCCCAGCCGGTAAGCGAAGTTACCTTCGTATTGTCGGTCACATAGAGCCGGATATCGGCCGTCCTGGTTTCGGGAACCGACCTGATAGGGATCGTATTGCCCGTAACCTCCCGGCATATCTCGGTCAGCTCCTGCAGCGAAGCGCTGCTGTCCCAGCCGCCTCCTGCGTTGAAAATCTCCCCGTTCACCTCCTCGATATGATGAAGCTGCCAGTCCACCAGCCTGAACAGGTCGGCGACATGGAGCATATCCCTGATCTGCTTCCCGGTGCCTCCGTATCCGAAGTAGCCCAGCTCCTGCCGGAAAAAGTGTTTGGCGATCCAGAGCACCATTACGCCCTGGTCTACCTTGCCCATTTGCCAGGGGCCGGTTATAACGCCAAAACGGTCAATAACGGTTTTCAGGCCATAAAATTCGTTGTATTCCTGGATGATCAGCTCGGAAGCCAGCTTTGTAGTGCCGTACAGCGACCTCGCTCCGGTCAGCGGGAAGTCTTCAGCGATACCCCTGGCGGATACCCCGGCGACGGGCTGACGCTCCGATAAAACGAAGCGGGTTGCTTCTTCTTCGAAGTTAAGCGTCTCGATCGTCCTGATCGGGTAAACCCTGCTGGTAGAAAGAAAAATAAAATTGGCCTTGTGCTTCAGGCTGTAGTTCAGGCAGTTGATAGTGCCTACCAGGTTGGTATTGATAAGATAATCGGGCGTGCCGTCCAGCCCGGCCAGCACCGACGGCTCTGCCGATGCTTCTATAACGGCGTCTACCGCAGGCAGGGAGTCGAAGTCTTCCTTGTTCCTGATATCACCGTGGTGAAACTCCACGCCTGCTTCTTTCAGTCTTTTCAGGTTCAGCTCCGAGCCCCGGCGTTTGAGGTTGTCGAGCGCCAGTACCCGGTAGGCGGGATAAGTTTGCTTCAGGGAAATGGCCAGCGAGGACCCTACAAAGCCGGCGCCGCCGGTAATAAGTATGTTCATGTGAAAGAATTATGAGTTATGAATTATGAGTTATGAATTAGGTCCTGACACTGGTCGGAACCGGGCATGTCAGATTCTTTTTAATTCTATCTTTCTTACCGGACGAATTACCAAAGGTACCTTTTCTATTTTTACCGAGCTGCTGTCAAGGCCGAACCATTTATCTTCCGGCGTAGTGACGGACTTGATCGCAAAATAGGATTTCATGACAATCTGTTCAAGCCAGGGAAGGTCGTTTTCATAAGAAAGGAACCGTTCCAGCACCACGAAACGGAAATCGCCCGTCAGGTTCTGCCGGCTCAGCGATTCGTAGCGGCTGGTGATATCCACTTCCTTGTTATTGACCATATCTTCCACCACTTTGCGGAAATACAGGTTGATTCTCTGCTCTACCCTGAAGCCCAGCCTGAAGGTGACCCTTATCACGTCGTTCGGCACGATGATGTCCACCCTGTACTCCATCGTGTAAGGCTCGTCTACCGTATCGACGTGTACAAACCAGTAGATATCCGCCCGCTTGGGCCTCTTCTGGAAAATCGAAAAAATGATCTTGTTCTCTATTTCATCGCGCCTCGAGGCATTGGTCATAAAGATCAGGTGAGTCGTGTACTTCGGGATGCTGATGTCGTCGCTGAGCTCCTTCAGGTTAGGGATATGCTGGTTCAGGTCGGTAAACTCCGTCAGCCGCAGCTTTATATAGTAGGCCCTCAGCCAGATCACCATGATCACCGCCAGCGACAGTGCCAGCAGCAGGGAAAACCAGCCGCCATGGGTGAACTTGGTGAGATTCGCCAGCAGGAAGCTCCCTTCGGTGAAGACGTAAACGGAGAAAAAGAGCGCGATCAGCCATTTGTTGACATGCCTGACATACAGGTAATAAGAAAACAGCAGGGTATTCATGAGCATCGTCATCGTAATGGCCAGCCCGTAGGCTGCCTCCATCTTCGACGACTCCCTGAAATACAAAACCACTCCCACACACCCGGCATACAGCAGCCAGTTGATGCTCGGCACGTACAGCTGCCCTTTCTCGGTGCTCGGGTAGAGCAGCTTGACCTTGGGCCAGAAGTTTAGCCGTATGGCTTCCGAAATGAGCGTATACGAGCCGGTTATCATGGCCTGGCTGGCAATTACGGCCGCAACCGTCGCTATGATAATGCCCGGCAGGAGAAACCAGTCGGGCATGATCTCAAAAATCGGCTTTCTTCCCGCCAGCCGCTGCCCGTGCTGGGCGATCAGCCAGGCGCCCTGTCCGAAGTAATTGAGCACAAGCATCAGCTTTACATAGGCCCAGCTGGCACGGATATTGCCCCTTCCGCAATGCCCGAGATCAGAATAAAGCGCTTCCGCCCCGGTCGAGCAGAGGAAAACGGCTCCCAGCAGCCAGAAGGAATTTGGTGTAGCGGCCAGGAAATGGTACGCATAGTACGGGTTAAGGGATTTCAGCACTTCGGGATGGTGCCAGACCTGGATCCCGCCGAAAAGCCCGAGCAGCGTGAACCAGAGCAGCATGATCGGTCCGAAGGCCTTCCCGACCACGCCGGTCCCGAACGACTGGAGCAAAAACAAAAACGTGAGTATGCCCAGTATGATGGGAAGCGTGTTGAGCCCCGGCAAAACGATATTGAGCCCTTCCACTGCCGACGCCACGGATATAGGCGGGGTGATCACCCCATCGGCAAGCAGCGCGCAGGCGCCCAGGATCGCGGGTACGGTCAGCCATTTGGCCCGGCGCCTGATGAGGGCAAACAGGGTCAGTATACCGCCTTCCCCTTTGTTGTCCGCCCTGATGACGAAGGTGACGTACTTGACGGTGGTCAGGAGCGTTAAAGTCCAGAAGACGCACGACAAAGCGCCGTATACCTGGTCTTCCATGATACGGCCTTTCCCGAAAATGGCCGGCATGACGTACAAAGGTGAAGTTCCGATGTCACCGAAGATGATACCGATCGCAATCAGCATTCCGCCGGCACTGACCCGATCTATGTCCTTACGTTCCATTCATTTATCTAAAACGGGCGAAAGTTATACAAGCTGTCTGCAAAAAAGCCAACATTCACCGGTTTAATTTTCCGGCAGGCCCGTCCTGACCCCGCGGAAGGATATTTTTTGCCCGCTTTTTTACAATCCGCCCGCTGCGTTGATCGTTCTTCCGTAGATATGTCCCGGCCATCGATACATTTAGTAAATTTGCGGGCAAGAGAAACAAAGATGAGGTAGTGTGATAATGAAAACCAGGATGCTGATATTGATTTGCGGAATTTCGGGGCTCCTTTCGGGATGCGACTGGTTTGGCAATACCCCCAGCTTTGACGACGATTTCATCACCTACGTCATTAAGCCGGGCAATCATGAAGCAGAAAATACGCAGGCAAGCTTTGTATTGCAAAAGTCCAATGTCATGGACTTCCAGGCCATATTTGACGAATCGTGCAAATATGCCACCGCCGACCCCGGCAACATGCACGATATCAATAAGCTGATGGGGTTCAGCGACTGCGGTCTTCATCATCACGGCTCGAGCGCGCGCCTGGGGTGGAACTGGAACGAAGGACAATTGCGGATCTATACCTATGTGTACTCCGAAGGCAACCGTATACCCGAGAAATTAATGGGAGTGGCCCAGATCGGGAAAATACACCGCTACAAAATAGAGATAGACGGCGACCAGTACAGGTTTACCATGGACGACCACGTCGAGGTTGTGCCGAGGATATGCGGCAGTAAAGGTATACTACCCTCCTACCAGCTTTTCCCCTACTTCGGCGGAGACGAATCCGCTCCGCAGGAAATCAAAATCAAAGTCCGGATGCTTTGAGTCCCGGACGGGCTCTTCGGGACTTGCAGTCCCGGCTCGGCGCCCCCGAAGCACTATTATGTCGCCTTTGGCGACTATCCGGATCAGGCTCCTCCTATTCCCCGGATTTCATATTCTTGCAAACTAAGCTTAATTTTGCTCCCGGTTAATACCTGAAGTAGCAAATGCAACATTCTTTCACAGAGGAAAACTATCTTAAGATCATCCATACCCTCTCCGGGAAGGACGGTATCGAGGTAAGCACCAGTGCGATTGCCGAAAGTACCGCCACCAGGGCTGCCTCTGTTACGGATATGCTGAAAAAGCTGTCTGAGAAAGGGCTCATCAACTATAAAAAATACCAGGGAGTGACCCTTACCGGGCTTGGTGAAAACCTTGCCCTGAAAGTGATCAGGAAGCACAGGCTGTGGGAGGCTTTCCTGGTGGGAAAGCTGGGGTTCGGGTGGGACGAGGTGCACGAAATCGCCGAAGAGCTCGAGCACATTTCCTCGGATATCCTGGTCGAGCGGCTGGATGCCTTTCTCGATTACCCGCAGTTTGACCCGCACGGCGACCCTATTCCCGACGCCAGGGGCAACATGCCGGATTCGGAATACCGGAAGCTTTCCGAGCTGAAATCAGGCGATAAGGCCGTTCTGATGGCTGTGCTGGATCATTCCCAGCCGTTCCTTCAATACCTCGACCGGACCGAGCTCAACTTAGGGATCAGGCTGGAAATACTGGAAACCAACGAGTATGACCATTCCTACCTCCTGCGGATAGACGATCGCAAGGATCTTTTTGTCTCGGGCCAGGTCGCGCGGCATTTACTCGTACAACCCTAACTTGTCGGAACAATGAAGTTGAAAATCCTCGACAAGTACCTGATCAAAAACTTCCTGATCACCTATGTCTTCGTTTCGCTGATGATCACCCTGATCATCTGCATGATCGACTATACCGAGAACCTCGACGATTTTATCAAGAGAAAAGCGCCTGCAAAAGCGATCGTATTCGACTATTATCTCAACCTTATCCCCTACTGGATCAACTTTCTGAGCCCGCTGATGGTATTCATCGCTACCGTCTTCTTTACGTCCAGGATTGCAGCCAGGACCGAAATCATAGCGATGCTGAGCACCGGCATCAGCTTCGGCAGAATCATACTCCCCTATCTTGCCGGCGCCCTTATACTGAGCCTGTTTTCCTTTTATGCCGTGGGTTGGGTGCTGCCGAAAGCGAATGCGGTCAAGAACCAGTTTGCCATTACGTATCTCAAAGACCAGTTTTACTACTCGGGCCGGAACGTGCACCTGACGATCGCTCCAAACGTATATGCATACATGGAGAGCTACAACAACGTGAGCAGCACCGGGAACAAGTTCACGCTTGAAACGATCAAAGGAAATGAGCTTGTACAGAAGCTTTCGGCCGACAAGATCGTGTGGAATCCTGAAACCGAAAAATGGACGCTGAAGAACTACCGGGTCAGGGTCCTTTCAGGCCAGGGAGAAACGCTCTCTTACGGCGCCGAAACCGATACGACCCTGAACCTGAAGCCCAAGGATTTCGAAAACACCTATAAACTGTTCGAGAATTATACCCTGCCCGAGCTCAACGACTACATCGACCTGCTCATCAGCCGTGGCTCCGACGGCCTCGAAGTATACCTGATCGAGAAGTATACCCGCTTTACGCAGCCGTTTGCCATCATGATCCTGACCGCCATAGGGGTTATCGTCTCCGCGCGCAAAAGCCGCCGGGGCATCGGGCTGCAGATCGCCCTCGGGTTCTTCCTGGCGTTTACCTATATCCTTTTCTACCTGCTTTCGAAAGGGATAGCCGAAACCGGGAATATCAATACCCTGCTGGCGGTCTGGCTGCCCAACATCATCTTTTCTCTCATTGGCGTCGTCCTTTATAAAACATTACCCCGATGAATGGGTCTCCCAACCTGTTTGCTTACCTGAAGCTGCACTTCCTGGTAGCCGTCTGGAGCCTTACCGCCATTATCGGCGCAGTCGTTTCCGTATCGCCGGTGGCTTTGGTGGTTTATCGCACCCTTTTCTCGGCGGTTGTGCTGCTGCTTTTTCTTTATTTCAGGAAAAACCTCAACAGGATTGACGCGAAATCCCTGATGGCGCTGTTCGGGGTAGGCGCCCTGCTGGCCCTGCACTGGATGCTGTTCTTCGCGTCGGCCCGGATCTCCAATGTAAGCGTTTCGCTTGCCGGCATGTCGACCGCCTCGCTCTGGACGAGTATCCTTGAGCCCCTGGTATACGGGAAACGCGTTAAGCCGCGGGACGTTTTCTTCGGCCTCATCGCCATGCTGGGGCTGTATATCATCTTCAAATTTGAATTCAATCATTTTGCCGGCCTGGTCACCTCTCTCCTGGCGGCGCTGGTAGCCTCGCTGTTTGTTGTCGCCAACAGCAGGCTGGTCAGAAGGTACGATCCGGTCGTGATTACCGCTTACGAAATGACGGGCGCCGCCGTTTTCTCGGCAGCCGCCCTGGTGGTTTACCTGCTGTCTCCCTGGGGCAAGGGCACGCCGTTTGTCCCTGTTTCTGCCGACTGGCCCTATATCATCGTGCTTACACTGGTCTGCACCGTTTACGGGTATTCGCTTGCCGCCAGCCTGATGAAGCAGTTTACGGCATTTATGATGAACCTGACCGTCAACCTCGAGCCCATATATGGTATCGCGCTCGCCGTTTTCCTGTTCGGAGAAAAAGAAAAGATGACGCAGGGTTTTTACCTGGGAACTTCCGTCATCCTGGTTTCGGTTTTGCTCTATCCTGTCTGGGTCAGGTTTGAAAAACGGCGCGATACCCTGAAAGCCGGAGGTGCGTAATAACCAAAGTTGCGCCGAAAATGCTACTTTTGCAGAAAAACCAGATCCCTTGAAGAATCCACAGATTTCTATTGTCGCACCGCTTTACAATGAATCAGAGACGTTTCCACATCTGGTAGAGAGGCTTAACCGGCTGATGGACAACTCTCCTTTTTCGATCGAGGTGGTGCTGATCGACGACGGAAGCCGTGACGGCACCCCGGATATGATGAGGCAGGTCGCGCTGGCCGACAAAAGATACCACTGCATCTTTCTTTCCCGCAACCACGGGCATCAGCTGGCCCTGTCTGCCGGGATGTCGGCGGCTTTAGGCAGCGAAGCCCTGTTTATCATAGATGGCGACCTGCAGGATCCTCCTGAGCTCCTGCCCGAATTTTACGGGCTCCTGAAGCAGGGCAACGACGTGGTATATGCAGTCCGGCAAAAAAGGAAAGAAGGATTCATAAAAAAAACAGGATATTACCTGTTCTACCGGTTACTCAAATCGATCTCCTATATAGATATTCCCCTCGACAGCGGTGATTTTGCGCTGGTCAGCCGCAGGGTGATAGACATCATGAACAAAATGCCGGAGGAAAGCCGCTACCTGCGCGGGATCAGGTCCTGGATCGGCTTCAGGCAGGTCGGATACCCTTATGAGCGGGACGAAAGAGCCGCCGGAGAATCCAAGTACAGCTTCAAACAGCTTTTCCGTCTTGCCTACAACGGTATTTTCAACTTCAGCGAGTTTCCTATTAAATTCATGACCAATATCGGGGGGATCAGCATATTGATCGCGCTTATCTACTTTATTATCGTACTGATCAAGAAGATCTTTTTTACGCAGGTGATCGAAGGATTTACCTCCCTGCTGTTTGTCATCATCCTCTTCAGCGGCGTACAGCTGTTCGCGCTGGGTGTTGACCCAGTTCTGGGCATAG
>MEDT01000171.1 GCA_001724175.1 Cytophagaceae bacterium SCN 52-12 | reverse complement strand
AAGCCTTCCACATGCAGCTCGTTCACCCACAGGCAGAAGCTCTGGGGCCGCTCATCTTCTGATACCGGGTTCCGCAGACCGATCATCATCACACGCACCAGGCTTAAATCCGGGTTGCCCATGACGGTAATCCTGTAGAGCCCGTCGGAGCTGAGCATCGAATAAGGCTGCGAATAGCTCCTTCCCCACTCCTGGTTCCTCCGGGACTTGACATTGAGAAGATCCTGCAGGTCAAAGTTAATTTCGTTGGACTCGGGCCATACCGCCGCTGCGGCGGCATCTCCCGGTCGCGTAGCGATCAGGCCCAGCTTTTCTACCTCATAATAGTTCTGGCTCACATCCGTACCCAGGCGCATGAATACCCCGGTTCCGCCGACGATCGGGTCGTCACTGTGCATGTGCACATACATCTTCAGCCGCTTGCGGAACTGGAGATCGAGATTGACATTTTTGAATACTCCTCTCGAGTCTCCGTCTCTCAGATCGGTAACGCACATACTCATCGCCTGCTCGTTCAGGGTAAAATTCTGGTTGGGCTGGGTAAAATCGCGATCACGTTCCCATCCGGGCGGCACCGTATATACGTATTTACCGGAAGCTTCCGAGCCGACCTGGCTGTTCTCCTCGATGCTGACGGTACCCACTGTAAACTTCGCGTCGTACTTTTCCGGCGCTTCCATCTGGTTGACGGCGTTCAGGTCATAGGTGTATTTACGATACTGCTGCCCCACAAGCTGGAGCTGACCGAACCTGAGCACGACCGGGTTCTCGAATTCAGTCAGGTACATCCTCATAAACCGGATGGATTTAAAGCTGTTCATGTTGGGGGTCTTCCCGGTAAACTCGCGCACCGGCACCCTGAAAAGGAACCATTCCGCTTCACCCGTCGTCGTCCTGTCTACAATAAAACCGCGTCCCACTTCCAGCTGACCGGGCTGGAGGTCGATCACGTACTCGTAGTACTCCTCGTTGTTATTGATCGTGTTATCGGTATTGAGATCCTCGCCGTCGGGCAGGTTGGTGTTGGCTTGCGTAAACTGGTTCCGGTTCTGCGTGCTCTCCGGCGAGTTATTCTCGGCTCCAAGGAAATTTTTATAGCGCTGCAGCACGTTAGCGCTCTGCTGATCCCATTTTTCTCCCAGGTAAAACTCAAAATCGTCGGCAGAAGGGTCATTGCGGATCAGCTCCATAGCCTGCGGACTTACCGTGCTCTCGACCCGGTCCAGGAAGCTCTCCTTAAAAAACCGCTGCTCATCCGCGCTGTTCATCCCGTCCAGACCGACGTCCTGCTTCTCCCGCCCTCCGGGCTCGTTGCTGAAGGCGTTGATCACAAACTGCTGGCGCGTCACATAACCCCATGCGGTAGAATCAACATTCACCCCTACGACCCGATCTGCAATGGGCAAGCCGTTTTCAAAATTGTAACGCTCATCGGGAATGATGTCTTCCGAAATATCTCCCAGGTTGAAAACCAGCTTACCCCCGGTTGCACGCCGGTCGATATTGTTACCCGAATCATCGGTATACCCTGCTCTTACAATACCGTTAGGCCCTTCGATAAAAGGGTTTAGCAGCCAGAAATCGATCGTTTCGATATTGGCGTTGTCAAAGTCGTTATCTGCAGAGATCGCCCGGGTAATAGCCCCGAAGCTCTGCTTCGGATTTTTGAGCATCCCGCGCGCATCGAGGTCGGGGCTATAGTTGTACATTCCCCGCTCGGCCGGGTAATAGGCTACATCAAGAATGGTCTGGGGCAGGTTTACGACAGGTACCGCTTTCCCCGGGAACAGGTCTTGCGGGGTATACATTCTCTCGTAGTAGTTTTGTATCTCTCCCTGGTCGGGTAAAACCGGCACACCGATATTAGCTCCGAAATCCCTGCCGGAAAATACGTTATCGACATTATATGCCGATATTTTCGCCCGGTTGAAAGCGTGCTCGAGCCTCTGGGAGGAAGCGCCGGGGAAGCTGAAGTTCGGTGAATTCTGCGGCGTCGCTCCTATCTTCCACAAGGTCGGCTGCCTGACCATGTCGTAGACCATCCTGGAAGTCTCGAAATCGTCTACAATAGCCCGCCCGTTGATCCGCCTGTTGAGCCCGGGGTACAGCTGGGCGGCCTCACCTCTGAAATGAATATACGACATCTCCTTGGTCTGTATCAGGGGGAGCTTGTCGAGCAGCCTGGTGATGAAAGGCGCCTCTTTCCGTATGCTTCCGTCAATTCCTATGATCGTATTGCTTGCCGGCTCATTCCCGATGGCTACGCGCTTCAGGAAGCCTGCGGGAGTCTCATTGTAGTGCATGGCCGTCATGCCTATACGCACATCTTTGTTGAGAACGTAGTCCAGGCGCGTTCCAACCAGCGTCCTGATCTGGTTGTCAAAAAGGTCGGGCTTTTCATATTCCACGACGATCTCCCTGCCTGAATTGAGCACGGAGGGATTCGTGATCCGGACCCGCCCCATCTGGGCTTCCACTACGTAATCGCCGCCCCTCGACAGCGCCACCCCGCCGGAAGTCACCATTACGGACTCTTCTGCTACTCCGAAAGGCAGCTGGATCTCCGTACCGCCCGCAGACTGGTAATTCCCCTTCAGGTAATATTTATTCTTTTCGTTTATCTGCTGGGCTTCGATCATCGTGGTACGGTAAAGCTCGCTGAACACGTATTGTTTCGCCAGGTCTGTTTCATCCGGATCAAAATAGGCTTCTATCGTTCTTCCGAAGGGTTCCAATACCGGGAAGATAATCCGTCCGTTCTGGGAATCGACCGTATATCCCTCCACATAATCGAAGTTACCGTCCGGCTGGAAATCGCCTACCGTATTAAGCCGGTCGAGCTGCATGATCTTTACCAGCGGCTGGTTCTGCAGCCTCCTGCCTACCTGCAGGTTAGGAGTATCCATCCCGGTCGCATCATCCTTATAGATAATTCTCAGCTGGAAGCTCTGCTTGTCGATCTGTGAGGCGCCCAGGGAATAGATGTTCTTCATCATGAGATCCCACATGGGCTGGGCGGTGTTGTTCCGGATGGAGGAAGATTTCAGCAGCTTGAGCGCGATCACCTCGTCATCCCTGAGGTTCTGATAGTCTTCTGTAAGCTCTCCTACCTTATAGGATCTGCCCCGGTAAGTATACTCATAGGCAACCGCAAGCACTTCATCATTCCGCAAAGGCACCGTCAGCGAGAGGTAGCCCAGCTGCGGGTTGAAAATATAGTCGCGCTCGCCGACCAGCTTTTTGGCTCCGCGAAGCAGCTCGTAATCCACATTTTTACGTAAAGACAAGGGGGCGGAGGTAAGAACGCCGTTTGTCTGGTCGACCTGCCTGAAAGCCGGGTTCGACAGGAGGTTCCGGTAAAGCGGATCATCCTTCATATCGACCGGCGTCGCTTCCGTATTTTCGGTGATATCGCTAAATCCGGCTACATTCCTGAGCGTAGTCGTTGTAGCTGTCCTGTTGGTTACGTATACCTCTATCCGCGTCACCATGGCGGGCGAAGTAATATTGGGAAGGCTCCTGAGCGACTTCTCGTACTGCTCTCTGAAGAGGTGAGACAGGAAAAAGTGGCGGTTCTCCTCGTAGTTATCCGAACGGATCTCAAATTCCCTTCCCTGCGTGCCTCCTCTCAGCACTATCCTTTCCTTCCTGGAACGCTGCTGGGAGGCCACAAACGTTGCGTTAAGCCTGCCAAACTGCATTTCGGTCTTCAACCCGAACAGGTTCTGCATCCCCGGGATAAGCTGCGTATTGGTGACCCAGTTTACATTCCCCGCTTCAATCGCCCGTATAAAGCTCTCCTGCTTGCCTTTATAGTTGAGCTTGAGCATATTCTCAAACTTAAAACTCGCCTTGGTGTCATAATTTGTCAGGAAGCCGAGCCTTTCGCTGATCTTGGCGTTAAAATTGATATTGATCTGGGGCTTGAAGACAAAATCGAAGTTCCGGCGCTGCCTGATCGGTATCGACGGGTTGTCATTGAACTGGTTCATGAAACCGATGTCCATGGTGACAAACCCGTTGGGCAGCATGTCCAGGAAATCATTACCCATCAGGCGGTCAAGAGAAGGCGGCAGATCCAGCTTGGGCAGCAGCCGCCCTGCGCCGTAAGCTTCCGATTTCCCGGCATATTCGCGCAGCAGGTTATCGAAGGTCCTCCTGTTCTGAATTTCATTGTAGGTTCCGAGATCGATGCTTTCCGTCGGGCGATACTCGATAGTACCTTTATCGGTTTCGATCTTTTCGGAGACGACTATATCGCCGGAAGGCGCCAGCTCTATCGATGTTGCTACATTGGAAGGCGGCTTCTGGTAAATCGGCGACCTGGGACGGGGCTCGGTAAAGCGGTTGCGGTAATAGTCTTTCCAGTTAAGCTTGACCCCGCTTCCGGAGCGCATCACCTTCCTCTCGTTAGTGTCAGGAATCGTATCTGCAGGAAACGGGGTAATCCCGATGTCATATTTCCCTGCCGGAGGTACATATACACCCGGTATAGCCGCCATATAAACAGCCGCCGTAAGAAGCAATGAGCCGCGAAACAGGAGTTGGTAAATATATTTAGACAAAATATCCGACCAATTTTCGATTTTGTTGGAAGAAGGTTCAAAGCATGACGTAAAACCACAACGTTTTAACCTCTCCTGTTATTTCTTTTATGTAAAAAACATTAAGGGGTTAAGGACATTAAGCCCCTTAACTCCTTAATGGTTAACTCTTTTATGTAAAAAAACTGATTCTGCTACCTCAGCGACAGCTTGATCAGCTCTTCTATGCTAATATGATCACCGTACTTTTTCAGTATAGTTTCTATACTCTTTTCCGCTGCCGCCCGTTGCACACCCAACGTCACCAATGCGCTGAGGGCTTCGCTTCTCTTCCCGCTCATTGACTGTGATCCCGAAGCCGGTATCTCGGCCTCGAACCCTTCCTTCTTTATCCGGTCTTTCAACTCCAGGATAAGCCTCTGGGCCGTTTTAGAGCCCACGCCTTTGATCGACTGGATGCCCCTGAGGTCTTCCCTGAGAATAGCCGTCCTGATCTCCTGCGCTGACATAGAGGAAAGCATCACCAGGGCCATGGCAGGTCCTACTCCCGACACACTTATCAGGTGCAAAAAAAGGTGTTTTTCCGTAGACTCCCAAAAACCGTAAAGGACATGTGCGTCTTCCCGTATACTCAGGTAGGTATAAAGCTTGCAGGGCGTACCTTTTTCGGGCAGAACTGCGTAGGTCTGAAGTGAGATCCTGATCTCGTAACCGACCCCGTTTGCCTCGATTACCACATTCGACGGCTCTTTTTCAGCAAGCCTGCCGGTTATAAATGCTATCATACTTGGTGCTCCTACAAAACCAAACCCCCAAGCTTGCCGGCCGGGGGTGATGATGTTCATATTGTCTGCAATCTACCCGGAGATCAGGATCTTCATTCCCGTCTTCAGGGCGTTGCCTTTGATGTTATTTACTTTCTTTATCTTGTCGACCGAAAGCCCGTATTTCCTGGAAATCGCCCAGAGCGTATCTCCTGTCTGCACTACATGGTAAACATTCCGTGTCCTGGTGCGGGCCTGTGCGACCGGCTTATGATCGGCTACCGCCTCTGCATTTCCGGGGATCTCCAGCTTTTTCCCGGCCACCAGCTTGCTGCTTTGCAGGCCATTATGCTTTTTGATCTCCTCTACCTCCACATTGTATCTTTCTGCTATGGAGATCAGGGTCTCTCCCTTCGCTATGGTATGTACAGCCGAACCGCCACCGGTCTCAACCTTGCGAACAGGCTGCTTCACTGCTACAGCACCCCTGGTTTTATCCTTATTTTCATCCTTGCTCCTTGCCTCCATGCGGGCTGCCTGGCGGGCGAGCAGCATGGCCTCGGTCATCGGGGCGCCCGGCTCCTGCTGAACAGCCTCCCGGCTTTCAGGAGCTGCCGATACTTCGCTTTCCGAAGCTGCCGGCACCTGGGTTACAGCCAGTTCTTCCGCCTGTCCGGACGCAGAGCCGGCAGCGGGCCGGGCATTTGCTTTCTGCGAGGAAGTATCCCGGCTGGCAATTACGACAGGACTTTGTACGGCTTCTTCCCTGATACGGCTGCGGGTGGTTTTCTTGACAAGGAGGCGCTGACCTTTCCGGAGCATGCTGCTCCTCATCCCGTTCCACGCTTTCAGCTGGGAGACCGTTACGCCATGCTGCCGGGCTATCGACGACAATGTCTGTCCGCCGCGAACGGTATGACGGATATTTGTGCTGATCAATTCATAGCCATCCTTCACAGTACGCGACTCGGCCAGGTGAATGCCGGAACCAGCGGGCACCCTTGAGGAAGAATCCAGGATCGACGTCATATTATCGGCCAGCAGCGCCGCTTTCGTCGCCGGGATCATCAGGCAAAAGCCGCCTTCCGACTGCGGGATACAGGTACCTACCAGGTGCGGATTGAGCTCGTAAATATCGTCGAGAGACATGCCGCCCAGGGACGCGAAAGTGTTCAGGTTCAGGTATCCGTTTACTTTTAAGGTGTCAGAAACGGGTGTCAGCTTCAGGTCGCTGGCCACAATCCCGTGGTCCCTGCTGTAATTCATGAGATAGACCATCGCGACAAATTGCGGAACATAGTTCCGGGTTTCTTTCGGCAATACCGGGTAGATCCCCCAGAAGTCACTCTTGCCCGTACGGCGGATCGCCCTCCTGACGTTTCCGGGACCGCAGTTGTAGGCTGCCAGCGCCATTTCCCAGTCTCCGAAAATCTTATGCAGCTGCCTCAGGTACTTACAGGCAGCCTCGGTGGACTTCTCAGGATGAAAACGTTCGTCGATAAACTGGTTCTGCTGCAGGCCGAACTCCCGCCCGGTGGCCCTCATAAACTGCCAGAGCCCCCCGGCGCCTGCTCTTGATATGATCCGCGGGTTTAAGCCCGACTCTATCAACGGCAGGTACTTCAGCTCATCGGGGAGGTTATTTTCTGCCAGCGCCTTTTCAAAAATAGGAAAGTACAGGTCTTTTGTTTCCAGCATCCTCCTTGTGAAGGAAGTACGCTTGTCTACAAAAAAATCGACGTATCGGTGAGAATATTCATTATACCGGAGCGGTATTTCGTTCTGAAGATATTTCAGCCGGTCTTTGAGAAGGAAAGACGAAACGGGGCTGTCCATCTGCTCTTCCAATATTTCGGGTACCAGATCGAGGGCCGATACCACTGTTGTCGTGTCGCTTTCTGTTTCAGGCTCTTCCTCTGCGACCTCTGCCTGCTGTGCACTGACTTCGAATGAAAAAAAAATGGCAAAAACCAAAATAAATCGCACAATACTCACGCTGTCCAGCTTTTTCATCACCAAATGTACTTGCGGTTAATAGTTTAGAATAAATTAGAACCTGTCATCACATCTCCTTCGTCACCTCTGAAATATAATTCCCGAAAGACAACAGCCTGGCTTCGTCAAAAGCCGCCGCCATCAGCTGAAAACCAATAGGAAGGCCCTGGTCGTCGGCGCCGTTGGGCACCGAAAGAGCCGGCAACCCGGTTACATTCGCCTGAACCGTGAAAATATCGGCCAGGTACATCTGCAAAGGATCCTGTACTTTTTCGCCTTTTTTAAACGCCGTAGTAGGGGCTACGGGTGAAACTATAAAATCATACTGATCCAGGACGCGCCTCGTTTCCTCCAGGATCAATCTTCTAACGCGCTGCGCTTTGGTATAGTATGCGTCATAATAACTTGCGCTCAAAACAAATGTACCGAGCAATATACGACGCTTGACTTCCCTGCCGAAACCTTCCGATCTGCTTCTCTTGTACATGTCTTCCAGGTCGGCAGCCGCCGCCGCACGGTAACCGTATCTCACGCCGTCAAAACGGGAGAGATTGGAGCTTGCTTCGGCAGTAGTAAGGATATAATAGGTAGGCAGCAGGTGCCGCGTCGATGTAAACTCAACCGGCTCTACGGTATGCCCCAGCTCCCCGAGCTTCCGGAGAAGAGCCCGTGTCTGCTCCCGGACTTCAGGCTGAACCGCATCCGATTCGATGCTTTCCCGGAGATATGCGATCCGGGCCTTGCCAGACCAGGCCAGCGAGGAAGCGTACGACGGAACAGGCTGCGACGAGACCGTGCTGTCGGCGTCATCCTGCCCGGCGATGATCTCCAGCAGCAGGGCCGCGTCTTCAACGCTCCTCGTTATCGGCCCGATGCAATCGAAAGACGACGCATAGGCAATCAGTCCCCATCTCGAAACGCGGCCATAAGTGGGCTTTAGCCCAACAACGCCGCAAAATGAAGCCGGCTGCCTTACCGACCCGCCGGTATCGCTGCCCAGGGATGCGTGACAAAAACCGGCCTGAACGGCTACTGCAGAACCGCCCGAAGACCCGCCCGGTACCCTGTCGGGTGCTGCGGCGTTTGCCACAGGGCCGAAATAACTGTTCTCATTGGAAGAGCCCATCGCAAACTCATCACAGTTCTGACGGCCTATGATGATCGCATCCTCTTCAAGGATCCTTTCTACGACGGTTGCATGATAAGGAGACCTGTAGCCGGTAAGAATTTTACTCCCTGCCTGCAGCCCGTACCCTTTGTGCGAGATCACATCCTTTATCCCGATTACCAGCCCGGCCAGCCGCCCGGCGGTACCCGATCTCAAACGGTCGTCAACCTGCCTGGCCCGTTCCAGCGCATCTTCACGATACACTTCAACAAAAGCATTGAGCTCGGGCCTTGCATTGATACGCTCCAGGTAGTGAGTCACGATAGCCTCGCAGGTCAGACGCCCCTCCCTTAACGCTTCCCGGATATCCCGCAGTTTATCGAATGACCCGATCACAGATTTTTAAAATTCTATATTTCTTTATACAGAAAATAAGAGCCGTCCTGCGTTTAAAGCAAAACAGCCCTTCTTATTATAAGTTACAACAATGACACCAGAAAAGGCTATTTCTGGGTATCTTCTACATCCATGCTTTTTTCGATGCTGTCTTTTACATCCTTCGTAGCATTCTTGAACTCTTTTATTCCCTGGCCTAGTCCACGCATTAATTCAGGAATTTTCTTTGCACCGAACAAAAGCAGAAGCGCCAATCCGATCAAAAGCATTTCCTGACCACCCAAACCCATAAAAGCCAATACTGCAGCTGGTTCCATTTTTATTTCTATTTACGTTTTTTAATCTTGTATAAAAAGCAACTCCTGACCGGCGATATACCCTACCGGAAAAGCAAATTTAAAAAATATATCCGGGAGATGCTAACATATCCATCCGCATAAATTATCGCACGCTCCTGCCCCTTCAATCTATTTTGATGGTTTTGGTCTTCTTTTCCCAATCTGAAAACCTGCTCATTTCCTTTTCCAGGACATTGAACATCCATACGACCAGCGCCACATCGTCGGCAATGCCCAATATCGGCAGGACATCCGGTATTAGATCCAGGGGAGAAACAAAATATACCAGGACGCCCACTACGGTAGCCATACTTTTGGCGGCAACCTCGCGGTACTCACCGGTAGCATAGGCCTTAATTAGACGGATCATCAGCTGGAGCTGGTCTTTTACCTCCCTGATCCCTTCCGAGACACCCCTGCTTTCCATTTTGCTGATCCCTTGCTGAAGGACCACAAGCAGCAGCGCTTTATTTTTGGTCAACGAAGCTCCCCGCCTCAATACCTTGGCAAAAAAGGTAGATTTCAATATCCGCTGAATGAGAGACTCTCCTGATGCCATTCTTTATTTCCTGTTTTTCTGAATAAATACGTTACTTACTGCAGTTCAATTATTTCCGCCTCTGCTTCGACGACCTTTCAACCAAGCTGGGCTCTTTCGAAAAAGCTACCATATCCATAACGATACGCCCGGTTTCCTGTAGGTAAACGTCATTTTTCGAAGCCTTAGTATCTGTGCCGGCCGAAACATCCTCCTCATCGGCTCCTTCTTCTCCGAGCCCGTTGTCCACCGCTGCGACTACCGCTCTTTTCTTTTCCGCATCCTCTCTTTCCTTTTTGCGGATCGCCTCATTCAGCGAAACTGTTTTGGTTTCGCGCGCCTCCTTGAACAGCGCCAGGTCGGCTACGAGCTTTTTGAGCGTCTCATCAGCCGCCAGCCTCTTTTTATGATTTTCATTGAGCCAGCTCAGAAGCTTCGGATTTACAAAAGTGGTCTCTTCATATCTTGACGGGCTGATCTGATCCCAGGGCAAGGCGCTCGACTGCGATTTCTCCCTGAACTCGTCGGTAATATGAGCAGTGGGAAGCCCTACATCGGGATTTACTCCCTCCAGCTGGGTACTGGCGCCGTTTACCCTGTAAAACTTGGCGGTAGTCATCTTGACTTTACCTAACGGCTCCCGGCTCTCCCTTTCATACTGGTTCAGGTCGATCAGTGTCTGGACCGTCCCTTTGCCGAAAGTCTGCTCCCCTATGATCACGCCTCTTTTATAATCCTGTATCGCGGCTG
>MEDT01000170.1 GCA_001724175.1 Cytophagaceae bacterium SCN 52-12 | reverse complement strand
AGTGTGTAACGCCCCTCCCGGCTCTGAAGCTCTACTTTCTGAACCGTCTTGCCGTTGTATTTGTCGGCTCCTATGAGCGTGGCGATAAATCCTCTTTTTTTATAATCATGAAAAGGAGCAAGAAAGTCATAAAGCTCCAGCCTCATGCTCGCCTGGGCATCGGCGCTCAGGCTGCTTACCTGGTACTTGGTGACTTTATCGGAACTGCCAAGTGGCACCTTTCTCCAGGCGTCATTCCCTTTTATCCCGTAGATAAAGCCTCTTCCTTTTATGATTTCATTCTTGTAAAGCGCCGCTTCCGCAAAAGACCCGCTTATTTCAGCGTCATAGCTCGCTACGTTGGTAGAATTATAAGAGCGCTTGAAGCTGTATGTTTTGACCTGGTCCCATTTGCTCTTCCCGCCGGTAGCTTCATAATACTTATTGAAAACACTATCGACTGTTATTTTACTTTGTCCGAAAGTGGTAAAAGCCGTCAGGATAAAAAAGGCCGTTGCAAGTATTCTCATTGAATTAGCCGTTTGGTTAATGATGTATTCCAATATCGGAATCTCATATAAGACAACTTTCCCAGTCAAAGGTTTATTGTACCGGCCCGTACTTATGTCAATATGAAATAGCCGTCAGCAATCAGATGTCAGCCGGGCGACGGAGAAAACTATCCTACGCTTCCCTCGAGGCTGATCTCAAGCAGCTTCTGCGCCTCGACGGCAAATTCCATCGGCAGCTGGTTGAGCACCTCCTTTGCATACCCGTTAATGATCAGGGCAACAGCCTGCTCGGTGGGTATCCCGCGCTGGTTGCAGTAAAAAAGGATATCCTCCCCGATCTTGGATGTAGTCGCCTCATGCTCTACCGTAGCCGTTGTATTGGCTACCTCGAGATAAGGGAAGGTATGAGCGCCGCATTTGTCGCCCAGCAAAAGGGAATCGCACTGGGAGAAGTTCCTCGCATTCTCTGCCCGCCGCATGATATCGACCAGGCCGCGGTAGGAATTCTGGCTCCGGCCTGCCGATATCCCCTTGGAGACGATACGGCTCCGCGTATTCTTGCCTACGTGGATCATTTTGGTACCGGTATCGGCCTGCTGCATGTTGTTGGTTACGGCCACCGAATAAAATTCGCCTATAGAGTTATCCCCTTTCAGTATAACAGACGGATACTTCCAGGTAATGGCAGATCCCGTTTCCACCTGTGTCCAGGAGATCTTGGCGGAAGCGCCGTCGCAGATCCCTCTCTTGGTCACAAAGTTATAGATACCGCCCCTCCCGTCCTTATCGCCGGGGTACCAGTTCTGCACGGTCGAATATTTCACCTCGGCGCGTTCATGGGCAAAGATCTCGACCACGGCGGCATGAAGCTGGTTTTCGTCGCGCATCGGGGCGGTACAGCCTTCCAGGTAGCTTACGTAGCTGCCGGCATCGGCGATAATGAGCGTCCGTTCGAACTGCCCTGTACCCGCTGCGTTGATCCGGAAATAGGTAGACAGCTCCATCGGGCACCTCACGCCTTCCGGGATATAGACAAACGACCCGTCGGAAAAGACGGCCGAGTTAAGCGCCGCATAGAAATTATCTTTGGGCGGGACCACTGAGCCAAGGTATTTTTTTACCAGCTCGGGGTGCTCTTTGATCGCTTCCGTTATCGAACAGAAAATGATCCCTTTTTCATTCAGCTCCTTTTTAAACGTGGTGATCACCGATTCGGAATCCATCACCGCATCGACCGCCACCGGCGGAGACGAAACCAGGTTTTCACCGCTCTCCCTCCCTTCCGTAGCCTCCTCTACCCCCGCGATCCTTTTCTGCTCGTTCAGGGAAATACCCAGGCGCTCAAAAGTGTTCCTGAGCTCGGGGTCAATATCGTCAAGGCTTTTGACGGTCTTTTTCTTCTTCGGTGCAGAATAATACTTGATCGCCTGGAAATCGATAGGAGGGTAGTGTACATTGGGCCATTTCGGCTCCGTCATCTCCTTCCAGAGGCGAAACGCCTTCAGGCGCCATTCGAGCATCCATTCCGGTTCGTTTTTCTTGGCCGAAATAAACCGGATAATATTCTCATCCAGACCGGGAGGAGCTTCATCCGCCTCTATGTCCGTCACAAAACCGTATTTATATTCCGAGCTGGTAATCTCTTCCAGCAATTCTACTTCCTTTCCCATAAATATTGTTAGTGCGTTGTTTTCTAAACGCTTCAGAAAAAATTAAAACTCCTGCTCTGACACAGGTAGAACAAAACCAAAACTATTTGAGTTTGATTTATTCCAAAAATAACGAATAATTTCAAATAACAAGCATTCCGGCGCGAAAACGCGGTATAATCCAGCCGGGAGGCTACCAGGTTTTCGAATCTCTGAGATAGCCGGTCACATAGTCGTGCACACCCTCTTCCAGGGATGTAAAAGGCTTCGTATAGCCTGTTCCCCTGAGCTTCTCCATTGCCGCTTCCGTAAAATACTGGTACTTGTCCCGGATGTCGGCCGGCGTGTCGACAAACTCGATCTCCGGCTTGACTCCCATTGCATCGAACGTATTGTTCACCAGGTCGAGGAAGGTCCTGGCCGTACCGCTGCCAAGGTTATAAATTCCCGAATGCCTCCGTTCATGCATCAGGAAGAGGCATACGTCGGCGACGTCTTTCACATATACAAAATCCCGCTTCTGCTCACCATCCTTAAAATCAGGCCGGTGCGAGCGGAACAGCTTCATGCGGCCGGTAGCGCGGATCTGGTTGAAAGCATGGAAAATCACCGACGCCATCCTGCCTTTGTGGTACTCGTTGGGGCCGTATACATTGAAGAACTTCAGGCCGGCCCAGAAAAAAGGCTTCTCCTCCTGCTCCAGGGCCCAGATATCGAACTCGTTCTTCGAGTCGCCGTACGGGTTCAGCGGGTGCAGAGCCGGGATCAGGGATTCGTCATCGTCATACCCAAGCTCGCCCAGCCCGTATGTAGCCGCAGACGAGGCATAGACCAGCGGGATCTGGTAAGCCACGCACCGTTTCCACACTTCTTTCGAGTAACTGACATTGAGCCTGTCAAATACAGACCGGTCAAACTCGGTCGTATCGGTACGGGCGCCGATATGGAAAATGAATTCAACCTCCCGGTGATTACGGTCCAGCCATTCGAAAAAATCATCCCTGTGTACGCGCTCCTTTACGGACTTCCCTTCCAGGTTCCGGTTTTTCTCCTCTTTCGAAAAATCGTCGACGGCTACGATATGCCTGTATCCTTCTTCGTTCAACCTGGCTATCAGGCAACTTCCTATAAAACCGGCTGCTCCTGTTACTGCTATCATATGTGTTTTACAAATCTCGTAAGTCAATATAAGCTGCAAAAGTAGGAAAACTACGGAAATACCTTTACTTTGTGTTGTCAACATCAGGTCAGTATCATCCAAAAACCGCCCCGTATGATTAAACCCGAAGACGGTTTGCCCCCCTTTGTAAGCAGCTGGCGCCAGCTTTATATACTGGTCATTACAGTGCTCGTTCTCCTGATCGCTTTGTTTTACTGGTTTACCGTAACGTTTGAATGAACTGGCTAGATTGGATTGTCCTGCTCCTGACCCTCGTTCTCATCGTCGGCTACGGTATCTATCAGAGTAAGCGCGACAGGACGATATCTTCCTACCTGCTGGCAGACAGATCGCTTCCCTGGTACCATATTACGCTTTCCGTAATGGCTACGCAGGCCAGCGCCATTACTTTCCTGTCGGCGCCCGGCCAGGCCTATACCGACGGGATGCGCTTCGTCCAATTCTATTTCGGGCTCCCGCTCGCGATGGTGGTGCTCTGCATCACTTTCGTACCGAAGTTCCACAACCTGAACCTGGTTACCGCATACGAATTCCTCGAAAAAAGATTTGATCTCAGGACCAGGGGCCTCACTTCGTTCCTTTTCCTGCTGCAGCGCGCGCTGTCGACGGGTCTTTCGATCTATGCGCCGGCCCTTATCCTGTCGTCTATTCTGGGTTGGGACATATTGCATACCAATATTCTTTCCGGCTCGGCCGTGCTGTTATATACGGTGATAGGCGGCGCGCGCGCCTTGTCCTATACCCACCTGCTGCAAATGGGCATCGTCACCCTCGGCATGGTAGCCGCGGGGTATATGGTGGTCAGGATGCTGCCGCCGCAGGTCTCCTTTACCGACGCCCTCCACGTGGCCGGGAAAATGGGAAAAACCAACGCGATCGACTTTACTTTCGATCTCAGCAACCGCTATAACGTATGGTCGGGCCTTATCGGCGGCTTTTTTCTCCAGCTCTCCTACTTCGGGACGGACCAGTCGCAGGTCGGGCGCTACCTGACCGGCAGCACCGTAGGCCAGAGCCGACTGGGGCTGGCCATGAACGGGCTGCTGAAAATACCGATGCAGTTCCTTATCCTGCTGGTAGGCGCGCTGGTATTCGCTTTCTACCAGTTTGAGACGCCGCCTTTGCATTTTGACCGGCTCCCGGTGCAGAAAATACAGGGCACCGAGTTTTCCGGCGCGTATAAGCTGCTCGAAGAAAAGCACGAGGAGCTTCAGCTTGCCAAAAGAGCGGAGGTGATCAGGCTCGACGAAGCGCTCGATACGGACGATAAAGCCGCGATCGACGCATCGCGGCAGGTGCTTTCCGCCGCAGAAAAGGAGCTTCAGCAGCTTCGCAGCGAAGCCGGCGACCTCCTCACGAAAGCTACGGGCAATGCTACCAACGACGTCAATTATATCTTTCTCAGGTTCATCACCGATTATCTCCCGGCAGGCCTCGTCGGGCTGCTCATTGCTGTGATACTGCTGGCCTGTATGGGGTCGGTCGCCTCCGCTTACCAGTCGCTGGCGTCGACCACTATCGTGGATTTCTATAAACGCATATTTGCCAAAGACAAATCCGAGCAGCATTACGTGGCTGCCAGCAGGTGGGCGACGTTAGGTTGGGGGATTTTTTGCATGATAGTAGCTCAGTACGCCTCCCGCTTCGGAAGCATGATCGAAGCGGTAAACGTGCTCGGATCACTGTTTTACGGAGTTATACTGGGTATTTTCCTCGTTGCTTTCTATTTCAGGAAAATAGGCGCCCGGGCTGTCTTTCTGGGTGCGGTTATCGGGGAAATCTTTGTTGTCGTCAGCTATATCAGGGACCTGACCGCATTCCTGTGGCTTAACCTGATAGGATGTGTGCTGGTAATCGCCTTCGCCCGGATCATCGAATGGGCGTGGCCCCAGGCGTCCAAACAATTGACAGATGGTGAGTAGTTTTTGCGAGCCGTTGGCATCTTAATACAAAGAATGTTCCAGGGAGCATGCGGGATAGACGGATATGCTGTACCCCTGGAAAGAACAAGCAGTATTTTTCCCAAACCGTAAGCCCGTCTAGTGAAAGAAGTTTCGAAACCAGACAGCCAGCAAAAGAGCCTTTCCGGTGTAAAGGAAATTGCCAAGAGGGCCAACGTATCGATTGCGACGGTGGACCGGGTAATTCATAACAGGTCTGGAGTTTCGGAGAAAACCAAAGCCAGGATCAACAAGATCATCGAGGAGCTCGACTATCTTCCCAACCTGATGGCAAGCAGGCTGGCGCTGGGTAAGGTTACACGGCTGGCCGCCATCATTCCGCAGGTAACCGAAGAATCGGAATTCTGGCATGCCCCGCTCAACGGCCTCAAGCGCGCAGAAAAGGAGATCAGGCAGTTCGGCGTCCGGATCGACCCCATGCTGTTCGATCCCAGCAGCCGGAGCAGCTTCAGCGCAGTGGCGAAAGCGGCAATGGAATCCGACTACGACGGCGTCATACTAGCTCCTTCGTTTGTAGAAGAGAGTAAACATGTGCTTGAAAAATGCCAGCAGAGAGGGATCCCTTTCGTATTCCTGGATTCCAATATTCCGGATCAGAGCAACCTTACCTATATAGGTCCGCCCTATTTTCAAAGCGGCTATGTAGCTGCAAACCTCATATCGCGGCTGCTCAGGAACAGCCGCAAGCTGCTGGTGGTCAATATCGCCACCGAGTCGGATAGCTTCAATTACCTCCAGATCGAAAACGGCTTCAGGAAATATTTCAGGGAAAACAGCCTTCCCAGCGAGATCACACGCATCGACATACGCGACACCGAGTACGAATCCGTAGCCAGATATCTTACCTATGTGTTCATGTTCCATGCTGAGATCGAAGCGGTTTTCGTTACCAATTCCCAGGTTTCGACCGTAGCGTCTTTTCTATACAACAGCCAGCGCCGTCACGTATCGGTAATAGGCTATGATTATACACCCGAAAACATCAGGTACCTGAAGAACGGAACGATCGACTTCCTGATCTGTCACCAGGCGGAAGACCAGGGATACAGGGCAGCTATGTCGCTTTACCAGCACCTGGTGCTGGGGCAGCAGGTACCGAAAGAACATTTTATGCCCATCGATATCATAACACGGGAAAATCATGAATACTACCGGAATTGAAAGCAGCGGCTGAAATAACGGGGCGGTGCATGCCTTGCCGGCTGATGATAATTGGCCCGGCATAAGTATCCGGAAGCCTGTCAGCTGATATAGTAATAATAAAAACGTCGGAAAGACGACTTGTAAAAAACAAACCCATGGATTTAAACCTAAATCGCCGCAAATTTCTTTCCGGAGCTATTGCCGGAACCCTGGGCATCGCCCTGCTTGACCCGTCCGAATCTTTTTCCGCCGTCAAAGAAAGCGGGAAGAGAGTCGGGATCATCGGGCTCGACACTTCTCACAGCATCGCCTTCACGAAGCTGCTGAACGCTTCCGAGCCCTCTCCGAAATATAAAGGATATAAGATCGTGGCTGCATATCCTTACGGAAGCAAGGACATAGAAACCAGCGCAAGCCGGATCCCGGGCTATATCGAGGAGGTCAAGAAGCTGAATGTCAAGATAGCGGACTCTATAGCAGATCTTCTCAAGCAGGTAGACGTCGTGCTGCTGGAGACCAACGACGGGCGCCTTCACCTGGAGCAGGTGGTCCCTGTCCTCAAAGCAGGAAAACGCGTTTTTATCGACAAGCCCATAGCAGCCAGCCTCAAGGACACCCTGGCTATCTTTGAAGCATCGAAGAAATATAAAGTCCCCATCTTTTCCGCTTCGTCGCTCCGCTATATAAAAGGCATCGAAGGGCTCGACAAGAGCAAGGTGGTTGGCGCCGATGCCTATAGCCCCGCCAGTCTTGAAAAGACGCACCCCGACCTTTTCTGGTACGGGATACACGGCGTCGAAACCCTCTATACCGTCATGGGAACCGGTTGTAAGGAAGTGACAAGAGTGCATACCGACGGAACCGACATCGTGGTAGGCGTGTGGGAAGACGGCCGGGTAGGCACCTTCCGGGGTACGCGCACCGGGAAGCATAACTACGGAGGCACGGTTTATACGACGGACGGCAACCGCACCATGGGCCCCTATGGCGGCTACGATCCGCTGCTTGAGGATATCATTGAATATTTCGAAACAGGCAAAGTACCCGTAACCCCGGAAGAGACCATAGAGATCTTCACATTTATGGAAGCGGCAGACGAAAGCAAGCGCCAGGGAGGAAAGGCCGTCAGGCTCGCAGATGTGCTGGCAAAAGCGAAGAAAAGCTGATCTTACAGCCCTTAATAACAAAAACGGCTCAAAAGAACTTATGTCTGACGAGCCGTTTTTGCTGTTTCACTTTTTGAACCATTAAGAGATTAAGTATAATTAAGAAAGTACTTAATGTTCTTAATCCCTTAATGGTTACCCAGGCCGGTTAAAATAAATGAATTACCTCCTGTACGTGCATCACCCGATAGAGTACTTGGCTTCCAATTGATGTTTTAAAAACTGGCGCGCTTTTACCAGCTGGTTCTTTACAGTGTTTTTCGATATCTTCAGAGAAGATGCTATCTCCTGGTAGGATTTATTTTCCTCGAGGCTCATTTTCAGGATCTGCTTTCTCTTAGTCGACAGGTTGTCGACGGCACACTCCAGCTGAGACATCCGGATTTCGTATTCCTGGCTCTCATCATGCGCGATCTGCTCTATCCGCTCAAAATATTTCTGACGCAAAACCTGCTCCTTTTCCATTTTCTTCAGAAAATCAAAGGAAACATTTCTCAGGCAGGTATATAAATAGGAGTTAAAGTTAAGCTCAGGCTTGATCTGGTGCCTCCGCTCCCAAATCTTAATAAATACATCCTGAAGCATGTTCTCCGCCTCCGCCTCGTCTTTTACTATCGTGTAGCAAAAACGCATAGCAGGCCCCTTGTAATGGTCGAACAAAACAGAAAATGCTGCCCTGTCACCCTCGATCACTTGTTGTAGAATTACTTCGTTCATATATGTTTCATTAAGGAGTTGGACTTTCTAACTTTAAACACCTCAGGCTCTTCCGCATCTGCTTTGCATCTCTGTACTGCCCAGCCGCAGAAAAAATCGGGGGGGCCATACTCTTTCTATTCACCGGCTGAGCAGACTTTATAGAGATGCTATCAAAAACATTTTTGTACGATTTATATTTCGGATATAAATTTACAAGCCCTTCTGATTCTGATCGTCGTATTTTGCGTAAATTAATCCTCCTTTTACGCAAACAGCTCAGATTTAATATCCGGGACACAATCCCGTGCTTTTTCAGTAACCTGCGGATAGTCCTGACGCCCGCTCCCGGCGTAATGCTTATACAAGGACGGGACTACCTGTCGAAAGGCCACTTCAGAAATTCCCCGGGTCGGTTGTGGCAGGCCCGGAGAAAAATGACAGATCCAGTAATCAAAAACTTAGTACTCTTTTTATTCTGATGAAGAAAATCCTATTATCCGTTTTATGGCTGATACCCCTCCTGCCGGCAATAAGGGCTCAGGCACAACAACCGGTTCACTACGACAAGCCCTTTGAACAGGAGCATAGCATTAAATACGAGTGGTCGCAGGCCGGACAGCCCCTTGTCGCCGCTGCGGCAGACCGTAACGGGAAGATCCAGGTTGTGGCCGGCTCCGGGCTGCTCCATCCGAACGACGGTGAATTCCTGTTCCCGGGGAACCTGATCGCCGATAACAGCTACCGGTTCATGAAAGACAAGGCCATTAAAAGAGTGCTGCAATACGACGGGCAGCTGGTGTACCTCTCCGACAAGGTAGTGTTCAGCAACGCCTGGGCCGGGAAGCTCTATGTTGAGCACGGGCTGAAAAATGCCGCTCTTTTCGATGGCGGACAGGATTTTCAGTTCATGGTCTCCGACGGGAAATCACTGCATTTCATAAAGGACTCGCAAACCCTTTGGAAAGGCAGCCTTAAATCCGATGAGGTCATTGGCGTTCGCTACCAGAAAAACGCAAACGCTTTCTGGATCCTGGGAAAAAGTACGCTGCACGTCTTTTCGCCCGCTTCCCGGTCGCTCAGCCAGGTTTTCAAAGGCGCCAATTTTACTTCGTTTGATGTAGCCCCCGCAAAGAACCGGGTAATCATAGGAACTTCCGACGGCTATATCGCCTATAATATCAGCACCGGCGAGCAGGACGGCCCCGTCAACAAAAGGCTTCCCTGGACAGAGATCAATTCTGTAGCCCAGATCGGCGAAAAAACCTGGTTCGGAACTACGCGGGGCGCATTCGCATTACGGAAGGACGGCAAATTCGACTACTACAACGGCGAAAGATGGATTCTCGACAACAACGTCAGGTCTGTTTCACCCGGACCGGAGAACTCCGTGCTCCTGCTGACTCCCAACGGGCTGACCCGCCTTGTTTTCCGCAAATGGACCTTACAGGAAAAGGCTGCCTTTTATGACCGGCAGGTACGGTCGCGGCATATCCGCAACGGCTTTAACTCGACGCTCAGCGGGATGCAGAAAGGCAATGTGAATACCGGGTATCTAGATGACTCGGACAATGACGGCCTGTGGACTTCGATGTACCTCGGCGGGGAAGCTTTCCGCTACTCGGTAACCCGCGATCCGGAGGCATTGGAAAACTGCCGCGAATCGCTGGATGCGATGGAAAGACTCTACAGCATCAATCCCGTACCGGGCTTCCCTGCGCGGTCATTTGAGCGTACAGGACACATGAAAGAGCTGTCTGACCCCGAAAGATGGCAGCGCAGCGCGCATCCCGACTGGGATTGGAAATCGACCACCAGCAGCGACGAGGCCATAGGACATATTTTCGTGTTCGGCGTACTAGCCGAGCTGATCGATGACGAGGACATCAGGAGCCGCTCCATTACACTCATCGATACGCTGATGAATCATATCATCAGCAACAATATGTACCTGATCGACTTTGACGGCAAGCCTACCCAATGGGGAAAATGGCATCCCGACTATGTCAATTCCTTCCCCGTATCGGTCGGCGACCGCAAGCTGAACTCTTCCAACATCGTTGCCATGCTCCAGACTGCCTATCATTTCACGAAAAAGGAGAAGTACAAGGCTAAAGCATTTGAGCTGATGCATAAGAACGGCTATTTCGAAAACCTGATGAGGCCGATGGAAACGATCGGCAAAACAGCCGACGCCGATGAGCTTAGCAAGGTGCTGTCCGACGGCTGGAATCATTCGGACGACGAAATGTACTTCCTGGGCTACTGGGGCCTGTACCGCTATGCATTCAACGATACGCTGAAGACACATTACAAAAAGGCGATTATCGACCACTTTGAGGCGGAACGCCCGGAAAAGGAAGGACTCTGGAATATATTCACCGCCCTGACCGGCACCAATGATTTTGACCTTAAA
>MEDT01000169.1 GCA_001724175.1 Cytophagaceae bacterium SCN 52-12 | reverse complement strand
TCGCATGACGTCAGCCGTTTGACCGAGGTCGCCGCAACCCATCTGCTCCCTCCTACTTCCGTTATGGGCCCCCTGGCGACAGCCGACTATGAGAGCCGGTACCGGAACTCTCAGCTGTACCGGAAGTATAAGGACTCTGTAGATCCGGAAAGCGCTTATGAAGTTCTTGCCCGGCGGATAGAGGAGCAAAACAGGATAGCGGAGCAGGAAAAACAGATAAAGGAGGAAGCAAAGCAGAAAACAGGCAGCGGTACAAGGAGAGCCGAAAAGTCTGCCTTCGAGCAGGTCCTTTCGGCGCCTATCACACGGCAGATAGGCCGGGAGCTTATCAGGGGTGTCTTTGGGATGCTGACCGGCAAAAAGACAACATCGAAGTCAAAAGGATGGTTTTAGGTATTAGCTATAAGGTTTTAGCTATCAGAAATCAGCTATCGGCAACTGCTCAAAGCCAGCCTGCAAGCCCTTAAGAACCCACTCCCCTCTTCTGTGAAGGAGAGGAGGCAAGGGGGGTGAGGTATTATCAACATTTAAACTCCTTATTATTTAATGAACCTGCATTTAACAGAAAAGGTCATCATCGTTACCGGCGGCGCCAAAGGTATCGGCGAAGCTATTGTCAATGTGCTTGCCAATGAAAGCGCTATCCCGGTCATTGTCGGAAGGAATGCCGACGATAACCAGAAAGTAGTAGATATGCTGACGGGCCTGGGACTGCTGGCTTCCCATGTGGTGGCTGAGCTGACCGATCCGGCGGCTTCCGAAGCAGCGGTAAAAGCTGTGCTGGAAAGGTACGGGCGCATCGACGGCGTGATCAACAACGCTGGCGTCAATGATGGTGTAGGATTGGAAAACGGCTCTTATGAAGGATTTATGGCTTCGCTGCACAGGAACGTGGTGCACTATTATCTGATGGTCCATTATGCGCTGCCGGCTTTGAAGGCATCGAAAGGGACCATCGTTAATATTACTTCTAAAACAGCCGAAACCGGTCAGGGCAATACGTCCGGCTACGCGGCGTCCAACGGTGCGCGGAATGCGCTGACGCGGGAATGGGCAGTGGAATTGCTGAAATACGGGATCCGGGTAAATGCCATCGTAGTGGCCGAATGCTGGACCCCTCTTTATGAAAAATGGATCAATACGCTCCCGGACCCGGAGGGGACGAGAGCATCTATAGAAAAGAATATCCCGCTCGGACAACGTATGACAACCGCCGAAGAGATTGCCAATATGGCCGCATTCCTGATTTCCGGGAAATCCAGCCATACGACCGGCCAGATCATTTACGTGGACGGCGGCTATGTACACCTGGACCGCGCGCTGAACAGCCTCACCTAGTGCGTACAATGATTTCATCCCTTCGGGATTTCACGGTAGACAATCCCGAAGGGATGAAATGATTATAACCCCATTGCCAGCTCCTTGGCGAAGTAGGTCAGTATGACCTTCGCCCCTGCCCTCCTGATGCTCAGCACAACCTCCATGGCTATCCTGCTGCCATCCAGCCAGCCGTTCCTGTCGGCGGCTTTGATCATGGCATATTCCCCGGAAACATTATAAGCAGCTACCGGAATATCAAAGTTGTCGTTTAAAAGGCTGATGATATCCAGGTAAGACAGTGCCGGCTTTACCATCAGGAAATCGGCTCCTTCCTCAATATCGAGCTGAGCTTCTATAAGCGCCTCCCGTTTGTTGGCGGGATTCATCTGGTAGGTTTTCTTGTCCCCGAATTTCGGAGCGGAATCGAGCGCATCCCTGAACGGGCCGTAAAAGGCGCTGGCGTATTTTGCCGTATAGGACATGATCGATACACCGGTGAAGCCCGCTTCATCCAGTATGCTCCTGATATGCCCTACCCTCCCGTCCATCATGTCGCTCGGGCCGATGATGTCTGCCCCGGCCCGGGCCTGGGCCAGCGCCATCTTGCCGAGGATCTCCAGCGTAGGATCGTTCAGGATCTCCCCGTTCACCACCACGCCGTCGTGGCCGTCACTGCTGTACGGGTCCATGGCGACGTCGGTCATCAATGTTATTTCCGGGAATTTTTCTTTCACCGCCGTCAGCGTCTTCAGGTAGAAAGTGTCCTCCCTGTAGCTTTCCGAAGCCGCCCGGTCTTTGAGACTTTCCGGGTAGTTGGGAAAAAGATCGATCGCCCTGATACCCAGGTCCTGCAGCTCTTTTATCTCTTCCAGCAGGAGGTCCGGGGAATGACGGTAGATCCCGGGCATCGAGGAAACCTCTGTTTTGACGCCCGAGCCGTCGACAACGAACATGGGGAAGATAAGATCGTTCAGGGATAGCTGTGTTTCCTGGACCATATCCCTGATTGCTTCTGATTTGCGGTTCCTGCGCGGGCGACGTGCTATATAAAACATAGTGCAGCTTTCTGATTTTGCTGCAAAGGTAACCAATTCTTTTTCCTGTTACACTGCCAGCCTGAAACCTTCCCCGTGAAGATTGATGATCTGGATGGAAGGATCATTTTTCAGGTGCTTCCTGAGCTTGGTGATATAGACATCCATGCTCCTGGCGTTGAAATAGGAGTCATCACCCCAGATCATTTTAAGCGCATAGCTTCTCCCGACAGGCTGGTTGAGATTCTCGCAAAAAAGCTTCAGCAATTCCGATTCCTTGCTTGTAAGCCGGAAGGTTTCACCGTTACAGGCGAGCTGCTGCATATCGTAGCTGAACACATAGGAGCCGATCCTGTAAACTGAGCCGGCAGTCTCTCCCTGGACGGAAGGATGCGGGTTATAGCGCCTCAGGACAGCCTCTATCCTGGCCAGCAGCACTTCCCTGTCAAACGGCTTGGTCAGGTAATCGTCCCCGCCGATCTTCAATCCCTGGATCGTGTCTTCCTTCATGGATCTGGCCGTGAGAAAAATAATGGGAACATCCTTTTTCCCGCTCATCCTTACTTCTTTGGCAAGCGCGAATCCGTCTTTCCTGGGCATCATGACGTCGAAGATGCACAGGTCATATTGTCCTTCGACGAACTTATCCCATCCCTGCTGGCCATCCTTCGCCCAATCGGTGCTGTAGCCTTTAGAACCCAGGTATTCCTGCAAAAGGGAGCCGAGATTCGGATCATCTTCAACCAAGAGAAGTTTTTTCATGTGTATAAAAAGGTTTGAGCCATTAGCTATTTCATATGTGTAATGGGTTATCACCCATTAAAGGCAGCCAGACTGTAAAGGTAGACCCCTCTCCTTTTTTACTCCTGACGGATACCCGGCCGCCGTGGGCTTCGACAATTTTTTTCACGTAGCTCAATCCCAGTCCGAAGCCTTTCACATCGTGCCGGTTGCCGGTCGGTACCCGGTAAAAATTTTCGAAAATACGGGTGATCTGCTCTTTGCTCAGTCCTATTCCGCTGTCGGAAACAGATATGGCTATCCCGTTTTCCTGGTTTTCGGTGCCGATGCCAAGCTTTAGCGTGTCGGGAGAATATTTGATCGCATTGTCCACAAGGTTATAGATGACGTTGGTCAGATGTACAGGATCACCGTGCACATGCTCGAGGCTGGCCTGGTAATCGAGCGTGAGATCTCCGTTCCTGCGCTCCAGCTGCACGCTCAGGTTATTCAGCGCTTTTTCGATCAGGTCATGTACATTCACAGTCTCCCGCTTTAGTTCGAGGTTGCCCTTTTCCATCTGCGCCATCTGGAGGACTCTTTCCACCTGCACGCCGAGCCGGCGGTTTTCCGTACCGATGATGTCCATATAGCGGGCTACACCTTCCCCGCCGGGCATCGACGAGCTCTTCTCCACGGCCATATCGACTGCTAACCCGATGGTGGAAATAGGGGTTTTCAGCTCGTGCGTCATATTATTTATGAAATCGCTCTTGATATCCGACAGCTTCTTCTGCCTGATGATCGTGGAGACGGCTACATAAAAGCATACCATCACGACCATCACCAGCAGGACCGATCCCGTCATCATCGCTCCCGTTTTTTCCAGGACATATTGCTGTTTCCCGGGGAAATAGACAAACAGCACTCCCCCCGAACGCGGTGTAGCGCCAGGNCCGAACGCGGTGTAGCGCCGGGAAAAAGAGTGGTTTTATAGGCTTTTTGTTCCCATACTTTCATATCGGCATCTGCTGTGCTGAACAGCATTTCCGCCTGGTTATGAGGCCTTACCGCGAACGAAAAAGGAAGTGTGATCCCTTTTTCGCTGAATTCCCGCCTTAGCAGCGAGTCCATCAGGAAGCGATTGACGCGTTCGTGGACAGGGCGTTTGGTGTACATAATATCTTCGATGACTTCCCTCAGCAACACCTCGGCTTCGGTCGATTTCGGCACGGGCGGCAGCTTTTCCGGTTTCCGCGACTTCACATTTCCCCTCACCGGCTTCCTGGCCAGCTCTCCCTGCTTATCGACGCTGTTTGTACCGCCAAAAGCATTCCCCCAGAAAATTTCATCGTTCATCCGGCGCCGGATAAACTCTTCGATGCCCGCGGTACCCATTTGCTGAGCCCTGAAAAACTCGTCGATCAGCTGCTGCTCCCGCTCGATCAGCTGGTGGAACGACGGTACCAGCGCATCGGACTGAAGCCCGCGGTTACGGTGCGGGATCGGGATTTCCCCTCCTTTTCTCCGCGCCCAGGCATTTTCAGGCGCGATCAGGACGATCGTATCTTTCCTGGCGGGGCGATTTTCCTTCGTCCTGGCAAGAATGGTCATCTGGCGCAGCTTTTCCTTCTGGATCTCGTCTTCTCTCCTCTGCTGAAGCAGATAGACGATTTCCTGCTTTTCCAGCTTATGGGCAACGTTCTGAACGGCCTCCGCTACCTTGTCGTTGAAACGGTCATTTTGCGCCGCCAATGCCTCCCGGATCCAATACCACTGGAAGGTAATGAGCCCTATCATCGACAGGCACATAAAAAAAACGATAGCTTTTATCTTTCCGGGTGTCATTTCTCAGCTGTTCATGCAACATTTCCTTTTTCACCGCGTCTCTTGCTGTGGCATTACGGTACAAAAATAAGTTTCATCCATCCGCCGGGCCGGGTTTTAACATACTTTAACACGCGTGGAATGGCTATCGGAAGTCAGGAGTCGGAAATCGGCCCGTCTGCTATCCGGCAGCAGCTATCCAATTGAAATTGATTGTCTAACTAATTTTTATATACAATGAAATATCTCTTATTAACATGCGGGCTGCTGGCCGGCATACCCGCATTGAAAGCGCAGGACACGCTCACGAAAAAGGAGAAGTCGCGCATTACCGTCCAGATCGTCGAGGAAAACGGCGGCGACAGAACGGTGGAAGAGCGGAGCTACGATACCGGTGAGCTGTCGCCTGAACAGCAGCGCGCTCATCTCGACAGCCTGCTGGGCGCGCTCGACATCGAAGGCAAAGGTAAAAACCGGCGGATCACCATTACGATGGAAGACGGTGATATACAAAAGCGGGAGCCATACAGAAAGATGAGAAGAATCGGCGAACCCGGGCATGAAAGAGCTCATGCCGTGACTATTTTCCCGCGCCACCCCGATTTTCGCTGGACGGAGCTCGACCGGCTGGGATGGCAGCTGGACACCGCCCTGTCGAAAAATGCCGCGAAGATCGAGCTCAAAGTGAACAAGCTATTGGCGGATGTCGAATCGCGTCCGGCAGTTTTCGGCTTCGATCTAGCGGATCGTATTGATAAAACAAAGGCTTTTACCCTGGGCTGGGAAAACGGGTTCCCGAATTCGTCGAAAACAGTGAGGGCCGTATCGATCAACCCGAACCGGCCTTTTGACGGCTATCTGAATCTCCGTTTCGCCGTCAGGGAAAAAGGAGATGTGGTCATAACCGTGACCGACACCAAAGGGAAAGAACAGGGCAGAAAAGAGCTGAAGGACTTTGAAGGCGAGTTTGCCGGACAGATCAAATTGAAAGACGCTGCGGCCGGTGTTCTGTTTGTAAAAATAGTGCAGAACGACGACGGCGTTTCCCAAAGAGTCGCCCTTCCCGAAAGGACCGGGTCAAAATAGCGTTTTACCGGCCCTGTTCTCCCAGTCCGTGCGCTCCAGGACAAGCTGCCGGTGCGGCAGCTTGTCCCCGTAATGATCAAAATCAATGAGGCTTTCTTCCCTGGCGCCCAGACGGCTCACCGCTATGAAAGAACGGGTATTGTGCAGGCCGACATGGAAATAAACCTTTTCTACAAATTGAAAGGCGTAATCCAGCAGCAGGGTCTTGGCTGCGCGGTTGAAGGCCCCTCCCCAGCAACGCCTGGCCAGGAAGGTGTACCCTACATCAATTGAGCTTTTATCGCTGTTGAACCCGTAAAACCGGGTAGACCCGATCACCTCGCCGCTGCCCGCGTCCGTTATTAAAAATGCTGTTCCGGAGGCAATTGCAAGGTCAAAGAATTTCCGGAAAACCGGGCGCTGAAACCTATCCTTTTCGGGATGCTGCTCCCATATAAGCGGATCCGACGCTACTGTATAGAGGCGCTCGAAATCTGAAATTTCCAACGGTATCAGCCGTACCGTATTGTTTTGAAGCCCTGAAGGCTGCCAGTTTATGTTCATTGACCGCTGCTTTTTCCGGGGCTGCCTATCAGCCGGCGCTCAATATAAGAAATTTGGAGATTTCTTACTGTTGTCCCGGGACTATTCCGCCACCACCCCGCCCGCTCCATCGCCCTTTCTTTCTTTTCTCCCGAATAATTCACACTTTTAGCACTGAATTTAGTGCTGGATTCAGCACTGAAACCAGCTCTAAAAACTCCGAAATCCCGTTGCCTGCCGAAAGAAAACTCCGGATACTCATAGTGCCCCTCGATTGGGGATTAGGCCACGCAACGCGCTGTATCCCGCTCGCAAGGTACCTGCTCAGCAAAGGCCATGAAGTAGTAATAGCCGGTGAAAATCGTGCGGCCGGGGTATTGAAAGTCGCTTTTCCCGGAATAGCAATCCTTCCCCTACAAGGCTACCGGATCAGCTACAGCAAAAAACGCAGCGGCTTTATGATCCGTATCATTTGGCAGATACCGAAGATCCTGCGCGCTATACGCAGGGAAAGGCGCTGGCTTCAGGAACTGCTGCGGTCGGCGCATTTCGACCTGGTTATCTCCGACAACCGCTACGGGCTCTATGCGGAGGAAGTCCGTTCGGTGATCCTTACCCATCAGCTCCAGGTCATTTCAGGAATGGGTAAGAGCGTCGACAATATTCTGAGAAAATTGCACTACAGGCTGCTCGGCAGGTTCGCCGCGTGCTGGGTGGTAGATTATCCGGGCGATGACAGCCTCGGAGGAGTGCTTTCCCATCCCGGCAAGCTTCCCGGCAACGCTCTCTACATAGGATGGCTTTCCCAATTTTCCGGTCAGGCTACCGTGGCCGGGGAAACGCAGGGACAGATCCTCGTATTGATCTCCGGTCCGGAACCCACCCGCAGCCTGTTTGAATCCTGCTTGCTGAAGCAGGCTTCGGTGCTCCCGCAATACCATTTTACCGTAGCCGCGGGGGCTCCGGCAGGCAGGGCGCCGGGAGGACTGCCCCCGCACATCAGGTACCATCCCTATCTTGGCACTTCAGACCTGGAGGATGCGATCGCGCGCTCGGAGCTTGTCATTTGCCGGAGCGGGTATTCGACACTGATGGACCTGGCTGTCTTACAGAAAAAAGCCCTCCTGGTGCCTACGCCGGGCCAGACCGAGCAGGAGTATCTCGGAAAATGGCTTCATCAAAACCGGGTGTGCCTGACTGTCAGCCAGGAAAGGCTCAACCTGGAAAGAGATATTCCCGCCGCGCTGGCATTTCCCGGCTTTTCAAAAACCAAAGCTGACGGCATGGATTTCGGCAAAGCGATCGACGACGCGGTAGCGGAAGTATGATCCGGCGGCTAAAAAGGATCAGGGACGTTTCCCGCGAAGCCTGCGGGATTAAACATATGGCGGGGTAAGCATCTTCTTCCGGCAGGTATGTGACCGCTTTGTTATTTTCCGGTCTAACCATTGTACTAACCGTGATTTTGACATAGCTTTGAGCATATTGAAGCTATCAGTATCAAATTTTTAACTTTTAATCATTATATCAAATGGGATTACTATCATTTTTGAAAGGAGTCGGGGAAAAAGTCTTTAAAAAAGAAGAAGCCGCTCCTACCCCCGAAGTGGAGCCACTGAGGGCCAGCTCCCTGTTGGCGCATGTAAAGTCTCTGGGACTTGCCTATAACAATCTCACTGTCAAGACTTCAGGCGACACCGTAACGCTGGAAGGCGAAGTGGCCAGGCAGGAAGATTCCGAAAAAATTGCCCTGGCAGTCGGTAACGTGGAAGGAGTCGAAGCAGTTGACAACCGGCTGACAGTGGCCGATCCGCAGCCTGAAGCACAGTTTTATACCGTCGTATCGGGAGATACTTTGTCTAAAATCGCCAAACAACATTACGGTGATGCAAACAAATACCCGGTTATTTTCGAAGCCAACAAACCTATGCTGACACACCCTGATAAAATTTATCCGGGCCAGGTGCTTCGTATACCCGCGCTATAGCATTCTTTTAAATTCAGAACAAAGGCCCCCCCCGGTTCCCCCGCAAATTCTATTTGCGGGGGATTTTTTGTCAGCGGGTATTTTCAAGGGCCTGCTCTTAAAGCTTCAGCATATTTATGCTATAGCCTTTTTACGCTTGGCTTGAGTGAAGTAAGGCTTCCTATTTTGACCGGTTGGTTGGTCCGGATACTCTTGCGGGCGGCAATGCCTATCAATATCGCCATAGCGCCGTCGCGGATACCTGCCGCATGCTTGAGGGGATCGGGCGCGTTCGGATTTTTAAAGAGCTTATCCTGCAATCTGCGGTCGCCGCCTCCATGCCCGGCGCGTTCGCTGGTCACCTGGATGATCTTCAAATCTTCAAAATTCCTGTGCACTACAACCGGCTCGCTGATGACGTCGGATTTACCGCCCTGGTTCATTTCGGCGGCATGAAGGGCTGCCTGGTCGAGCTGCTCATTTTTCATAAAAGGGATATCGAGCCAGGCCTCTATCCTGCCCTCGCTTCCGTTGAACGCAATTTTCCAACCTTCATAAGGCGAATAGGTGGTGAGTGAATAGTTCACCACAACGTCGTTGGCATATTTGATCTGAGCCGACATTTTATCGAAAATGTCTATTTCCTCGCGATATACGCAACCGTCCCTTACATAGCCGTCATACTGCTCATTCTCGACATACATCTTCATGTCATGATTACTTTTGGTAATATCCCAATAGTATTTGCATTCATTTTTATGCGGACAGCTCCGGCAGCTTTTCCCCCTGAAGGGGCCGTTCTTACCGTAGTGCTCCAGGGCGCCATAGGCAAAAACCTCTTCGGGGTCGCTGTCTATCCACCAGTTGAGAAGATCGAAGTGGTGCGAGGCCTTGTGCACCCACAGGGAGCCGCCCTTGTTCACCAGGCCATGCCAGCGACGGAAATAGGAAGAGCCGTGGTGGATGTTGAGGTACCAGTTGAAATCGACGGAGGTAATTTTGCCTACCGAGTTAGCGGCCAGCAATTCTTTGATCTTTGTCACATAAGGGCTCCAGCGGTAGTTAAAACCCACCAGGAGCTTTTTATCGGAGGCTTTTTCAGCATCCAGGATAACCTGGCATTTTTCAGCATCTGTAGTCATCGGCTTCTCGGTGATGACGTCACAGCCGTTCTTCAGGCCTTTGACTATAAATTCATGGTGGGTAGCGTCTACGGTGGTCACGATCACCAGGTCGGGCTTAGTTTCTCTGAGCGCCTTGTCAAAATCCGTATAAGTCGGGCAATTCACCCCCATATACTGTTTGGCATAGGCCAGCCGGCCGGGATTGATGTCGGACAACGCGACAAACTCCAGGATGTCGGGATACTGCCTGACCAGGCGCTGCCCCCAGAAGGAAGTTCCCCTCACGCCGGTACCTACGAGCAGTACTCTCAGCTTCTTATCTGCGCCGAAGGCATCAGCCGGCAGCGGCATATTCATGCCCGCCGCGAGAATGCTCAGATTCTTAAGAAAGTTTCTTCTTGAGGTATTTTCCATGATCTGTAGAAATGGTAAAAAATGATGGTTCCAGGTTAACAATTACTATGACTGCTGAAAAGGCGTTTTTACATGAAAGCCCCGTTTAATTTCTAATTGATCCAGTTTAATTATAATTACCTTTTCGAACGCGCAGCTCCCTCCCGGGCGCCAAATCCTTGGAGAAGTTCGATAAGTTCCTTTCTTTTGTAAGCGATGAAAAATGGACGGGTTGCTATCTTTCTTTATGGTCCCTGTTTTGAACTCTTTAATGATTAATATACAGTGAATTATAGATCTGACGTAGAAGCGGCGGACGCGCTTAAAGCGGCTTATGAAGCGCTGAGAAAGGAAATCGGGAAGGTGATCGTAGGCCAGGATGAAGTAGTAAGGCTGCTTCTCACAGCAATTTTCTGCCAGGGGCATTGTCTCCTGGTCGGTGTACCGGGACTGGCTAAAACCCTTCTGATCCAGACCATCGCATCTTCTCTCGATCTGACTTTCAACCGGATCCAGTTCACGCCTGATCTGATGCCTTCCGATATACTGGGGTCGGAGACGCTCGATCAAAACAGGAATTTCAAATTTATCAAGGGACCGGTTTTCTCCAATATCATCCTGGCCGACGAGATCAACCGTACCCCGCCCAAGACCCAGTCTGCGTTGCTGGAAGCCATGCAGGAATATGCCGTCACCATCGGCGGCCAGAAGCATGGCCTGCCGCAGCCTTTCTTTGTGCTGGCTACTCAAAACCCCATCGAGCAGGAAGGTACCTACCCGCTGCCGGAGGCGCAGCTCGATCGTTTTATGTTTATGGTAACGCTCGACTATCCTTCTTATGAAGAGGAAGTACGCATTGTGCAGCAGACTACCTCCGAAACGAAAGAGAAGGTAGCACAGGTGCTTACCGGCGAGCAGATACAGTACTTCCAGCAATTGATCCGGAGGGTACCGGTTACCAATAACGTTGTGGAATATGCCGTCAGGCTGGTCCAGAAAACGCGTCCTCACTCAGCGGAAGCCGCTCAGCCGGCAAACGACTACCTCGAATGGGGCGCCGGGCCGCGCGCTTCCCAGGCGCTGATCCTCACCGCCAAATGCAACGCATTGCTGACGGGTAAGTACTCCCCCGATATCGAAGACGTCGGGCAAACAGCCAAAGCGGTGCTCCGGCACCGTATCGTACGCAACTTTAAGGCCGAAGCCGAAGGCATCAGCGTGGATCAGATCATAGGGCGGCTTCTCTGATTAAAAATTTCATTAGTATTTTAGATAATGGCTATTCAAGGAAAGAATTTTATCGGCTACCAGCTTTCTGCCGAAGGACAAAACTCGTTTAAATCCTATGTTCCCGCACAGGATACCTTCCTACCTGAAGTTTTCTACCAGGCTACTTCCGCTGAGGTGGAATCGGCCATGAAGCTGGCCGAAGCGGCTACCCTGCCTTTCGGCTCGCTGCCGGCGGCAAAGCGTGCGGCGTTCCTGAGGGCTATCTGTGAAGAGATCAGCTCGCTCGGAGACGAGCTTCTGGAAAGGGCGCATCTTGAAACCGGCCTTCCGATGGCCAGGCTGCAGGGTGAACGGGGCCGTACGATCAACCAGCTGACCCAGTTTGCCGACCTGATCGAAGAAGGCTCCTGGGTAGACGCTTCTATCGATACTGCCCTGCCCGATCGTTTGCCCGCGCCGAAGCCGGATATCAGGAAAATGCAGGTGCCATTGGGCCCTGTCGTGGTTTTCGGCTCGAGCAACTTCCCGTTTGCCTATTCCGTGGCTGGAGTGGATACCGGTCCGGCGCTGGCGGCAGGTAACCCGGTGATCGTAAAAGCTCATCCGGCACATCCGGGCGTGAGCGATCTTACCGCGCAGGCGATCGTAGCCGCAGCGCGGAAAACAGGCATGCCTGAAGGCGTTTTTTCCATGTTGTACGATTCCGGCCATGAGGTCGGGACGGCTCTTGTCAAGCATCCGGTTGCAAAGGCGGTAGGCTTCACCGGGTCGCTTAAAGGCGGTATGGCATTGTTTAAGCTCGGACAGGAGCGCGAGGAGCCTATACCGGTCTTCGCAGAAATGGGTAGCGTAAACCCCGTGGTCATATTGCCGGGAACGATGGCAGCGAAAAAAGAGCAGCTTGCCAAAACCCTGGCCGGCTCCGTGACGCTGGGCGTCGGGCAGTTCTGCACCAATCCGGGTCTTGTTTTTATGCTCAGGTCGGACGATAACCCGGCTTTCGAAGCTGCTTACAGGAAGGAAATAGAGCTGGTCGCCCGGGGAACCATGCTGACCAGGGGGATCTGCGAAAATTATGAGCGTCTCGTTGCGCATGCGGCTTCGCAGCCCGGCGCGAGCCTGCTGGCTACGACGGCGCAGCCTTCAAACGGCGGGAACCAGGCGCCGGCGACTATTCTTAAAACAGACGGGCGGACTTTCCTTGAAAACCCCTCCCTGCAGGAGGAAGTATTCGGGCCTTTTTCCCTGCTGGTTGAATTTGAAGATATGGAAGCGCTTGAAAATGGAGTCGCCCGGCTGAAAGGCCAGCTGACGGTATCGCTCTTTGCCGATCCGGCAGAAGCCGCTGCAGCTCCTGGCCTGCTCCGGCTGCTGGCGCGCAAGGCCGGAAGATTTATCATGAACGGCGTTCCGACCGGGGTCGAGGTATGCGCTTCCATGCACCATGGCGGTCCATTCCCTGCTTCGACCGATGCGAGATTCACTTCTGTGGGACGCCACGCCATTTACCGTTTTACCCGGCCGCAATCTTTCCAGGACTGGGATGATTCGCTGCTGCCGTCCGAGCTGCAGAACGGTAACCCCGGAAATATCCTGAGGCTGGTCAACAACGAATGGACCAAAGCGCCTGTAATAGCTGCCGGCTATCAGCAGTCAGCGGCTATCCGATAGCTGATTTCTGACGGCTGATATCCGAATAATAATTATCTTTGCCCATCCAATTAAACCGTATTCGAATACCGACATCTGGTCATGAATGATTTACTGATACAGGACTCAACCAAAACACTGTTCTTTTTCCTCGCATTTCTGACAGTCCTGAGCGCCCTGATGGTGATTATCTCCAAAAATCCCGTTCACAGCGTATTATATCTTATCCTGACATTCTTTACATTATCGGGGCATTATATCCTTCTCAATGCGCAGTTCCTGGCGGCAGTGAATATAATTGTCTATGCCGGAGCCATCATGGTGCTGTTCCTGTTCGTCATTATGTTCCTGAACATGAAGGCCGAAGAATACGGCAAAAACCCGATGCTGGCCAAGCTGGCGGGGGCTATTATAGGAGGCACCCTGTTCGTGATCCTTCTCGGCGCTTATCTCCAGACCCGGCTGGCGGGAGTCGATCCCGCTAATTTCGACTCGCAGACAGGTATGGTGGAGAACCTGGGTAAAATATTGTTCAAAGACTACATATTACCGTTCGAGCTGGCGGCAATCCTTTTGCTGGTGGCGATGATAGGCGCTGTTCTGCTTGGGAAAAGAGAAGTCGGCGAAAGGCATTTTTAAGTGATGGGCAGCATTGAAGCAGATCCGCACAGGATTACCGACCTGATCAGGCTGGCGCTGGAAGAAGACGTTGCCGACGGAGATCATTCGTCGCTGGCGGCCGTACCGGCAGACCGGCAGGAAAGGGCCAGGCTGCTGGTCAAGCAGGACGGGATACTCGCCGGCGTATCGGCCGGGATTGAAGTTTTCCGGGAAGCAGATCCTTCGCTTGTCATAGGGCAGATCCTTCACGACGGAGACGCCATACGGGTAGGCGACATCGTATTGACGGTATCAGGCAGCGCGCGCTCTATTCTGAAAGCAGAAAGGCTCGTTCTCAACATCATGCAGCGCATGAGCGGGATCGCCACTCATACAAGAGAAATGGTCTCCCTGATAGGCGACCTTCCCGTAAAGCTCCTCGATACGCGGAAAACCACACCCAATTTCAGGATATTTGAAAAAATGGCAACCGCTGTCGGCGGGGCGCATAACCATCGCATGGGGCTTTACGATATGATCATGCTTAAGGACAACCATATCGACTATGCAGGCGGTATAGAAGCAGCTATCCTGAAAACGCGTGCATATCTTACCCATACGGGAAAAGATCTTAAGATAGAGATAGAAACCAGGAACCTCGGGGAAGTAGACGAAGTTTTACGTATCGGCGGGGTGGATATCATTATGCTGGATAATTTTTCGCCTGAAGATATGCGTGAAGCGGTAAAACGCATCGGCGGCCGCTTTGAGACCGAAGCGTCCGGCAATATTACCAAAGAAAACATACGCCGGATAGCGGAGACAGGTGTTGACGGGATTTCGAGCGGAGCCCTGACGCACCAGGTCAAAAGCCTGGATCTCAGCCTGAAAGCGTATTGATCAATTTTCAATAAAAACTAAGGCTTCGTATCACCCGGTACGAAGCCTTAGTTTTTTACTTATATCTGCCCTACTTGACGACAAACGTCTTCGAAGCAATTGCTCCGCTTCCGTACACTACCTGCAGGATATATACTCCCCCGGGCAGGTTCCTGACATCCACGGTAGCGCTCTTAGGAGCTTCGGCCTTCAGCAGGACGCCGGCTGCGCTGAAAATGCTGACACTCCTCATATTTGCAAGCGGCATATCCAGCGTCAGCGTTCCGTTGACAACCGGGTTAGGATAGAGCACGATCCCGGTGGACTCCTTTCCACCCTTCAGGCTCACGATCGGGCTCCCCGAAATGCTTCCGTCCAAGTCGAGGCGGCGGACGCGGAAATAATGTAGGTCCGCTCGCCCAGGTTTGTAGGCCTAGCTGTAATCTGCGGCAGCCATGTTCACGGCCT
>MEDT01000168.1 GCA_001724175.1 Cytophagaceae bacterium SCN 52-12 | reverse complement strand
CGATGCCCAGGTTGATGGTATAGACGCCCGGTGCGGCGAAAGTGTAGACCAGGACATATTCGTTGCGGGTGGTTTCGTTGCCGACGTCGATCATGCCGTTCAGGCCCCCGACGCGCGGCGCCTGGTAGGACCTGGGGTCGCCCGTGATCCAGAACCAGACGTCCGTGTTCCGCATCGCGGCATCTATCCCGCGTGCATCCATATTATAATAGCCGGTAAACTTGATCTCGTAGGTGAGGGCTGTTTGCGAAATCCTTCTGGCTGTGATCTCTCCTGCCCGCACGTGAGTAGCGGAGGCTTTTGCAGCCCAAAGCGAGGTAACGGTAAGAACGAGGAGAATAAACCGAAGCGACATAGGCAGGGATTTTTTCTATATGTAAACGAAGAACAGGCTTTAAATTATACAACCGTTAATTTGTTTTGTTAATTTTTGAGAACCGGACGGCAGCAAGGTGAGTAACCTCCCAACTTAAAAAGATTATAAATTATTGACAGGTGTTTGAAATGGACATACCTTAGTTGGATGCAACTTGAATGTGACTTACCTTTGGACACCTATAAAAAGAACAATTTTTACACAAAACATTCTGGCTGTTTGCTATGTCTTGGCTAACACAAACTTTGACCAGTTCAATAGGCAAAAAGGTCCTCATGTCGCTGACGGGGCTGTTTCTATGTCTTTTTCTGGTAGTACACCTCATCGGTAATCTTCAGCTTTTCAAGGATGACGGCGGTTATGCGTTCAATACCTACGCGGTAACGATGACTACTTTTACCCCGGTTAAGATTATCTCTTACCTGAACTACTTTTTTATTCTCTTCCATGCTTTCTGGGGTATTTACCTTGAGGTCCGCAACCGGAAAGCGAGGAACGTAAAGTACAACTTGATCAGGAACCAATCTACCTGGTCCAGCCGTAATATGGCTTTGCTGGGGACCATTCTGCTGGTCTACATCGTGGTGCATATGGGCGATTTCTGGTACAAGTTCCACAACGAGCCGCTTCCCTATGTGCAGTATACGGAAATGCTGAGCACGGGAGAGGTCTTCAGCCAGGTAATGCCGGCCGGCTATACCCAGGACGTGAAGCAGGTTGAATTCGTGAACTCCGACGAGGGAACGCGAACGGTAATCGTAAAAGACCTTTACCAGACGGTGTCCGTCGCATTCCAGAACTTCCTGCTGTCTTTCTTTTACCTCCTGGGCATGGTAGCGGTAGGCTTCCACCTTTACCACGGCTTCCAGAGCGCGTTTCAGACGCTCGGTATCAATCACCCCAAATACTCGCCTTTCATTAAAGCAGTCGGGATTTGGGTGTTTGCATTTATAATTCCGGCAGCTTTCGCCGCAATGCCGCTATATTTTTATTTCAAGCAATTTTAAAAGGGTTTTCCCTGAAAACGATATAATCTAACAAACGAACATGGCAGGCTCATCACGTTTGGACGCTAAGATTCCTTCCGGTCCCCTGGAGAAAAAATGGTCTCAGTACAGGTCGACTGTTCCTTTGGTCAACCCTGCGAATAAGCGCAGAATAGAGATAATAGTAATAGGTACCGGCCTGGCAGGGGCTTCGGCTGCGGCCTCTCTTGCTGAAATGGGATACAAAGTTAAAGCCTTTTGTTTCCAGGATTCTCCCAGGAGGGCGCACTCGATCGCCGCCCAGGGAGGTATTAACGCAGCTAAGAACTACCAGAACGACGGTGATTCGGTTTACCGCCTGTTTTACGATACCATTAAAGGCGGAGACTACCGCGCCCGCGAGGCCAACGTACACCGCCTCGCCGAAGTCTCCGGGAATATCATTGACCAGTGTGTGGCGCAGGGGGTTCCTTTTGCCCGTGAATACGGCGGATTGCTCAGCAACCGCTCCTTCGGGGGAACGCAGGTGCAGCGGACGTTTTATGCCGCCGGGCAGACAGGCCAGCAGCTGCTCCTGGGCGCCTATTCGGCGCTTGAACGCCAGATAGGGATGGGGACGATCACCATGTATAACCGCCACGAGATGATGGAAGTCGTGATCATCGACGGGAAATGCCGCGGGATCATCGCAAGAAATCTTATTACCGGCGAGCTGGAACGCCATTTCGGCCATGCCGTCCTGATCGCCTCCGGAGGCTATGGAAACGTTTTTTACCTTTCCACCAACGCCATGGGGAGCAACGTAACCGCTGCCTGGAAGGCGCATAAAAAAGGCGCTTTCTTCGGTAATCCGTGCTTTACACAGATCCACCCGACCTGCATTCCCGTGTCAGGCGACCACCAGTCGAAGCTGACGCTGATGTCGGAGTCGCTCCGTAACGACGGCCGTATCTGGGTGCCGAAAAAGAAGGACGACAACCGCGCGCCGGGAGATATCCCTGAGGATGAGCGCGATTATTACCTGGAAAGGCGATATCCCGCATTCGGTAACCTGGTGCCCCGCGATATCGCGTCGCGTGCGGCGAAAGAGCGCTGTGACGCCGGCTACGGGGTAGGGACATCCAAGCTGGCCGTTTACCTGGATTATGCCGCGGCGATCGATCGCTACGGACATGCTGAAGCGAACAAGAACAACGTTCATAACCCGTCGAAAGAAGATATCGTCAAGTGGGGCAAGGCTGTGGTAAAAGAGAAATACGGCAACCTGTTTGACATGTACAAGCAGATTACCGGTGAAGATCCTTATGAAGTGCCGATGCGTATTTACCCGGCAGTTCACTACACCATGGGCGGCTTGTGGGTCGATTATAACCTGATGACGACTGTTCCGGGACTGTATGCTCTGGGCGAAGCCAACTTCTCGGATCACGGCGCGAACCGCCTGGGCGCTTCTGCCCTGATGCAGGGGCTGGCCGACGGTTACTTTGTCATCCCTTATACGATAGGAGCTTACCTGTCGAACGAGATCCGCACGCCGGCGATCCCTACTACGCATGAGGCGTTCGTGGAGGCGGAGAAAAGCGTGGCGGACCGGATCAATACCCTATTGAATGTCAAAGGGTCGACGTCTCCGGAAATGTTCCACCGCCGCCTCGGCAAGATCATGTGGGACAAATGCGGGATGGCGCGCAACAGGCAGGGACTTGAGTCTGCGATCCAGGAGATCCGTGCTTTGCGCAGGGAGTTCTGGAATGATGTCAGGGTGATGGGAGAAGCGAAGGAGTTTAACCCTGAGCTCGACAAGGCAAGCCGGGTAGCCGACTTCCTGGAATTGGGCGAGCTGATGTGCATCGACGCGCTTAACAGGGAAGAATCATGCGGAGGCCACTTCAGGGAAGAGCACCAGACGGAAGAAGGAGAGGCGCTGAGGGATGATGAGCATTTCACTTTTGTTTCAGCATGGGAATACATCAAAGAGAGTGATTGGGGGCTTCATAAGGAAGAACTTGTATACGAAAACATCAAGATTGCCCAGCGTAGCTATAAATAATTATGAGTCACGGTAATATGAATCTAACCCTCAAAGTATGGCGTCAGAAGAACAGCCAGTCGGAAGGGTATTTTGAGACACATCAGCTGACAGGAATATCTCCCGATATGTCCTTTCTCGAGATGTTTGATGTGCTGAATGAAAAGCTGGTCGAGGAGAATAAAGAGCCGGTCGCTTTCGACCACGACTGTCGTGAAGGCATATGCGGCATGTGCTCGATGTATATAAACGGGCGTCCTCATGGTCCGTTGGAGGGCGTCACGACATGCCAGCTGCACATGCGGTCTTTCAGCGACGGCGATACCATCGTGGTAGAACCGTGGCGGGCTACGGCTTTCCCGGTTATCAAAGACCTGGTGGTCGAACGCTCGTCATTCGACCGCATCATAGCTGCCGGAGGTTTTGTTTCCGTCAACACGGGAAATGCGCAGGATGCCAATAACATCCCGATCCCCAAAGATGATGCCGACGATGCTTTTGCAGCGGCAGCCTGCATCGGCTGCGGCGCCTGCGTGGCAGCATGTAAGAATGCTTCCGCCATGCTGTTCGTCTCGGCAAAAGTGTCGCAGCTGGCTTTATTACCGCAGGGGCAGGCCGAGCGTACGATCAGAGCCGAGAAAATGGTAGCGCAGATGGACGAGGAAGGATTCGGTTCCTGCACCAATACCGGAGCCTGCTCGGCGGAATGCCCGAAGGAGATAAGCCTCGAGAATATCGCCCGTCTGAACAGGGAATACCTCGGCGCGAAGCTGAGCTCCAAATCTGTCTGACAGACGGAACAAAGCATAAAGGATAACGGTTATACCTTCAGCGCCTGCGTTTGCGCTGAAGGTATTTTTATTTTATTCTTTATTATATGTCGTTATCATCAGATCTGCTGATCCGTTCCAGAAGAAGTATTTTCCCTCCCAGCTACGTCAGCCGGCCTATTCCAAAGGAAACCATACTGGAGCTTTTGGAAAATGCCAATTATGCGCCCACCCACAGGCTGACACAACCATGGCGCTTCACCGTATTCACCGGCGACGGCCTGGCCCGCCTGGCTGATTTTATGGCTGAAAATTACCGCGCTACCACGAGCCCCGCTTCGTTTTCACAGGCCAAATATGACGTGACACGTGACAAAATACTCAAAGCCGGCGCAGTACTGGCGATCAACGTGGAGCTGCATCCCGATCTGGTACCCGAATGGGAAGAGATAGCGGCCACTGCAGCTGCAGTACAGAATATATGGCTTTCGGCATGGGAACGCGGGATCGGGGGCTACTGGAGCACGCCGGGAAGCGCGCTGGAGCCTCTTGCCGAATTCCTTGATCTCCCTTCCGGGCAGAAGAATATAGGGCTGTTTTACCTGGGATACCACGATGCCCCGGCCGTACCGGCGAGGCGTACACCCATTGAAGACAAAGTGGTCTGGGTGGAAGCCTGAGCATTGTCAGCTTCTGGGAGCATAGTAAATAATACAAACTCCCAGAAGCGCTATCAAACCCACGGCAATATCATATTTGTCGGGAGAAAAATGGTCGAATTTCATTGACCACAGGATAGACATTACGATGAAGAATCCTCCGTAAGTGGCGTAAACCCTCCCGAAATCAGCAGGCTGCCAGGTAGCTACTACCCCGTACATCGCCAGGATCACTGCGCCTGCCAGGCCATACCACCACGGCTTGTCTTCCTTCAGCCACATCCATACAAGGTAACCGCCCCCGATTTCGCAAAGCCCGGCGAGTATGAAAACAAGGACGGATTTAAGCGCTGCCATGTAAGTCGCAGGAATAGTCTACACCACTTTTACAATTACCTGTAAAAGAAACTCATCCATTTCGATCTCGGCTACCGGCTCGCCGTCGGGCCGGTTCAGGAATTGCAGGTCGACAGCCTGGACTTCCTGGCAGATATAGGATTTGTTGACCCTGAGCGACTCCGTGAGAAGCGGGCTGTTGTCAACGAGCGAAATATGGATCTTGTCCGTTACCTCGAAGCCGCTGTCTTTTCTCAGGTTTTGTATACGGTTGACAAAATCGCGGGCGATCCCTTCTCTCCTGAGCTCATCGGTCACCGTGATGTCGAGCGCTACCGTTACGGAAGCGTCGGCAGCGACCGACCAGCCGGGGACGTCTTCGGTCGTGATCTCCACGTCTGCCAGGCTGATGGAGAACTGCCCGCCGCCTACCTCCAAAGGATAGGAGCCCTCCTTTTCGAGCATCCTGATGTCGCTTGCGCCGAACCCGGAGATAAGGGCGGCGATGTCTTTCATCTTAGGGCCGAATTTAGGCCCGAGCGTCTTGAAATTGGGCTTGATGCGTTTCTTCAATATGCCTGAGTCGTCGTCGATAAATTCGACGCTCTTTACGTTTACTTCGGTCAGGATAATGGGGACAACCGTTTCGATCTGCTGCCGGGTGGCCTGGTTGAGCACGGGAACCAGTATCCTGGATAAAGGCTGGCGTACTTTGAGCTTATGACTTTTCCGGAGCGAATGCACCAGCGAGCTGATGCGCTGAGCCAGCTCCATAGACTTCTCCAGCTCAGGGGCCATCGTTTCCGGCTGATCTTCCGGCCAGTCGGTAAGATGCACCGAAAGGCTTTCGGACGACAGGTTCCTGAAAAGCCATTCTGCAAAGAAGGGCGCTATCGGCGCCATCAGCTGCGAAACCGTGACAAGGCATTTACGCAAGGTGGTGTAGGCCGATATTTTGTCGGGCGTGAGCTCCCCGGTCGCGGAGCCCCCTGTCCAGAACCTCCGGCGGTTTAGCCGTACATACCAGTTGGACAGATGTTCTGTCACGAACTCCTGTACAAGGCGGCCGGCCTTGGTCGGGTTATAACCGTCGAACTGTTCTCCGACTTCCCTTACGAGCGTGTTCAGCCTCGAGAGTATCCAGTTGTCCAGCTCAGTGGGCACTCCCTCGCCGCTATCTGTGATATAGTGGCTGTAGTTGTCCAGGTTTGCGTAAAGTGCAAAGAAGTTATAGGTGTTGAAGAGCGTTCCGAAAAACTTGCGCTGCACCTCCGTTATGCCGTCCTGGTTGAATTTGAGGTTGTCCCAGGGCTCGGCATTGGTGATCATGTACCATCGCGTGGCATCCGGCCCGAATTCGGCCAGCGCCTTGAACGGATCGACGGCGTTGCCGAGGCGCTTCGACATTTTATTGCCGTTTTTATCCAGCACAAGCCCCGTCGAAACGACATTTTTAAACGCTACCGAATCAAACAGCATTCCCGCGATGGCATGAAGCGTGAAGAACCATCCGCGCGTCTGGTCGACGCCTTCGGAAATAAAATCTGCCGGGAAGCTATGTTTAAAGGTTTCGTTGTTTTCAAACGGATAATGCCATTGGGCATAGGGCATGGCGCCCGAATCAAACCAGACATCGATGAGGTCGGGCTCCCTGAACATGACCTTTCCTTTTCCCGAGACAAGGAAGATCCTGTCCACATAAGGCCGGTGCAGGTCGAAATTGCCTGCTTCAAGCTGGGCCAGATAGGTTTCGTTGAAAGACTGCTGGTCGGGTGTAAGAATGCCTGAACCGTTGGCTTCCAGGATGTTTTCTTTCAGCTCGGCGACCGAGCCGATGCATATTTCCTCTCCGTCTTCCGCCCGCCAGATGGGCAGGGGAGTTCCCCAGTAGCGGCTCCGGCTCAAATTCCAGTCGACCAGGTTTTCCAGCCAGTTGCCGAAGCGGCCTGTTCCGGTACTTTCCGGGTGCCAGTTGATAGATCTGTTCAGCTCTGTCAGCCTTTCCCTCACAGCTGTGGTCCTGATAAACCAGCTGTCGAGCGGGTAATAGAGAACCGGCTTGTCTGTCCGCCAGCAGTGAGGATAGGTGTGCTCATATTTCTCTACCCTGAACGCCTTGCCTTCCTCCTTGAGCTTGATAGCGATGAGCACGTCGGTGGGTTTGAAGTCGGGCTGATCCTGGATATCCTGCGGATAGTATTCGGGCTTGACGAATTTGCCTCCGAATTCGCCTATTTCCGGTACGAAGCGTCCCTGCCTGTCAACGATGGGCGCTTCCTTACCCATCTCATCTTCCACGAGGATGGCAGGAATACCGTTAGCCTGCGCCACCCTGAAGTCGTCGGCGCCGAAGGTAGGAGCGGTATGGACGATCCCGGTACCGTCTTCCGTAGTAACGAAATCGCCGACAATTACCTTGAATGCGGGTTTTGAAGGCTGTACATAGGGGAGCAGCTGCTCGTACCCGATGCCCTTCAGGTCGCTTCCTTTGTACTCGGCTACAATACTCCAGGGAAGGATCTTTTTATCGGATTCCTGGTAGGTATCAAAGCCGTTATCGCGGCCTTTTTCGCTGAAATATTTACCGACCAGGTCTTTGGCCAGGATTACATTGACAGGCGTATGCAGGTAGGGATTAAAGGTCTTGACCAGGGCATAGGTGATATTGGCGCCTACGGTCAGCGCAGCGTTGGCCGGGAGGGTCCAGGGAGTGGTCGTCCAGGCCAGGAAGTAGTCCGGGCCCCAGTCGGACGCCGGCAACGTGCTGTTTTCGGCTACCCTGAACATGGCCACGATAGTGGTATCCTTTACATTCTTATAGGTTCCCGGCATATTGAGCTCATGCGACGACAGGCCGGTGCCTGCGGCGGGAGAATAAGGCTGAATGGTATAGCCCTTGTAGAGAAGCCCTTTTTCGTGCAGCTTTTTCAGGAGGTGCCAGATGCTTTCGATGTACTCGTTATGGTAGGTGACGTACGGGTTCTCCATGTCGACCCAATATCCCATCAGGTCGGTCATTTCCTGCCATTGGTCGGTGAAGCGCATGACGGCCTCACGGCATTTGGCGTTATACTCTTCTACGCTGATGGTCCTGCCGATGTCTTCCTTGGTAATGCCCAGCTCTTTTTCTACCTGCAGCTCTACGGGCAGCCCGTGCGTATCCCACCCGCCCTTCCGCTTCACCTGGAACCCCTGAAGGGTTTTGTAGCGGCAAAAGATGTCTTTGATCGTACGGGCCATGACGTGGTGTATCCCCGGGGTGCCGTTGGCGGAAGGCGGGCCTTCATAAAAGGTGAAGGAAGGAGCGCTGTTGCGTAAATCGACAGATTTTTCAAAAACTTTATGCTCTTTCCAGAAATCCAGGACTTCTTCGGCCAGCCGGGCATATTGCAGCCCTTTATATTCTTTGTAACTCATGTTTAACACGGGCGATCCCAGTCGCGCTTAATTGGAAATCAATCATATGACTTCTTTTTGGGAGCGCAAAATTAAGCAAATTTGAGATAAAGGTCGATGCCTGGATGGGTTTGGAGGGGGAAAAAGCATAGCCAGATCAAAGAAAACGAAAAAAAATGTTGCGAGGGGCTTGCGCCGAATAATCTAACCGGATACCTTTGCATCCACATTCGACGAAGATACTTCTCCAGAGAAGCTTCGTCAGGCCGCAGAAGTAGCTCAGCTGGTAGAGCGCGACCTTGCCAAGGTCGAGGTCGCGGGTTCGAACCCCGTCTTCTGCTCGAAAGCACCGGAAACGGTGCTTTTCTTTTCTGATCCTAACGAGGGGAGGAGCCGGGGTGGTGGAACTGGTAGACACGCAGGACTTAAAATCCTGTGGGCCGCAACGCCCGTACGGGTTCGATTCCCGTCCCCGGTACCAAGGTTTGAAAGGTGGTTCAGGCTTTCTTTCCGAAGGGTAAAATACAATGGGAGTTTAGCTCAGTTGGTTCAGAGCATCTGCCTTACAAGCAGAGGGTCGGGGGTTCGAATCCCTCAACTCCCACTTTGAAAATCAAGCAGTTATGACGAAAAAGTTGCAACTGCTTTTTTTATTTGATACACAATTTGATACACAGCAGGGTGGTTTGCGGTGGGTGTTGCACCTTTTTAAACTACTGGTACACCTTGTAAGAAGGGTGTTATTAACAAACCACTTCCTATTATAAAACCGTTGTAAAATAAACCTTCAAAATGGAACGGTTCACTTAACCAAAACAAACTTCTTATATAGGGGTGTAGCCTTACCCCAAATGTAAGCTTCCATACGCACAGGTTGGTACAAATCTTATTCTGAAACCCTGCAAATAGTATGAAGTGTTCTTCACTCCCTTCTCTTCCCCCTAAATTGTCCTGTGAATAGCTTTTCACTCCCCCAATGGTAAGGTTTTAACCTGTTTCCGTTAATAACCTCGTAAATTGAAGCTATCCGTCATGTAACTGGCGGTTTGATACAGGCTATAGGCGGTATTATTGATTTGCGTGCGCTGGTTAAACTCGTTTTCGGCGGCAAGATCGTCGGCTCTCGGCAGGCATGCAGTAAGCAGGAGTGCGGAAGCACCCAGGCAGGCCAGGAAGTAGCAAATCCGGTTGAAAGCGGTCATGATAAATATAGTATAAGCTGTCTTTTTCCGATAGAATAGAGGCTTGTTTGATGAAATCTATATCTGTCTCGAAGGATTTTCCGAAGCGAGGTAGAATCCCCCGTAAGCGCTCTATAGAATCTTTTTTTAGCTCAGCTTTGACATCCACGGCCTGCATTTGAAAACGCTTTATTTTTTCATTTTTAACGGATTTTATGCCGGGGTATGTTTCAGGGTATTTAGAAATGTTTCGCGTAATTATTTGCGCATAAATTGGTGTAATAATCAATGATAATGCACATATAATAAGACTCGTAATGTTTTTCATAAGTATATTGTTTAGGTTAAAAGATTATTGAGTGTATCGAATTTTAAAAACGGTCGCTGTGACGGTAATTTTAATGAGATATGTCACAAACAAGGTGTTGGAGAGGTGAATGTAATGGTAATAAATGGGGAAGGTTCGCAGTAATTGAATTTCTGCCTCGGGTATCCACCTTCTTTGAATTTAAAATAGAAAACGGAGCCAGGTTCACTATATGCTGGCTCTGGATAAAAAGCGGAGTTGAAAACTGTTGAGTCAAAATTAGCAACTAAACAATTCTCATATGTACGATCGCCACTTTTCCAGTTCTTTCCCTCAGTTCTTTTGTCCATAATTTGAATAACGGCCCCGTCGCAGTATCGCCCTAAATACATTCCTTTTATACAATCTCCAGAAATGTTTGAGTGATTTTTACAACCTATAGCCAAAACAAAGGCTACAAGTAAGGAAGAAAATATTTTCATTTTTTTCTGAGTTAAAGATTTTTACAACGATGCATCACTGGTTTAATTAGTGAAGGTATAACTTACCCAAAGCCTATACGGTGACAGCTTTGATAGATACTGGAGATTATCAACCTTTAGATACACCTACTGGGGTGGATCATAAAGACTGATGCTTTTGTATAGAACAGATCACACCTGTCCAAAACGTTTCTCTCGGTCAATAAAATAAGCCAATCAGCATTCCTAAGGCAGTTTTGGCTTGAGTTTGAAAAACTAGCCGTACCTTATA
>MEDT01000167.1 GCA_001724175.1 Cytophagaceae bacterium SCN 52-12 | reverse complement strand
GCGGCGCTGGCGCTGTGCGCGGGCGCCGCGGGCGCGGGGAGCGCGACGCGTGCGAAGGCCGCAGCCGCCGACGCCGCTTACTATCCGCCTGTCGAGCGTGGCGCGGCTCCCATAGACAGGCATATCGCGCATCTGCAAAAAATTGAAGGCCCGAACATCGTCCAGGCCTGCTATATGATCCTTATGCGCATGAGTGAATAAGACCGCATCCAGCTTCCGGGCGCCCAGCCGCAGCATCTGCTGCCTGAAATCGGGGCCGGTATCAATTACAAGGTTAACGTCCCCGACCTCCACCCATACGGAAGATCTCAGCCGCTTATCCCGAAAGTCCAAAGACATACATACCTCGCAACGGCAACCGATAACAGGGACCCCCTGCGATGTTCCGGTACCCAGGAAGGTTACTTTCATCAGTGTAAAAAGCTATCTGCCCCAGCGGTCAGCTTTCAGCCCCAATTCGTCGACGGTAGCGCGCCGATAGCTGATAGCTGACGGCTATTTATTACTATTGAGTGAGCTGCGCCACCACCTCCACCAGCCGGTCGAAATTCAGGGGCTTCATCAGCGCGTCGTCAAATCCCGCTTCCTTGAAATCTTCGTCAGTGTAATTCTTGGCATTTCCCGTAATGGCCACGATCGGGGTTTTGGATTTTGTTTCGTCGGCCATGGCGCGGATCCGGCGCGCAGTTTCCATCCCGTCCAAAACAGGCATGTTGATATCGAGCAGGATGATGTCGAAATTCTCCTTCTCCAGCAGATGCAATACCTGCTCCCCATTTTTTACCGCCGTAATTTCGTAGTGCTGAAATTCCAGTATCTTACGGGCAAGATTTTGGATAACCGAGCTGTCTTCAGCTATCAGCACGCTCTTTGTATAGGACATATTTGCTACTTTTGTTAGTTGTTTTTGGACAGGTGAATTTAGGGAATTATTTATACAAGTTTGCAATTTTACACCTGATATTGCAAATAAAGCGGATTCCGGACAATGTTGGGTGCCACGGTCTGAAATTTCCTGCACCTGCCTCCGGTTTTCCTGATTTTTCCCGGTACCATTAAAATTATTCCGCTATGGCAGCTGAGTTTCTTTCCATCAATCCAGACAATCCCGAGGAGCGGAAAATCTTTCATGTAGTCGACTGCCTGCGTAACGGCGGCGTGGTTATCTACCCAACGGACACGGTATACGGTATCGGCTGCGATATCCATAATTCCCGGGCAGTCGAAAGGATCGCCCGCATCAAGGGGATCAAGGTCCAGAAAAACGACTTCTCCTTCATCTGCTACGATCTGAGCCACATAGCAGACTACAGCAGGGTGAGCAATTCCTGCTTTAAGCTGATGAAGAAGGCTTTGCCCGGACCATTTACCTTTATCGTAAACGGGAATAACCACGTTCCCAAGATCCTTAACAGCAAGAAAAAGACGGTAGGAATCCGGGTCCCGGATCATAACATACCCCGCTGCATCGTTAAGGAGCTGGGCAACCCGATCATCACGAGCTCGGTACGCGACCAGGACGAGATCATCGAGTACTCGACAGACCCCGAGCTGATTTACGAGAAGTTTGAGCACCAGGTCGATATCGTGATAAACGGCGGGTATGGCGGCAACGTAGCCTCCACCATTATCGACGCCACTACCGATGACTTTACCGTGGTCAGGGAGGGGCTCGGCGATATTTCCCTTTATCTGTAGCTAGGTGTTAGGTATTAGGTGTTAGGTGTTAGGTGTTAGGTGTTAGGTATTAGATCCTTATGTCTGAAATTCAAAGCCTTAAAGGGCGATCCGTTTTATTAGCGTCGCATTACCTCCCCTGCCTTGAATATTTTGCCTGTATCATACAGGCCGGCAACGTCATGATTGAAAGTCATGAGAATTTCCAGAAGCAGACGCTCAGGAACCGTTGCTATGTACAGACCGCAAACGGGGTCGAAATGCTGACGGTCCCTGTGACGAAACCTGCCGGCAAAGTACCAATCCGCGATGTCAGGATCGACTACGGCCAGCTTTGGGAAAAGAAGCAATGGCGATGCCTCGTCTCGGCCTACGCCAATTCTCCTTTTTTCGAATATTATGCACCTGATTTTCAGAAAATATTGGAAAGCCGCCCCGCTTTCCTGCTTGACCTGAACCAGGAAATGCTGACATTATGTCTGCATTTACTCCGGATCAGAGTGCCTTTAGCTTACACCTTGTCATATGAAGCCGAACCAAAATATCCTGTTTTTGACGCGAGGAGTTGCATAAATGCCAAAAAGAATGTAAATAGGTACCAGTTTTACCACCCTCATCCTTACTATCAAACCTTCGGGAACGATTTTAGTGATAACCTAAGCATTGTGGACCTGCTTTTCAATACCGGTCCTCAGGCTCTGGAAGTGCTGAAGAAGAGCGTGAAAGACAGCCCGGTGACCCTGTTGAACGAACTGTAAAAAATATTGGTTTAATCTATATATTACAAAAGCAACCGGGTAGATAATAGTTATGAGTTTGCGGCAGGACGAAAGGTTTTGCCGGTTGATGATTAGAGAACTTTAATGCATTCCATAATGGAAGTTAAATTTTCAAATAGAGTTAAGGAGGTTATCTCCATGAGCCGGGAGGAAGCCATGCGTCTCGGTCATGATTATATCGGTGCCGAACACCTGTTGCTCGGCATTATCAGGGAAGGGGAAGGAGTTGCCATAGCTTTACTGAAAAAGCTGGGCGTAGCTCCGGAAGACATCCGGGTGAATATCGAGCAGGTGACCAAGGGATCGGCAACGACCAATGTGAAGAACCTGAACAGCATCCCTCTTACCCGGCAGTCGGAGAAAGTACTGAAAATCACCTATCTGGAGGCTAAAATCTTCAAGAGCCCCCTCATCGGGACCGAACATCTCCTGCTGTCCATACTGCGCGACACCGATAATGTCGCCACGCAGATCCTTCACAAACACAATGTAAATTACGAGGTGATCAAAGAAATGCTTGAATACCAGTCTTCAGGCTCCCGTCCTCATATGGGTTCGGAGACCGAAGACGGCGATGATGAAGCAAGGGGAAGCTTCTTCGGAAGCTCTGCCGGCAAGGAATCGAAGGGAACTGAAAAATCCAGGACACCCGTTCTGGATAACTTCGGGCGGGACCTTACCAAGCTCGCTGAAATAGGGAAGCTTGACCCGATCGTCGGAAGGGAGAAAGAAATCGAAAGAGTGGCCCAGATCCTGAGCCGCCGGAAGAAAAACAACCCCATACTGATCGGGGAGCCCGGGGTCGGTAAGACCGCGATCGCCGAGGGGCTCGCCCTGCGCATTGTACAGAAGAAAGTTTCCCGCGTGCTTTTCGGCAAAAGGGTGGTCACGCTCGATCTGGCCTCGCTCGTCGCAGGCACGAAATATCGCGGCCAGTTCGAGGAACGCATGAAGGCCGTGATGAACGAGCTGGAGAAGTCACAGGACGTGATCCTTTTCATAGATGAGCTTCACACGATCGTGGGAGCCGGGGGCGCTTCGGGTTCGCTCGATGCTTCCAATATGTTCAAGCCGGCGCTGGCGCGCGGTGAAATCCAATGCATCGGCGCTACGACCCTTGACGAATACCGCCAGTATATCGAGAAAGACGGCGCGCTTGCCAGGCGTTTCCAGATGGTGATGGTAGACGCCACTTCAGTAGAGGAAACCATACAGATCCTGGAAAATATCAAGGACAAGTATGAGGACCACCACCATGTCAATTACACCACGGAAGCGGTTCACTCGGCGGTGAAGCTGTCGGAACGCTACATTACCGATCGCTTCCTTCCCGACAAAGCGATAGACGTGCTGGACGAGGTCGGCGCGAGGGTACACATCAGCAATATTACCGTTCCGGAAGATATCCTGCTGCTTGAAGACCAGATCGAGAGCATCAAGCAGGAGAAAAACAAGGTGGTGAAAAGCCAGAAATACGAAGAGGCCGCCCAGTTGCGCGATCGCGAGAAAAAGCTGATCGACCAGCTCGAAAGAGCCAAGCAGGCATGGGAAGAGGAAACCAAGAAGAAGCGCTATACCGTTACGGAACATAACGTTGCGGAGGTAGTCGCCATGATGACCGGCATCCCGGTGACCAATGTCTCGACAGACGAGAGCGTGAAGCTGCTCCACATGTCGGAGAACCTTAAAGGCAAGGTAATCGGGCAGGATGCCGCGATAGCCAAGCTGGTAAAAGCCATCCAAAGGACGCGTGTCGGGCTCAAGGATCCGAAAAAGCCGATAGGCTCATTTATCTTCCTGGGTCCTACCGGTGTCGGTAAGACGGAGCTGGCAAAAGTGCTGGCCCACTACCTTTTCGACAAGGACGATGCGCTGGTGCGTATCGACATGAGCGAGTATATGGAGAAATTCAGCATCTCGCGGCTGGTAGGAGCGCCTCCGGGCTATGTAGGGTATGAAGAAGGCGGGCAGCTTACCGAAAAGATACGCCGCAAGCCATACAGCGTGGTCCTTCTGGATGAAATAGAGAAGGCCCACCCGGATGTGTTCAACATCCTCCTGCAGGTGCTTGACGACGGCATCCTGACCGATGGACTGGGACGCCGTGTAGATTTCCGGAATACGATCATTATCATGACTTCCAATATCGGGGCGCGCGACCTGAAAGACTTCGGAGCAGGGATCGGCTTTACAACAAAGGCGAAGGCGGAAAGCCAGGACGAAGCAATGAAGTCGACGATACAGAATGCCCTTAGAAAGGCATTTTCTCCCGAGTTCCTTAACCGGCTCGACGACGTGATCGTCTTCAATTCGCTGGAACGCAGCCACCTGCACGAGATCATCAATCTGTCGCTCGGCAAGCTTTTCGGCCGCGTCAAAGGATTAGGCTACGAGATAGAGCTTACCGAAGCCGCCAAGGATTTCCTGTCGGAAAAAGGGTATGATCCGCAGTATGGCGCCAGGCCGTTGAACAGGGCTATCCAGAAATACCTGGAAGATCCTATCGCGGAAGAGATATTGAAAGGTGAGCTCAAGGATGGCGACATCCTGCTTGCAGATCACGACGGAAGCAGCGAAAGCCTGACGATCAATGTAAAAAATAAAGCCGAGGAGGTTACCAACTAACAATTGGTCCCGCCCCTCCCCGGGGCGGCTTCTAACTCTGTGCTCTTTGTAACTTGCTTTAATCACAAAGAGCACAGAGTTTTGTTTGAAAGTCGTTTCCCGGAAGACACAGGGAGCCACGGAGAAAAAAGAGGGCCACGAGCATATAAAGCTCGTGGCCCTTCGTTTAGGCGTTTATTTTCAGAATTGACTTCTATCTGATAGTTAATCTTCTGTTTTAGTGCTGGGATTGTCGGTTGTTGGTTTTGCGGCTGTGGTCCGCGGTTTCCGCGACCTGGGCGAGGGAGCTGCAGTCTTAGGGGAATCCGCCTTTTCGGGCGTCGATGCTGATTTGACGGGAGCAACGGCTTTTGCCCGTACACGCGATACCTGGGGAACCGGCTTGGGAGCAGCGGATGGTTCGACTTTTGCAGGCGCCGCCGCCTGTCTTGTCAAGGCTGCTTCTTTAACGGCTGCTTTTTTATCCTTTTTTGCCTTTCCTTCCTTCTTTTTTTTCTTATCTACCGCTTTTTCCAGCTTTGCCTTATCCTTTTCCAGCCGCTTAGCAAGCTTTTTGACTTTGCCGGCCAGTTTTTCCGACGCCTTCGAGATATTCTTTTTTAACTTCTTCGACGCAACTCCGATTTCGTCGACTTTGGCGGATAATACGTCACTGATTTCCTTAGCGAGATTTTTTTTTGCTGAGCCCATATCGTAATGGATTTCTTGTCGCGTTTAGTGAAATTTAATCTTTACAATAACAGAGATTAAAATTAATTCACAAAAAAAAAGACGTTATCTTTTTGTTAAATATGCGTTGGTAAGCTTCCAGATTACGATCCCCCCGGTCACAGCTACGTTGAGCGAATGCTTCGTGCCATATTGCGTTATTTCGATACATCCGTCTGCAACCTTCATAACTTCTTCATCCACGCCGTTTACCTCATTACCGAATACGATGGCTAAACGGGTAGCACCATCCCATGTAAACGTATCCAGGGCCAGGCTTCCCTCCGCCTGCTCGATCGCCACCACCCTATACCCCTCCTGTTTCAGCCGCCCGGCCAACTGAGAAGTGTTTTCTGCATGCTCCCATTCAACCGACTGCTCCGCTCCGAGGGCGCTCCTGGCAATTTCACGGTGGGGAGGGCAGGGTGTGTAGCCGCAGAGGTACAGTTTTTCGATCCGGAAGGCATCGCATGTACGGAAGAAAGATCCCACGTTATTCATGCTCCTGATGTTGTCAAGAATGACGACAAGAGGGAATTTCTCGGCTTTTTTGAATTCTTCTACCGAAAGCCTGTTCAGATCGTCTAAAATTAATTTTTTCATGCAGGCGATAGTAGCCGGAAAAATCTAAAACTGTATGGAGAACCTGGCGGCGAGCTCACGGAGCTGGTCCGTAACGGCCCCGATCACCGGGATACCTTCCCTGAGACGGACTGCTTCGGCTTCGCGTTCGGGATCTCCCGGGATCAGTACTTTTTCCCCGGGCACGGATTGGGCCGATCTGAACCTCCTGATCCAGTTATCCATATGTGTTTTGAAATCATCTGCCGGCCGGAAGCCGTCGATGCGCATAGCGCCCAGGAAATGCCCCGTTCCTATACCTACACCCTCCTGCGCGCTCATAAAACCGGCGGTCGCAAAGGGCGGCACCCACGGACCGTAGTTTGCGCCTGAAAGCACCCCGGAGAAAATGTCGACAATAGCTCCCAATCCATAGCCTTTGTGGCTGCCGTGCTCCCGGTCCGTGCCTAGCGGCAGCAGTCCTCCGCCGTTCCTGACCGCGTTTGAATCGGTAGTAGGGTTCCCTTCGGCATCCTGCGCCCAGCCAAGAGGTGCAGGCAAACCTTTACGCTGGAGGATTTCGAATTTCCCATACGCCACCGCCGTCGAAGCGAAGTCGGCTACAAAAGGCGGTTCCTCCATAGCCGGCACGGCCACTGCCAGGGGATTGGTCCCCAGCATTTTCTCCAGCGAAAAGGTAGGCGTGACGAGCGGCGCTGCGTGGGTCATGGTCCAGCCGATCATATCTTTTTGCAGCGCCATCATGGCGTGATAGCCGGCGATGCCGAAATGATTGGAATTCCTGACCGAGATCCAGCCGGAGCCGGCCTTCTCCGCTTTTTCCATGGCGATTTCCATAGCATAGGGCGCTACTACGAGACCGAGGCCCTTGTCGCCATCGATCACGCCGGTACTGGGCGTCTCATGCACGACTTTTATATCAGGGTTAGGATTAAGCCGCCCGTTGTCATACAGGCGGACATAGCCCGGAAGTCTCGCAATGCCATGCGAATCGACGCCTCTTAAATCGGCGCTGATCAGCACTTCAGCGGCAAGGGCAGCATTTTTTTCGGAACAGCCGATCGCCAGAAAGACGTCCTGTGTGAAACGGGATAGCCGTTGGGCAGGATAAAGCTCCATGAAATCAATCTTTAGCGGTTATTTCGCTCATATATTGATCTGGCCGACCATATCGCCCGGCCTGACCCACTCGTCAAATTCCTCAGGCGTCAGGTAGCCCAATGCCACTGCCGTTTCCTTCAGAGTAGAACCGCTTTTGTGGGCCGTTTGGGCAATTTCAGCCGCTTTATAATACCCGATCTTGGTATTCAGCGCGGTAACGAGCATCAGCGAATTGTTAACATGCTTTTCGATATTTTCGTAAAGTGGTTTTATACCTGCTGCACACTTATCGTTGAAAGACACAGTCACGTCACCGATCAGGCGGGCGGAATGCAGGAAGTTGTAGGCCATCATAGGCTTGAACACATTCAGTTCAAAATGCCCGGTGGCGCCTCCTATATTGATCGCCACGTCATTTCCCAGTACCTGCGCGGCAACCATGGTCATCGCTTCGCATTGCGTAGGGTTCACTTTCCCGGGCATGATAGAGCTTCCCGGTTCGTTATCAGGAATAAAGATCTCGCCTATGCCGGATCGCGGCCCGGAAGAAAGCATCCTGATGTCATTACCGATCTTCATCAGGCTTACCGCCACCGTCTTCAGGGCGCCATGCGCCTCTACGATAGCATCATGAGCCGCCAGGGCTTCGAATTTGTTTTCGGCAGTTACAAAAGGAATCCCCGTCAGGGCGGCAATATGCCTGGCTACATTTTCAGAATAGTCGGGAGGGGTATTGATCCCCGTTCCTACGGCGGTACCTCCCAGCGCCAGCTCGGAAAGATGGGGTAATGTGTTCCTGATGGCTTTTAACCCGTGATCCAGCTGCGACACATATCCCGAGAACTCCTGCCCGAGCGTAAGCGGGGTCGCATCCATAAAATGCGTACGGCCGATCTTCACCACGTCTTTAAATTCAACGGCTTTGGCCCGGAGCGTATCTCTTAGCTTTTCAATTCCGGGAATGGTAACTTCGAGCAGTATCTTGTAAGCTGCGATATGCATGGCTGTCGGAAACGTATCGTTCGACGATTGCGACTTGTTGACGTCGTCGTTGGGATGAAGCGCTTTTTCTTTATCCGAAAGCTGGCCGCCGCTCAAAACATGTCCCCTGTAGGCAATCACCTCGTTGGCATTCATGTTGGATTGGGTACCGGAACCGGTCTGCCAGACTACGAGCGGAAACTGGTCGTCCAGCTTTCCTTCCAGGATTTCATCGCATATTCTCCCGATCAGCTCGCTTTTCTCCCTGGCCAGCACGCCTGCTTCGTAGTTGGTGATGGCCGCTGCTTTTTTCAGGTAGGCAAATGCTTTGATAATTTCCTTAGGCATCTTGTTGATGTCCTGGGCAATCGGGAAATTCTGGATGGAGCGCTGGGTCTGGGCTCCCCAATAGACATCGGAAGGTACTTGTACCTCACCCATTGTGTCTTTTTCTATACGGAACGACATAGTCTGATTTTAAGAAGTTAAAACAGCTGGAAGGGAAGGTTTTCCCTCCACGATTTGCGGGGTAAATTTAGGGTAGAATGGCGGAATCCCCAATAAAAACAGGTTTACATTACGAAAGGGAACGCCTCCGGCCGGTACTAACCGCTTCAAGATGATTGTTTGGAAGAGCTTTATTTGCTTACTTTTGAATAAATTTTATACCAATTTGACTTTTATTAAGAAATTACAAGAATATCCATTTTTTTACAGAAGCCTGTTTGATTAATAAATTTCCTCTCCTAATTTTGCACCCACATTTGACGAACGAGTCAATGATTCCGTAGCTCAGTTGGTAGAGCAATACACTTTTAATGTATGGGTCCTGGGTTCGAGTCCCAGCGGGATCACAGAAAGCACCTCCAAAGGGTGCTTTTCTTGTTTAATATATTCTGATTATCAGACACTTAAGCAAATAAGGGCTCAGGCACAGAAGTTGTGGAATTGATTGTATTTTTCTAGGTTTGTGTCTTTACCTTAGTTTGGATTACCTTGGAGAGTTTCTTGCCTTTAGTAGAGTACCTGTTACCCGATTTTATTTTATCCTATTTTGAGCTGACGCATGTAGAGAAGTCTGCCGGTGTTCTGCATCTTTATCTGGAAGAGAAGAATTACGAACCCTCTGACCCAGCCAAAGCGGACTTACATTCTAAAGGTTTTCTGCCTTTTCAATGAAGTTCATTTCGCTCAGGGTCAGTAGCGTCGGCCTGTCCAGCCCTCTTTCCGGACTGGTAAGAACTTCCTCCAGCAAGGCGTGGTACCGTAATTTGCTCATCGCCAGCAATCGTTCAGTCCGGTACTGGTTCCTGTAGAGCCTTTCGGCCTGGCACAGTTGGGCCAGGCCTGCATGGAAGTCTTCCTGCTGGTGGGCCGGCAGGGCTAACATCGTTTCGTAACGTTTGGCCATCCCCGATAGCTTCAGGCTGCGCAGTTGCTGTAGTGTTTCTTGTTGGTTCATTGGACAGATGATTATTTATGGTTGATTGATCATTTATAAGCCTCAGGGCCTCTTACATGGGATTTTTCGGGATAGGGGATGCTTTTATCGCGTCCTCTTCTATCTGATCCATACCGTTTTAAAGGATCGTTTTAACTACTCCGTAATTGTATTTCATCCCTTTCAGCGCCCTGCCGCAGGCAGCTTCTAACCGAGCCTCTCCGTATTGCGTTACCAGACGTAATATCCCCAGGCAAGGGCCATAGGCCTGATGGACGGTGATCTTGCTTTCCATGATTTTTTCAAAAAGCAAGCGTGTATTCGGCCCGATCCGGCCGGCTTTAGCCAGGTAGTAGTCCGGATCCCAGCCGCGTTGTTCAGCAATCTTGCGGTGATGCTCCGGCATGTGCTCCAGCAAAGTGGTCAGTCCGTGCTTTTTGTAGTTTCGTGTATGCAGGGCGATGCGCTCAAGCTTGTAGTAAATCTCTACGTGGTCACTGTCGTAGACCAGGTTGACTTCTTTACCCAGGTAGGTATGCGGGACACTGTAATAGTGCCAGTCTTCTCCCAACACCACATGGTAATTGCGTTGTACCTTACCTTTGGTAAGGTGGCGTAACTGGTAAGCAGTATCTGGCAGCACTTGTAAAAGCGGTTTCTCTTGAGATAAGAACAATTCCAGACGGTTATAGGCCTTCTTCTGGAAGTTGATCCGATGGTGCTCCTCAAGTTTTTGCGTAATGATCGTGTTGAGTTGGCTAAGGCTATGGAACACTTCATCCCGGATCAGGGCATATACTCGCCGGTAAAGGACACGCACCTGGTTCTCAACAGAAGGTTTATCGGTGGGCGAAGCTACGCGGGTAGCCAATAATCCGATGTGGTTATGAGTAGCCCATTGTTCCAGGACCTGAGAGAACACGGGTTCATAACGGTTACTACGGACCACCCACTGTTTCATGTTGTCAGAGAGCACATTCAGTGGTACGCCGCCAAAGTAATCCAGCATCTTGTTAAGCGCC
>MEDT01000166.1 GCA_001724175.1 Cytophagaceae bacterium SCN 52-12 | reverse complement strand
GAATGCCTCGGCAAGCGCATATCCCATTTTACCGGAGGAATGGTTGCTTATAAACCGCACCGGGTCGATATCTTCCTGTGTCGGACCGGCGGTGATCAGCACTCTTTTCCCGATCGCTTCCGGGCGCCGCGAGAAATGAGCGGCGAGTACGCGGAGGATTTCTTCCGGCTCGGCCATACGGCCGGAACCCACTAGACCGCTGGCAAGCTCGCCGTAGCCCGGCTCGATGACCCGGTGCCCGTAGGAACGCAGCCGGGAAAGATTTTCGACGGTAGCGGGGTGCTGCAGCATGTCAAGATCCATAGCCGGGGCAAAAAACACGTCCGAGCGCATCGACATATAAACGGCGAGCAACAGATCGTTGCACGATCCGCTGGCGCACCGGGCTATCGTATGGGCAGTAGCGGGGGCTATTACCAGGACGTCGGCCCACATGGCCAGCTCGACATGATTATTCCATACGCCGGTCTGCCTGTTGTCGGTAAATGCCGAAAGAACGGGGTTTTTGGAAAGTGTCGCCAACGTCAGAGGCGTGATGAATTCAGAAGCAGAATCGGTCATCACTACTTTGACCTCGGCGCCGGCCTTCACAAGCAGCCTCACGAGCTGACAGCTCTTGTAGGCGGCAATGCTGCCGGAGACACCCAGAAGTATTTTCTTGGCCTGGAAAGGATTCACTACAGAGCCCTGGAAATTTAAGCGTGAAGAATTCCTTTAGCTAAAAGTAAAAAGACTGGCCGGAAGTTGCGTGCACCCGGGAGGGGGAAGAACTTTCGGCCAGCCTTTCAGGTGCTTATTCCGCTGTTACTTATCGCCTGTGTTGCGATAGGCGTAATAGGTGCCGTCTTCGAGAAATTCGTCAATAGCTAAGCTGCTGGCCTTGGGCATGCGCTCATAAAATTTCGAAATTTCTATCTGCTCCCTGTTTTCAAATACTTCTTCCAGGTTATCGACCCCTGATGCAAACTCCGCCAGCTTGTTATTCAGCTCTTCCTTTACTTTGCTTGATATCTGACGGGCACGTTTTGAGATAATGGAAACAGACTCGTAGAGGTTGCCGGTTTTTTCGGCGATCCGGTCTGTATCCCGTGTGATTATCGATGGATTAGTGGCCATTTTTTTATATCTGATGAATAAATAAAACTCTGTTGGTTGATTAAAATCGGGGTCGGCTATTCCTTAAGCTGAACCCCTGAGGTAGAAATCCTCGCCGGTGCATTCGGCGCGTTTTCAAGCTGCTCCCTCTGCTTCTGGATCTCTTCTTCCTGCTTGATGATCCGATCCATCTCTTTCTGGCTTTCGTTGTAGAGCTTTTCCGCGCTCCGGCTATACTGGCTGGAAGGGTATTTGTCTACAAAATTGCGGTAAAAGGTCAGCACATCGAGGTAACGCTCCTTCTGCTTATTGGGCAGGCTGCTTTTGGCAAGGTTGTACTGGGCATCGACCTTAAGGTAGGCCAGCTCCTCGTTGTACCCCGAATCCGGGAAATCTTTCTGGAAGTTGGTGATGGCGATCACCGACGATTTCAGGGAGTAAAACTGGAAGTCGCTGATCTTGTAATACAGCTTTGCCTTTTCATATGCTTTGAGCTCGAGCTTTTTCCGCAGCTCCAGTATGTACTTGGTACATTCGTCCTGGAAGGGGCTTTCCGGGTACCGGTTAATGAAGTCCTGCAGCGCCGAAATCGCAGTCATTGTATTGGACTGGTCGAGGCTGGCGGGCGGGGAGTCCTTATAAAGCGAAAATGCGTGCATATAAAATGCTTCCATGGCATATTCGCTTCTCGCATAGGTATCGTAAAATTTCTTGAAGAGGTGCTGGCTCATTGAATAGATACCCTGGTGGTACTGGCAATAAGCATTGTAGAATTCGGCCAGCTCGGCCTCCGTGCCACCTTTAAGCAGCGGGATAAGCTCTTCGAAAAGCAAACCTGCCTTGTAGTACTCGCCCTTTTTATAGTAGTCGAGAGCTGCACTGTACTTCTCCTGCTGGGTGCCGCTTTTCTGTAGTTTTGAAAACTTAGAGCAAGAAGCCAGCATGAAAAGGCTTATCAATACAAAAATGTACGGCCTCAGATTAGTCGTTTGCATAAGTGCGCAAAGATAATTAAAAGTTGGGAAGTAACAATAGGTCAGGGGCCTGCCGCTAGATTTATTAGTGATGCCTTACCAGTAATTTTTTGGTAGCGACTTTCTGGCCGTCCACGGTCAGCTGATAGAAGTATACGCCGTTGGGGAGATTCCGGGTATCCACGGTCAGTTGCTGGGACTGGCGGTTAAGAGAATATTCTTTAATGGTAGCGCCAAGCACGTTATAGAGCGCCACCTTGGCATCTTTTATATCCAGGCCCATGCTGTATTGCAAAAGAGCAAATTCGTTGGCAGGATTGGGGTAGAGGTTTTTGACGGTGATCCGGTCGTTTACATACAGGTTTTCGTTTTCCTGGCTGCTGTTTTCGAAGCTGACGGGCTTAGGCGTGGCCGTATGCGGCGCGTTAACATGAACCGGCTCGACTTCCCTGCTTTCTTCGACAGGATTCATTTCATTGTTATTCCCAAAGAGCAGCGTGCGGTAATAGGTGCTCAGCGCCGTCGACTTTTCAAGAATAAGCGGTTGGTTATTAACCTTGTATGGAGAGTAGGAGAGAGGAGACTTCTTCAGCGTGGTCGGCTTCTCCTTCTTTGCAATGTTCAAACGGCTGCCGCTGCCCTGCGCCGAAACGCCGCTGGCGACCCAGGTCCCCAATAGCATGCAGCACAATAAGTAGACCGTTTTTTTCATTGCGTTAAAAATTTTTCTATACTCTCTGTCTATTATATTCTAAAACTAAACCCGGCATACCCGGTTTTTTTTACAAAAATATACACTAATACACATATAATCAAAAAAAACCAACTACCATTTAATAAATATTAACATTTTTCGTTACAGCTTTTCCTCTTTTTTAATGGCTTCGCCCGTCGCCTGCTGCCAGGTAGCTATGGCTTTCGTGGGTTTTTGAGCGATACGCCAGTTGAATCCTTCCAGCTGCCTTTCGCCGGCTTTTATTTCATGCGGCGGTATCAGCTTGCCGTCAGGCCTTCCCAGGAAGGCGATCCTGTGGACTTTGTCTTCCTCGAAACGGATATTCATTTTCCCGCAAAGCACCCTGTTGAGGCCGATTACGGCTTCATGATCGTCGACAGCATAATAAATGCTTTCCCCGTTGCCATCGACATCGACCCTTTCTACTTTGCTACGCGAATTGAAATAGGCCATGATCGTCCTCCCTTTTATCTGGTTGTGCTGCTTGATAAGCGTATCTTCGGATATCACAAACGAATTACCCCTCAGGTGCATGCGGTTCACTTTGCTGTTGACCAGCCAGGCAGTTACCGAATCGGCTTCCATCTGGCTGTTATCGCCCCAGAGCACCGGCTTTTTATAGAAATTGATGATCGAGTCGGCGCTGTTGTAGGTCAGCGAGTCGCATATCCCCTGGAAATCGGACTTGAAAATGAACACATTCCGGTCTGCGATCATTTTACGCGTGCTGTCGGCCTTGTTCTCGATCGAATAGAGGGTGTCGGCCCTGATGAACAGGGTATCGAGCGAAAGCACCGTTTTGACCACTGCGTGCCCGAATACCTTTGAAAAACCTTCCGTCCCCCGGTACATCGCCTCGTCGCCGTTGAGAACAGTGCTGTCTTTTTTGGCCACGATTTCCACATTGCCTTTCGCATAGCCCCGTTGGTTGGGCTCATCATAATAAAGTGAATCACCGCTCAGCGTATACGACTCGTTGTCGACCATTGTGCGGGTGTCGAAAATAGACTCGCCGGTTTCGGTATTATGCCTCCCTTTCCGGCCCGAAAGCTGTCCGTCCTTATTGACGATCAAGGTATTGCCCCTGAAAAAAGACCACTTGGTAAGCGATTGGAAAAGCAGCGTATCGGTGGTCAGGGTGTATTTATCATTGACCAGCTTTACGTCCTGGTAATAGGTGTACTCCTTTGTGCGGGTATCATAAAAGCCGGTTTTGCTCGAAAGCGTATCGGCTTTGTCCACGGTGACTCCTGGTGTTTTATAGCTGGCAATACCGCCCTGCATATCGTACTCCAGCCTTGTGGAGGTAAGCGTGCGGTTGGTATCCTTGAGCTGCGCTTTTTTGCCCATCATAATGGCCAGCCTGGTGTCGCTGAAATAGTGCAGGGTGTCGCCCGTCACCGTTATCGTATCTCCCTGTACAATCTTGACATGGCCGTAGGCTTCTATGAAGTTGATATCGACATGCTGCAGCGCCCGGTCGCAGTACATGATCGCCCCTTCGTGCTTTAAACGCACGTTGCCGAACAATTTCCTGTTTTCGCCCTGGTCGTCTAAGGTAATGGCAAGACTGTCTGCCGACAGGATCTCGACCTTCTTGGTGCTGTCGGCGGGCGCCTGGCCCCTTACAGCCGGTGACAACCAGAAGCAGAGTATCGCTATGCAGATAAATCTTGTCATTAACTGATGTTTATAAAAATTACCGGTTGCGACCGGCTGCGCTAAACCTCCAACCTTAACAATGAGACGCAGGAAACAACAATTTGGTTGCAATCGCATTGTTATTTTTATTTTGCGTAATTATTCTTGCAAAATAAGCGACAGGACCCGAAAGAGATGATGCTGGCCGAATTTTTAATAAACTTTAACAAGCTGGTAACCGGCGGTGACCGAGATAAGGTGCTGCTGACGGTAAGCGGCGGGATCGATTCGGTGGTGATGTGTGACCTGGCCGGCGCGGCCGGGCTGAATTGCGGGGTAGCTCATTGCAATTTCCGGTTGAGGGGAGAAGAGTCAGACGGGGATGCCGCCTTTGTGAAGGAGCTGGCGGCCCGCCTGGGTTTCAGGTATCACGGGATTGCTTTCGATACCGCTCGTGTGGCGGAAGAGCAGAAAATTTCTACGCAAATGGCTGCGCGTAATCTGAGATACGACTGGTTTGCAGACCTTGCTGAGGAGTTTGGATACCGGCATGTGGCTACGGCCCATCATGCGGGCGACCAGGTCGAGACGGTCCTGCTGAACCTCGTACGCGGCACCGGTATCAGGGGCCTGCGGGGCATTCCGGCGGTAAACGGGAGGATCATCAGGCCTATGCTGTTCGCTACGAGAGAGCAGATAGAAGATTACGCCGGGAAAAGGAATCTTTCATGGCGGGAAGACCGCTCCAACAGCGATGACTACTACCGCAGAAACCGGATTCGGAAGCATGTCGTGCCCGTGCTGAAGTCGATCAACCCTTCGCTGGAGCATACCTTTTCTGAAATGGCGGAAAGGATGGAGGCTACGGAGCAATGGCTGAGCCATACCCTGAAGTTGTGGAAAAACGAAGTCTGGCAAGAGACGGGATCCTTGGTCCGAATCAGCATCGAAGGGGTGAAAAATGCAGTCAGCCCGGTATTTCAGCTGCTTGCCCTGCTGGAAGATTCCGGGTTTTCCTACCAGCAGGTAAAGGAGATCGTGGCTTCGCTCGACGGCATTCCCGGGAAGAAATTCTTTTCACCGACCCACCTTCTGGTTAAGGACAGGGATTTTCTCATCATGACGGGAAAGGAGCCGCCGGCGGAACATACCGGCGTTTTAAAAGTGGAGCTGTTTCCCAAACCGGCGGATTTCAGGCCGGTACCCGGGGAAGGAGCGGCTTTTTTCGACGCCGATCTGCTGAAACTCCCGCTCAGCATACGCCATTGGGTAGCCGGCGATACCTTCCGGCCTTTCGGGATGGGAGGCCGCAGTAAAAAAGTATCGGATTTCCTGACCGACCGCAAGCTCGACCTGATCAGCAAGAGCAGGATAAAAGTGCTGGTTGATGCGGACGACAATATTTTATGGGTAATAGGGCTGCGGGGTGATCATATGACCAGGGTTACGGAGCAGACCGTCAATATTGCAAGGGTAAGCGTGTCAGAAAGGTAGCTTTTCCAGGTCTACATTGCCGCCGGTCAGGATGATGCCTACCCGTTTTCCGGCAAAAATACCGGCGTATTTCAGAAGGGCGGCCATGGCGACCACTCCCGAAGGCTCCACTACTATCTTCATACGTTCCCAGACGAGCTTCATCGTCGAAAGGATATCCTCGTCGGGAACGGTAACGATATCTGTCACGTGCTCCTGTATGATTGCGAAAGTTTTGTCTCCCAGCGTGGTGAGAAGCCCGTCCGCGATGGTGCTTACATAGGGCGCTTTCGTAATTTTTCCAAGCTGGAAAGACAGGATGGCATCGGCAGCGCCTTCCGGTTCTCCCGCAATGACCGACGTACCTTCCGAAAAATAATGTGCGGAAAGCGCCGTTCCGCTCAGCAAACCGCCGCCGCCGACCGGGCAAAGGACAAAATCCAGCCTGCCGGGAACATCCTCTATCAGCTCTTTCGCAACGGTTGCCTGCCCTGCAATGACGGTGAAGTCATTGTAGGGGTGGACGAACACAGCCCCGGTCTCTTTCACGATCAGGTCTGCGTTCCGCTGCCTTTCCTCAGGGGTATTGACGCAGAACGTGATCTCCGCCCCGTAACCCCTGACGGCCTCTACTTTCACCCGGGGAGAATTTTCAGGCATGACGATATAAGCGGGGATTCCCACCGTCCGGCAGGCGTAGGCGATTCCCTGGGCGTGATTGCCTGACGAATGGGCCACTATTCCCTTCTCCCGGTCGGCAGCCGGTAAAGACAGTACGGCATTCAGCGCGCCCCGCGCCTTAAATGCGCCCACTTTCTGGAAGCATTCGGCTTTCATGAATACCTCGGCCTCTGCCATTCGGCTGATCGTAGCCGACGTCAGGACGGGAGTCCGGTGTATAAAGGGACGGATGCGGTCATGAGCAGCCCGGATGTCGGTGGCGGAGAGCATTTATGAATTATGAATGATGAGTTATGAATGATGAATGATTACCCTGCGGCTTTTATGAAATGACTCCCTGCTTCCGGTCCCTGGGCTTGTCGAAGGGGAGGCGGGTCACCGGAACCAGGTCCTGACGACGTCAAGCCTGTATACCAGCAGCGTAAAAACCACTCCCCATACGAGCCCGCTCACAAGCATCCAGAAAAAGCCCCCGGCGCGGGGAGCCCTGAAAGCGACGAGCAGCGCCGCTCCGAGCGGGGGAGTGAAAAGGGCAGGGGTCAGGAATGCGATTCCCTTGGTACCGAAAATACGCCATACTTTTACGGCCAGCCTGTTGAACCAGGTAAATTTCCTGGGCCGGTCTTTTCGGACCCTGGAAAGCAGCTCGCGGATGGGCGTTCCGGCGTAGTTGATAAGCATGATGGTGAACATCATACCGATGGTCGAGCACAGGGCGGTTTCAATCCAGTGGAGACCCAGCGCGAAGCCGGTAAACGTCCCGCCCAGGTATTTTAGCGTGCTGGCCAGCGCGACCGTCAGGTATTTCCCCAATAAATTTACGTCTAACATATCCTCTTGCTTACCGACTCCGATGTAAAAGCCCTTGTTTCCCTGTCGGTATCAACATAATCCTGAAGCGTTGGGTTCTCTATAAATGCAATCTGTTCCATCGATTTTTCGATGAGCCGCGGAATCTCGGGAAAACTGATCTGCTCGCGGAGAAAAGCGTCTACGGCCACTTCGTTGGCAGCGTTGATAATACAGGGGATGTTCCCGCCTTTTTCCAGGGCGCGGTACGCCAGCGCCAGGCATTGAAAAGTTTCCGTATCGGGCTTTTCAAAGGTAAATGACGGGAAATTAGCGAAATCAAACCTGGGAAATACCGATTCGAGACGTTCCGGGAAGCTGAGCGCGTACTGGATCGGCAGCCTCATATCGGGAAGTCCCAGCTGGGCTTTGATGCTTCCGTCCCTGAACTGGACCATCGAGTGGATGATGCTTTGCGGATGCACGATCACATCGATCTGCGCAGCCGGGAGGCCGAAGAGCCACCTGGCTTCAATTACCTCGAGCCCTTTGTTCATCAGGGTCGCCGAGTCGATCGTTATTTTGGCGCCCATCGACCAGTTCGGGTGCTTAAGCGCCTGGGCCTTGGTAACCGTAGCGAGAAAGTCGGAATCCCTGCCCCTGAAGGGGCCCCCCGATGCCGTAAGGATGATTTTTTCGACAGGATTTCCCTCTTCGCCCGTCAGGCACTGGAAAATGGCGGAATGCTCCGAGTCGACCGGGTAGATAGAGACTTTTTTCTGTGCGGCAAGATCGGAAACCAGCCCGCCGGCCACTACCATGGTTTCTTTATTGGCGAGGGCAATCTGCTTGCCGGCCCTGATGGCTTCGAGCGTAGGGAGCAGCCCCGAATACCCGACGAGCGCGGTCAGCACCGTATCAGCTTCGCTCTGTCCTACGGCCTGCGCGATAGCCTCTTCACCGCTGTAGACCCTGATGCCGAGAGGCGAGAGGGCATCGGTTACTTTCGGGCATAGCTGCTTGTTCCCGATCACTACCTCGCGCGGCCGGAAAGCCGCGGCCTGCCCGATCAGGAGATCTGCATTGTGCTGCGCCGTGAGCAGCTCGACGGAGAAACGGCCGGGATGCTGCTGAATGACTTCGAGGGCCTGGGTGCCGATCGAGCCGGTAGAACCCAGTATGGCAATACGTTTGATTCCGGTCATAGGAGGTTGATTTTCCACTGGGAAAGCTTGTCTGCGATCAGGCGGTCGTTTGCCAGGCGCGGCACCTTGTTCTGTCCTCCGAGCTTTCCTTCGCTTCGCATATATTCTACAAACGCCCCCGCACGCAGCGGAGAAATGACGAGCCTTTGCAGGATATTGCCTTTAATCAAATCGTCGTAATAGATATTGAGCGTAGTCAGTCCGGCATCGAGATCGGCCCGGAACCTTTCCAGGTTATGGGGAGGGTGGGCAAATTCGATCAGCCATTCGTGGTAGGGAAGGCCCTCAACGGGAGAAACCATCGGCGCTACCGTAAATTCGGTGACCACGGTTTCGGGATGGAGCTCCATGGCACGCTTCATGGCCTTTTCGACCTCTTCTCCGATGACATGCTCTCCGAACGCCGAGATGAAGTGCCTGATCCTGCCGGAGACCACGATCCTGTAGGGGTTTTTCGAGACAAACTTTACAGTATCACCAATAGAATATCCCCATAATCCGGCATTATTGTTGATGACGAGGGCGTAGCTTTTGCCCAGTTCCACATCTTCCAGGCTTATTCTTTCCGGGTTGGGGCTGAAGTAGGAATCAAGCGGGATGAATTCGAAAAATATCCCGGTGTTCAGCAGCAGCAGCAGCCCTTCATCCTCCTGGCTGTCCTGGTAGGCGATAAAGCCTTCCGAAGCAGGATAGGTTTCAATGGAGTCTACAGGCTTCCCGATAGATTCGAAAAGCCGGGCCCTGTAGGGATCAAAATTCACCCCGCCGTAGATCAGGAGCGAAAAGTCCGGGAAGACGTCCTTTACCGGCCTGCCGGTACGCTGGATGATCCTGTCGAAGTACATCTGCACCCAGGGCGGGATACCCGATATGAGTCCCATCCGACGGGTGATGGTCTCGTCTATGATCTTTTCCAGCTTGGCCTCCCAGTCTTCTATACAGTTTGTTTCGTAGGAAGGCAGCTGGTTAGTCCTCAGGTAAGCAGGGACGTGATGATTGGAGATGCCCGACAGCCTGCCGGTTTTGATCCCGGCCGTTTCGCTCAGCACCGGGCTCCCCGATAAAAAAATCAGCCCTCTGTCCAGGAAGGAAGCCTTGCCGGTCTGGTGGATGTAAGACAAAATGGCGTTTCGCGCCGAATCGATATGATTGCTGATGGAGTCGCTGGAAATGGGGATGTATTTGGTGCCGGAGGTAGTCCCGGATGTCTTGGCAAAATACAATGGTTTACCCGGCCATAAAACATCCTTTCCGCCGTTCTTTATACGTTCGATGTAAGGTTTCAGACCCTCGTAGTCCCTTACCGGAACCGCTTGCCTGAAGTCGCTGTAGCTGCGTATATCGGCGAACCGGTGGTCGGTGCCGAATTGTGTGTTTGCAGCCGCTCTTACGAGTTTATACAGCCATTTTTTCTGGTAGCTTACCGGGTCGGCCATCCATATCTTCTGGCGGCCTGCGATAAACTGCGCTAAAGGAATACTTAAACTAGATCTGATACCCATGCTGCAAAGTTAAATACTATTTGGCAAATCGGCCTAAAAGCGCAACTTCTTAAAAAAGTATTAAAGATTGTCCGAATTCAAAAAATACCCTTTGATTGTATGTATTTATCTTTATTTTTGCAAACCATAATAGAAAAGGAAAAGCACAATAGGATTTAAGGATGGGGTTATTTGATTTTCTGACGAGTGATATTGCCATAGATTTGGGTACCGCCAATACCCTGATTATACATAAAGACGAGATAGTTGTTGATGAGCCGTCGATCATTGCTATTGACAAAATGAGCGGCAAGATATTGGCTATTGGTCATAAAGCCATGCAGATGCATGAAAAAACCAATGAGAATATCAAGACGATCAGGCCATTGCGCGACGGGGTTATCGCCGACTTTACGGCTGCCGAAATGATGATCCGGGGCATGATCAAAATGATCGGCTCGGGAAGCCGCTTTTTTTCGCCTTCTCACCGGATGGTGGTCTGTATCCCTTCAGGTATTACGGAGGTGGAAAAGCGCGCGGTGAAGGATTCTTGTGACCACGCAGGGGCCAAAGAGGTATACATGGTCCATGAGCCTATTGCAGCAGCCATCGGGATAGGGATCGATATTACACAGCCTAACGGCGTAATGATCGTGGACATAGGAGGCGGTACGACCGAAATTGCCGTGATCGCGCTTTCGGGGATAGTCTGCGAGCAGTCGGCCCGTATTGCCGGGGACGTTTTTACCCGCGATATCGTGGATTACATGCGGCGGGAGCATAACCTGCTGATAGGGGAAAGATCTGCCGAGATGATCAAGATGTCTATCGGCTCTGCCTTGCCCGAGCTTGAGAACCCGCCCGCCGACTATGAGATTCGCGGGAGGGATCTGATGAC
>MEDT01000165.1 GCA_001724175.1 Cytophagaceae bacterium SCN 52-12 | reverse complement strand
TCCGGAAGCTGGGTGCCGCCGACGGATGTTTCCCAGCTGCCTGACAACTATAAGGAAATATACGGGGCCAAGCTCAAGGGAGAGATAGAGTTCAACCCTGTAAAGACCTGGATCGAGTATGTGAATCGTTTGTTCGGGGTTTTTACGGGGAGCTGGATATTCCTTACCTTACTGGCCTCAGTGCCTTTCCTGAAGTCAAACCAGAGATCGGTATTCTTTCTGAGCCTTTCTGCATTTATTCTGGTGGCATTTCAGGGTTGGCTGGGAGCAAAGGTCGTTTCGACAGAGCTCCACCCGGTGATGGTGACGCTGCATATGCTGCTGGCAATAGTAATAGTTTTCATACTGTTGTTCTCCTATGCGAAAGTTTCATACATCGACCGGCTGAAAGTGGAGAAGCTGAAAAAGGGGACGTCGGCGCTTAATACCTGGATAGTGGCCTCCATGGCGATCGTAACGGTCCAGATTATGCTTGGCACGCAGGTGAGGGAGGAGATAGACCTGGCGGTATTGGCGCTCGGGTACGGAGCAAGGTCGGGATGGATCGACAGCGTTGGCCCGGTATACCTGGTGCACAGGTCGTTCTCGATACTGGTGCTGGTCTCTGTAGCGGGGCTATGGTACCAGCTGAAGAAGGGAACGTCTGAGAGAGGGGTCATACGGGTGCTGTCAGATTGGATGGCGGGTTTGCTGGCAGCCGAGATCCTGACGGGAATTGTCCTGGGGTATTTTTCGGTACCGGCATTTTTACAGCCGGTTCATCTTACCCTGGCCATCTTGCTGCTCGGTATACAGTTTGTTTTGTTTTTGTTTTTAAACGCAGAACGCATATTTAAGAAACGCACAGTAGAGCTGATCGCTGCGGAATGATCGCAAAAAACAGATTATGATTACTTCTGAACAGTCCATACCAACTTCCCAGGCGCTTTTTGTCAAGGTGAAGGCGCTGCTTGAGCTCACAAAGTTCAGGTTGTCTGCGCTTGTGACCTTTTCCGGGGTAATGGGATATTGCCTGGGCGCCAGCCATATCGATTGGGGCCACCTCGTGCTTTTTGCGTTGGCTTCTTTTGCCGTTACCGGTGCGGCCAATATCATCAACCAGATCTTCGAAAGAGACCTGGATAAGCTGATGAAGCGTACCCGTAACAGGCCTTTGCCCACCGGCAGGCTGACCGTCAACGAGGCGATTGCCTGGGCTGTGCTGCTGGGAGTGGTTGCTACCGTAATTTTCGTTGCTTTCTTTAACCTGCGTACCGCCGCCCTGGCCCTGTTTTCACTGGTCCTGTATGGATTTGTCTATACGCCGCTGAAGCGGGTAGGGTCCGTCGCAGTTCTTGTGGGGGCATTCCCGGGCGCTTTCCCGCCTATGATAGGCTGGATAGCCGCTACCAATCATTTCGGACTGGAACCCGGGATCCTGTTTGCGATCCAGTTTTTCTGGCAGTTCCCGCATTTCTGGGCTATAGCATGGGTAGCTGACGAGGAGTATAAGAAGGCAGGATTCCATCTGTTGCCTTCAGAGGGCGGCAAGGATCTCAATACGGCCTTCCAGATCATGATCAATGCCCTGTTCCTTATACCGATAGGTTGGCTGCCTTATAAGCTGGGTATGACGGGCATTAATTCGGCATTTGTCGCAACGCTGTTCGGGGTGCTGTTCCTTGCCCAGACTTTTCACCTGATGAGGAAATGTAACGATAAAACAGCCCTGCAGCTGATGTTCGGCTCATTTATATACCTGCCTATAGTACAGATAGCTTTTTTATTGGATAAGGTTTGAAGCGAGATATGAAAGACTTAGAGACAGCTATGCCGCATTATAAGCAGCACCCGAGGGAAGTGCTGAGCATGGACCCTATCAAGTTTATGGTATGGCTTTTCCTTTTGGCCAGTGTGATGCTGTTCGCTTCCCAGACCAGCGCCTACCTGGTAAAGAGGGCGGAAGGAAACTGGCTTGAATTTACGGTGCCTGCTATTTTTACCTACAGCACGGTGGTATTGGTCATAAGCAGCATTACGATGCACTGGGCATACGCCGAAGCAAAGAAAGACAACTTCGGGAAGCTCAGGCTGGCGGTGGGCATTACCTTCGCGCTGGGCGTTCTTTTTATGGTCATGCAGGTGATCGGGTGGGGCAAGCTGGTCGAAATGCAGGTTTATTTCGTCGGCAACCTGGCCGGGTCTTTCTTTTATGTGTTTACGTTCCTTCACCTTGTTCACCTGATTCTGGGGCTGATAGCCCTTCTGAATACGCTATGGGCGTCTGTTAAGATGAAGGTCCACTCCAGGAGATTGAGAAGAATCGAGATCTGCGCTACGATCTGGCATTTTCTCGATATTTTGTGGATTTATCTTTTTGTGTTTCTTTTGACTTTTAATTGAATTCATAATTGTTTTTAACCAATGGCGTCGACTATTACATCAACTTCTGGTGAACCTAAACTTTGGCTTGGTGGCGTAGAACCTATGAAGGCAAGCTACGGGAAATTGATGATGTGGTTTTTCCTCATCTCAGATACCTTTACTTTCTCAGGTTTGCTGGTTTCTTACGGACTGATTCGCTACAGTTTTCCTGCCTATACAGGAGAAGTAGCGGATTTTACGTTCTCCAATCTTTACTGGCCTATCCCGGAAAAGGTTTTTTCCGCGGTTCCCTTTTTACATGGGGTTTACCTGCCGTTGGTGTTTGTCGGGATCATGACCTTCATCCTGATCTTCAGTAGCGTAACGATGGTACTGGCCGTTGAGGCGGGGCATCGCATGGACAGGAAGAATGTAGAGAAATACCTGCTCTGGACCTTGCTGGGAGGGATCACCTTCCTTGGATGCCAGGCGTGGGAATGGACCCACTTTATACATGGCACCGACGAGGGATCCGTTATCAGGGAGCTGATCAACGGAGAATGGATAGAGCGTACGGTGTTCGGCGCCAATCTCAAAGAAAACCAATACGGGCCGGTTCCGTTCGCTGATTTGTTCTTTTTCATCACGGGTTTCCACGGAACACACGTATTCAGCGGGGTTGTGTTGAACTATCTTGTTTTTTACAGGACCTCCACCGGGTTTTACGACAGGAGGGGAAGCTACGAGATGATCGAGAAGGTCGGGTTATACTGGCACTTTGTAGACCTGGTTTGGGTATTTGTTTTTACATTTTTCTATCTGGTTTAAAATATCAAAAGTAAGGTTTAGCAGTTATGGCAAATTCGCATAGTCATCACGTTCCGGCTGACGGTGGGGCAGCTCAGAGAAAGGTTATCTGGAAAACATTCTGGGTGCTTCTCATCCTGACCGCGCTCGAGTTCCTGATAGCGTTCACGATGCACCACGGAACGCTGAGAATTACAATCTTTGTTTTGATGACAATCGTTAAGGCATTTTATATAGTGGGAGAATTCATGCACCTCAAGCACGAGACCAAGTCGCTCATCTGGCTCATACTGTGGCCGACGGTCCTGGTACTGTGGCTGATTGTCGCACTTATAGTTGAAGGAGGTTTTATTTTCGAGGAGCTGAATATTTTCAAATTCCTTAAGTAGATAATGTTCGATTTCAGAAAAGCCGGGATGCTCATTGTTCTGTTAGCATTACCGGCTTTTTTCTTTTTATTCCTCAGAACCTGCACGACGAATCATTACGGCCTTCCTTATTTTCACCCCCTGACAGACAGCACCGGTCGTGTGGTTATTAACGGGCAGGATACAGCTTACTACCAGGTCTACGGTGTGCTGGGGGTAACTCCCGGCGGAGATACGATCAACTACCGGGCGCTCATCGGGAAGATCAGTGCCTTTTACCTGGGAGGGGGCGGTGATGGGGAGAAGAAAGATCGCCTGTCGGAAGACAGGAAACGGCTTGCGGAAATACTCGGGAACGAAAAGGATTTTCAGATTCTGGAGCGGGCAGAGGAGGGACCCGGCGAGAACGGGGAAGGGGCCGGCGTCATACGTGTAGCAACCGGGCCGGGCCTGAGCAGCTGGGAAAATATATTGAAAATAGATGAGAAGGACAGCGCCGAAGGAACTCTTTACGAAAGCAGCTCATTAGTATTAGTAGACGGTGAGCGATATATCAGGGGATATTATGATCTGTCCGATACGGAAGATTTCGACCGGGCAGTGGCAGAAATTAAAGTTTTATCATACCAGAAGAAAATAGCAGGGAAGTAGGCGTTATGCAGATAGGAGCAGATAAGCAGCAGACTTACAATCGTTGGATCAATATCCTGGCCGTCGGCATTCCGCTGGTTGTTGCATTGCTGCTTGGGATCAGGCAGAAGATATACCTGGGGGAGTGGACGAAAACACTGCCTCACCTGAACGGGGTTATTAACAGCGCGACGGCCATTTTTCTGATTACAGGACGGTATTACATTAAGCAGAGGAATATAAGCATGCACAGAAGAGCCATGACTATGGCTTTTATATTAGGATCCGTCTTTCTGGTTTCTTACGTGCTGTACCACATATCCAATGATTCCACGCGGTTCGGTGCAGAAAACCTGCTGATACGGGGAATTTATTATTTTCTCCTGGTCAGTCATATCGTCTTGTCGGTCGTAGTGGTCTGGTTTGTATTGAGGGCCATTTATTTTGCTCTTACGAACCAGATACCTGCGCATAAGCGGGTAGTCAGATATGCATATCCTATCTGGCTGTACGTTAGCATTACAGGAGTTGTCGTATATTTGATGATCAGTCCGTATTATGTATGAAATAGAGCTAACACCTGGCAGCTAAAACCTTTTTTACTAATGAAAAAGCATATTTATAGAGCTTCAGGATTGCTGTTGATATGGCTGCTGAGCTCAGCGGAGATACTGGCTCAATGCGCCATGTGCCGGGGATCCGTGCAGAGTACGATAGGAAATGGCCGTAATAATGTGGGCGTAGGCATCAATACCGGGATCGCCTACCTGTTTGTGATACCTTATCTTTCTGTTGCCGTAATAGCCTATTTCTGGTATAAGAACAGTCGTAAGGAGCTTAGAGAGCGGCAGATGGTGGAAGCGCGCGTCCGCCGGGCTATGGAGGGGCCGGGCCGGTGAGGCATTCTTTCAGTCCCACAGGGGGTAGTGCTGAAGCCGGATCTTTGACCCGAAGAAGATTTTTGTCGACGACTCGAACGACGTGGTAAAATCGGATACGAAAAATTCCCTGGCGCCTGTTCCGGAGCGATTGATCAGGTAGTGCTGCTCCAGCCACGCTTTTACGGAATTTGCTACAATTTCAGAGGTATCCAGCACACGGACCTTACCTTCATAATAATTTTCAATTTCAGGCTTCAGAAGAGGGTAATGCGTGCATCCCAGAATGAGGGCATCTATATCGGTAAGCTCAGGATCGGAGAGGTATTGACCCAGTACGCTTATACTGACCGAGTTATCAAAGAAACCTTCCTCGATCATAGGCGCAAGCAGGGGAGTAGCCAGTGACTTCAGCGTGATCCCTTTTCCCAACAGGTCAATTTTCTTTTTATATACATTGGACTGCACCGTCTGGCGCGTGCCGATGAGCCCGATCGTTTTATTGGCATAGGGCTCCTTGATATATTCCACCACCGGATCGATCACGTTCATCGCCTTTGCCCGGGTGCCGATGTATTCCCTGACAAGATCGAACGCCGCGGCAGACGCGGAATTACAGGCGATCAGGATGAGCTTGCAGTCCTGCTGCAGCAGCATGTTGCATATCTTGATACAATATGCCTGGATAGCCGCCGTTGATTTATCGCCGTATGGTAAATGGGCGGTATCGCCGAAGTAGATCATGTTTTCGTACGGGAGCAGGTCCGCCAATGCCCTGGCAACCGTCATGCCGCCTATACCGCTGTCAAAAATACCGATGGGCGCACCCGCGTCAGCCATGTTAAATTTTTTTTTAGTCCGTGCAACTTGTGATATGCGAAGATGCATCTTGTTAGTGAAAGTCCTTTAAATAGATGGGTAAAATTTTGCAGCTGTTTAGCCATGAAACGCAACTGATCAGGGCGCTGAAGGGATCGGATCCTAAAGCGCAGCGGGTGCTGTATGAGAAATTCTCAGGGAAGCTCATGTCGGTATGCCTGCGGTATGTCGGCGACAGGATGACGGCTGAAGATATACTTGTCCAGGGCTTTATGAAGATTTTTGGCTCGGTCTCCCAATTCCGGGAAGAGGGAAGTTTTGAAGGATGGATGCGGAGGATTATGGTAAATGAGGCGCTGGCCTACCTTCGGCAGCAGCGTCGTATCCTGGACAACGTAGGGATCGAGGAGGCTACGGCAGTTCCTGATTATACCTATGCCGATCAGAACCTGGAAGCGTCGGAAATAATGGAAATGATAGGAAAGCTTCCCTTCGGCTACCGTACCGTCTTTAATTTATATGCTATTGAAGGGTTCACTCACCTGGAGATAGCGGAAATGCTGGGCATTACGGAAAGCACATCCAAGTCCCAGCTTCACAGAGCCAGGGCGCATCTGCAGAAAATGATGAAGGAATGGGAGGAGGCCGCGAAAAGCGGGGGCGATCAGAATTACGGAAACAACTGGTCCAAATCAATTTAGCTATGGACAACAGCAACGAATACAGACAGCTCGACGAGCTATTTAAGCGTAAACTGGAGGGACATGATAGTCCGGTGGGCGAGGAATTGTGGAACAGGCTGAACAAGCGAAGGCTTTCGAAGCCGGGACCCGCCTGGTATAGCAGGAAATTTATGGCTGCGGCGATAGTATCGGGGATAGCGGTTGCAGGGGGGATATGGCTGTCGATGCCGGCAGAGAAAGAAAGATTGTCGGCTTTGACGCCCGGAAATGTTCAGGATGCCCCGCAGCGGGTAGCGCACGAGGCGGAGCTGCCTGCCGTGACGGATAGCATCTCGCCCGGCTACGCAGACGCTACGATACCGGCTCCTCCTGTTTTTGCTGATGCAGGTAAAAAGACAGCGGGAGCGGAGAGCGCCGGAACCCGGAAGGATATTCCTGTGCAGCCCGATCTGAAAAAATCCGGGGAAGTAGCGTCCCGGGCAGGCGAAAACGAACCCGCTGCAGCGGACCCGGCGCCTGCTCCGCAGCGTGAAAGTGAGAATAAGCAGGCGGAGACAAGAGTTTTGATCGTATATGTCAGGCCGCCGGCGAAGCTGGATGAGGCAGAGGAAAAACCTGGCGGGGAACTCATGGCGGTTACTGAAAGTGTAAAAAGCGAAGTTGTCGAAGAACGAAAGAAATTAAGCCTGAAGCGCCTTTTCAGGCAGCTGAAGAATGCCAAGACAGGGGAAAAGATAAACTGGGAAGAGCTGGGCATTAGTCCGCAGCGGGTATTTGCCAATGTCGACCATTCCGGGGTAGCGCCGGCCGGGGAGAAGTAGCGGTCAGCTTTACGAAATATATAACAGGAGATTATACAGATGAAATAGCCATGGGCAGTTAGGTTTTAGGTTTTAGCAGCCACATAAACCGGCCGATGAATAAGGCTGATACCTAACAGCTAATGGCTCAAACCTTTTTATACAGATGAAATAGCCATGAGCAGTTAGGTTTTAGGTTTTAGCAGCCACATAAACCGGCCGACGAATAAGGCTGATACCTAACAGCTAATGGCTCAAACCTTTTTATACAGATGAAAAAGAGTTACAACATCCTTGCAGGCCTGGCGGCTTTCAGCATTATGGCCGGCGCTTCGGCGACTGCTCAGTCTGCATTAAAGGATTCGGTGATCATATCCTTTAACGAGCAGACAAAAATGGTGATTTACGGCACCGACAGGAAGGAGATAGAGAAGCTTTCCCGGTATGATTTCAACCGGCTGATAAAAGATGTGCTATCCAGGCTGGATTCGGTTTCTCCGGCAGGCGGGGTGTCGAAGGACTGGGTTGACGGGGAGATATACCTGAAAAAAGACTCCGCCAGGAAAGAGGGCAAAGGCAACCGGGCCCCGGAAAGAGAGAGCGGAGGGGAAAGCAGGCTGGGACATAAAGAAGGAGAGGAGAAAGCGGTGGTAAAGGTAGTCCAGACGGGCGAGGGGGAAAACGGGAGCACGGAGAACGTGACGGATACGGTCTATATAAGGCATCCCAGGAAATATATAAGGCGGAGCCCGCGGCAGGGGATCGACTTCAGGCTCGGGCTCAACACCTACGGCGAAAAGAAGCCGAACGGTTACAGCCCGGACGAGTTTGATCTGCGCCCGGGAGGTTCGAGATACATCAGCCTGGGGATTATCCGGAGCTTCCCGGTGGTGAAAGGCAGGAAAAGCAGCTTCTTCATGGATCTGGGAATAGACGCGTCCTGGTATAACCTCATGTTCGAGGGGAACGAGGTGATCAGGAAGGAGGAAAGCGGCGTGATCTTTACCAGGCTTACCGATCATGACGGAAATGAAATCAGCCTTAAGAAAAGCAAGTTGGTGGCGCCGTATGTCAATCTCAGTATGATGCCTACCTACACATTTGCGGGTTCTGTCATCTCGCACGTCAGCGCCGGTATGTATGCAGGATACCGTGTCGGCGGTTATCATAAGAGCAAAGCGCATGGCGGAGACAAGGAACGGGTCTCGGGCGACTTCCATATGCAGGACCTGCGCTATGGGCTGGCGCTCGAGCTGGGTGTCAGGAGTTTCCCCGACCTGTTTGTAAATTATGACATCAACAACCTGTTTGAGGTCGCAAAGGGACCGCAGGTAAGGATGCTGAGCTTCGGGCTGAAAATGTAACATCGTCTCTGTTACCAGATCTTTACAGGCACTTAACCGGTGTTAAGCCATTGGTTAGGTGCCTGTTATATTTTTTGACGATACGGAGCCGGAGGAATCTTCCCGGGAAATAAAAATTTTTTCACCAAACATTTTGGTAGTATTGCAAAAGCCTATAATTTTGCGACTCCAAAATCTGATTAAGGTTTTGGATTGCGGCGAGAGTTGCTGAAAAAAGGGGGTGTACCAGAGTGGCCAAATGGGGCAGACTGTAAATCTGCTGACTTATGTCTTCGGTGGTTCGAATCCATCCGCCCCCACAGCCAGGCAGAAATGAATAAAGATCTGCGGGATTTACCAGAAACGCGGAAGTAGCTCAGCTGGTAGAGCGATAGCCTTCCAAGCTATAGGTCGCGAGTTCGAACCTCGTCTTCCGCTCCACTCAGAAAGCAAGCCCTGTCCTATTGAAAGGGCTTGCTTTTGGGGTTTATCAGGCCGGGAGTTTCCGGCATGCAAAACCCGGGATTACGAGTACAATGCCTTTGTAGCTCAGGGGTAGAGCACTTCCTTGGTAAGGAAGAGGTCAGGGGTTCAAATCCCCTCAAAGGCTCATAAGGGCTCTGGGTAGCAAGGTAAGTCTACGCATCGGATTGAAAAATCATCAATAATACCAAAGTTTAGTAATTCAATAATTTAAGCATAAAATCAAAATGGCAAAAGAGACGTTTGACCGCTCGAAACCCCACGTGAATATTGGTACTATCGGGCACGTTGACCACGGAAAAACTACCCTTACTGCTGCGATTACTACTGTATTGGCAGAAAAAGGTTTCGCGCAGAAACGCGATTTTTCCACTATTGATAATGCCCCTGAGGAAAAGGAGCGTGGTATTACTATTAACACTTCTCACGTAGAATATCAGACAGCCAACCGTCACTACGCACACGTAGACTGTCCGGGTCACGCTGACTATGTGAAGAACATGGTTACGGGCGCTGCCCAGATGGACGGCGCTATCATTGTGGTTGCCGCTACTGACGGTCCTATGCCCCAGACGCGCGAGCACATTCTTCTGGCCCGTCAGGTAGGTGTGCCTCAGCTTGTTGTTTTCATGAACAAGGTTGACCTTGTAGATGATCCCGAGCTGCTGGAGCTTGTTGAGATGGAAATCCGCGAACTGCTGAGTTTCTACGATTTCGACGGCGACAACATTCCTGTGATCCAGGGATCTGCTTTGGGCGGTTTGAACAACGAGCCGAAGTGGGTTGAGAAAATCGAAGAGCTGATGGAGGCTGTTGACAACTGGATCCCGATTCCTCCGCGCCAGACAGATCTTCCGTTCCTTATGCCGGTTGAAGACGTATTCTCGATCACAGGTCGCGGGACGGTTGCAACAGGTCGTATCGAGCGCGGTGTGGTCAACACAGGCGATGCGGTAGACATCCTCGGTATGGGTGCTGAAAACCTTAAGTCGACTGTTACGGGTGTGGAAATGTTCCGTAAGATCCTTGACAGGGGTGAAGCCGGTGATAACGTAGGTCTGCTGCTTCGTGGTATCGACAAAGAAGATATCCGCAGAGGGATGGTTATCTGTAAGCCTGGCTCTGTGAAGCCTCACCAGAAATTCAAAGCTGAGGTTTACGTCCTGTCTAAAGAAGAAGGAGGTCGTCACACACCGTTCTTCAACAAATATCGTCCGCAGTTCTACTTCCGTACAACTGACGTAACGGGAGAGATCACACTTCCTGCAGGTGTTGAAATGGTAATGCCCGGCGATAACATCACAATTGAAGTAGCGCTGATCAACAAGATCGCCATGGAAAAAGGTCTTCGCTTCGCGATCCGTGAAGGAGGCCGTACCGTAGGTGCAGGTCAGGTTACTGAAATCTTAGACTAAGTCGCATTAAGACTGCAAAAAAGAACAGTGCATTTAACGGTGCACTGTTCTAATTGTAAAATATAATCACTATCTTTGCAGCCCGAAACAATTTTGTTAGGGAAACACGGGCATAGTTCAAGGGTAGAATAGCGGTCTCCAAAACCGTTGATGGGAGTTCGAATCTCTCTGCCCGTGCAAAAAGAGAAACAGGAATGAACAGAATAGCTGAATTTTTCAGGGCCTCCTGGGTAGAGTTTACCCAGCACGTTACATGGCCTTCGTATAAGGAGCTTCAGGCCAATACCACACTGGTGCTGATCGGTTCTTTGATCTTTGCGCTGGTAGTAGGGTTGATGGATTTGGCATTCGAGAACGGACTCAACCTTTTCTACAGATCATTCTAAGGATTTTAAAGCTTTATAAAAGCGAAACCAAGCGGATATGGGCAGCGGACTAAACTGGTATGTGTTAAGAGCAGTCTCCGGGCAGGAGAAAAAGATAAAGTCTTATATCGAGAACGAGATTGCACGCCAGAAGTTGGGAGAGTATGTACCTCAGATCCTGATACCTTCGGAAAAAGTATTCGAGCTCAGAAACGGTAAGAAGCGAGTGCGGGAGAAAAATTTTTTCCCGGGCTATATCATTATTTCAGCAGACCTTTCCCAGGGAGAGGTTTTTCATATCATTACGAGCATCCCGGGAGTAATAGGCTTCCTGGGCAGCTCGGAAGGAACTTCCAAGACCCCGATACCGCTTCGCCAGTCTGAAGTGAACCGTATCCTGGGCAAGGTCGACGAGGCGTTCCCGGTCGTCGAAGGG
>MEDT01000164.1 GCA_001724175.1 Cytophagaceae bacterium SCN 52-12 | reverse complement strand
GGCCCCCGAAATAGGTAACCTCGCATCGGGAGGCGTGAAGTTCACCAACGCCTTCTCAACCGGGACGGTCTGCTCTCCCAGCAGGACAACCATTATAACAGGTATAAAGAGCTATACGGCAGGCACGGGCCATCACAGAAGCAGTTACCCCATACCTGAGCATATAAAAGGCTTTCCTTACTACCTGCGTCAGCAAGGGTATTATACGACAAACAATAGCAAAACCGACTATAATGTCCGGAACCCTGCTGCATTCATCAGAGAATCATGGGATGAAAGCTCGAACAAAGCCGGTTGGCAGGGCCGGAAAACCGGTCAGCCCTTTTTCGCAGTTTTTAACTTTAATGACTCCCATCAAGCCAATACGATGACAGATTCTTATGCCGATTACGAAGAATCTGTTCTCGATAAGCTTTTCCCGGACGAAAAAATAGCAGAAGATGCGTTTACAATGCCTCCCTTTTACAGGGATAGCCCGGAGATGCGCAGGCACCTTGGCAGGGTTTATAACTCGCTTAAGCTGACCGATAAAAAAATCGGGGATCTCCTGAAAAAACTGGAACAGGACAATCTGCGGGACGATACCATTATATTTCTTTTTGCTGATCATGGCCAGGGAATTCCCCGTGGGAAAACCAACGGTATAAACCTTGGGTACAGAGTTCCTTTTGTGATCTGGTTCCCGGAAAAATACAGGTTTTTATCACCGTGGGGTACGAAAAGCACCAGCGACGAGCTCATTACCTTTGAAGACCTGGCTCCGACCTTGATCAGCCTTTCGGGAGGAAAAATCCCGGATCATCTTTCCGGCCGCATACTGATGGGTGACGACAGATCACCTTTGGCCGGCCATGTGGTTTTATCCAGCGACCGGTCGGGCAATGGGGTCGATATGGTAAGGACAGTTACTGACGGGAAATTTATTTACTCCAGAAACTACTTTACCTACATGCCCGAATTAAGGTATTTGAGATATATGGAGATCAGCGAGATCAAACAGCAAATGCGCAGAGACTTTGAAAACGGCTTACTTGATACTGAAGCTCAGAGAATGCTGTTTGATCAACGTCCTCCCGAATATCTTTTTGATATCGAAAATGATCCCTGGGAGCTGGTAAATCTTGCCGGTTCAGATGAATACAAGCCGATGCTCACCCGCTTCAGAAATCTTCTGAAAGAGGAAGTCCTCGCCGCCAGGGATATTATGTACCTGCCGGAATACGAAATCAGCAAAGTTTCAGAAACGTCTACTCCTTTTGAATATCGCCTGCAAAGCGGCGCCTACCGGTTGGATGAGATTTACGATGCAGCCTCTTTAGCAGGCTTCAAAGGGGCGGATATCATTACCAGACAGCTGCATTTTTTAAAAAGTGACGACAAAATCGTAAGATACTGGGCGTCGGTCGGCCTGATCAACCAGTCCGGGGGCGATTTGTCCGCTTTTACAAAGGTTCTGACAAACCATATCGACGACGACTATCTGCCGGTATCCGTTACGATCGCCGCGATTGTCTACAAACTGAATTCAGATAAGGCTGCCCGGGAGATACTGAAAGTAAGCTGCCTGAACGATGATCCGCATATTGCCCTGATGGCGATCAACTACATGCTGTATGCTGAAAACAAAGCGCCGTTCATTGAAACCATCAAACAGGTATTGTTAATCCCGGACAGGCCTGATCCGGTAAAGACGGCCTGTACGGACTTTTTGGGAAGCTTGGGACTTATCCCGAATAATCCAGGGCATTATAATTAAGGATTTTCCCGGTTTTAACCATATTTATGAGAAGCCTGTTTCAAATATTACTGGTAAGCCTGCAATTGCTTTCTGTTGAGGCTGTCCCCGGCCAAACGTCGCCGCGCCCGAATCTCGTGCTGATAGTAGCGGACGATCACGACAGGAGCGCCCTGGGCTGCTATGGAAATTCGCAGGTAAAAACACCGAACCTGGATTACCTGGCTTCTGAAGGTATGCTGTTTTCCCGTGCATACGCCACTACTGCCAGCTGCAGCCCCAGCCGTTCCGTGATACTATCCGGGCGTCATAATCACAACAACGGGCAGTATGGCCTGCAGCAGCCTCCGCATCATTTCCACTCTTACCAGGGTATGAAGACACTCCCCGCTTATTTGTCGCAAGCCGGGTACCGGACGGCCCGTATCGGCAAATACCACCTGGCGCCCGAATCTTCCTATCCCTTTGATGTGGTCATCAGCACCGACGGCTCCAACCCTGCGAAGATGGCAGAGCTGAGCGGCAGTTTTTTTGAACAAAACAAAGAACAGCCGTTTTTCCTGTATTTCTGTACAACTGACCCGCACCGGACCGGTGTCCGTACAGACCTGCCGCATCAGCCCAATGCGCACGGTAACCGGGCGGAGGGCCATGACGGCGTTCGCGAAACCCTGTATAGCCCGGATTCCTTAAAAGTCCCGTACTTTGTACAGGATTCGCCCGAAAGCCGGGCCGAGCTGGCCCAGTACTACCAGTCTGTTTCGCGTGTCGACTACGGAGTAGGCAAGCTCATCGGGCAGCTCAGGGAGAAAGGACTGTGGGACAACACCGTCATCATTTATGTTTCTGACAACGGAATGCCTTTGCCCGGCGCCAAAACAACGCATTATGAGCCTGGAGTCCGGCTTCCGCTCATCGTGAGGAACCCGTTTTCAAAAAAGAAGAACGAAACCTGCGGGGAGCTTGTCTCCTGGCTGGATATAGCCCCGACCCTGCTCGATTTTGCCGGCGTAGCCGTTCCGGACCTTACATCCCGGGCAAAAGGAGCAGCAGGAGCCGGCAAGCCTTCGGACTATCTGCACGGGAAATCGTGGAAATCGGTTTTCGACAACCCGGCAGGCTTCCGGTCCGATACCGTGTTCCTGTCGCACACATTTCACGGGGTGTTTCATTACTACCCGATGCGGACCGTCGTAACGCCCAGGTTTAAATTGATATGGAATATTGCCTACCAGCTTCCTTTCCCGTTTGCTACCGATTTGTGGGATTCGGCTACCTGGCAGGCTTACCTCCGGTCGGGGGATGAATATTTCGGAGCAAGGCCCGTAGCTCAATATAAGCAGCGGCCCCGATACGAGCTGTACGACCTGGAGAATGATACCCGGGAGCTGAACAACCTCGCCGGAAATCCTTCCTATCAGGCCATGGTGACCAGCCTGCTGAACAGTCTTAAATCTCACCTGGTCAAAACGGGCGATCCCTGGATCGGTAAATGGGAGCGGGACTAGTCTTAATTGTTTGTAATTAATTATTAATTTTTGGCTATGAATAAAAACAGGCGGGATTTTCTGAAAGCAATGGGGCTTTCATCCGGAGCGCTTTTTATCGACCCGTTCGAAGCGACGGCAGTTCCGGCAGAAAAGATCATCAACATGCCTCCCAAAGGGTTGGACATTTACAAGAAGCGCCGGATAGAGACGGATGTCGCCGTCGTCGGAGGCGGGATGGCGGGGATCTGCGCAGCAATAGCCGCCGCGAGAAACGGCGCGAAGGTCGTATTGATCCAGAACCGTTCGAGGCTCGGAGGAAACGCAAGCAGCGAGATCCGCATGCATATTTCGGGCTCGACTGCCCTTAGGCAGGTATGGCGGGAAACAGGTATCCTGGAAGAAATCCTGCTGGACGACGCGGTGCTCAATCAGCAGAATGCCTACCCGATGTTCGATTTTGTCATGTACGATAAAGTAACGGCGGAACCGAACATTACTCTACTGCTAGACACCGCGTTGTTTGATGCAAAAGCGAAAGGACGCAAAGTAGAGTCCATTACGGCTTTTTGCTCCCAGACCGAGGAGATCTATGAAATTACGGCCAAACATTTTGCCGACTGTACCGGCGACGGCACGCTGGCGGCATTGGTAGGCGCGGAGTATATGCGCGGGAGGGAGGCCGAAAGTAAATGGAACGAATCGCTTGCATTTCCCGCCGCAGATGAAAAGGGAATGGGAAACAGCTTGCTGTTTATGGCCGACAATTTCGGGAAACCTATGCCGTTTGCAGCCCCTAAATGGGCCAGGAAGTTCGAGTATGAAGATTTTCGTCATCGCGGGGTCAGCTCGTTCGAATATGGCTACTGGTGGATCGAGCTGGGCGGCGAGTACGATGTTGTAGGCGACGGTCAGAAATTGCATCGCGAACTGCTGGCTATCCTGTTCGGGGTATGGGACTACATTAAAAACTCCGGGAATCATCCCGAGTCTGAAAACTGGGCGCTCACCTGGGTAGGAATGGTGCAGGGCAAGCGCGAAAGCCGACGGATTGTCGGTGATCTTATCATGACGCAGAGAGATGTGCAGATACCGCAGGAATATGCCGATGGGGTTGCTTACGGAGGGTGGTCGCTGGACGATCATCCGCCGGCCGGGATGGACGATACCTCGCTGAAGCCGGCCCGGCAGGTTCCGCTGAAAGGACCGTACCCGATACCGCTGAGATCTTTATACAGCAAGGATTTCGATAACCTGTGGCTGGCGGGGAGAAATATAAGCGTTTCGCACGTAGCGCTGTCTTCTACCCGCGTCATGGCTACCTGCGCGACGCTGGGCCAGGCCGTCGGGACGGCGATGCAATACGCCGTATCGAAGAAGATGACGGGCAGGCAGATTGCCGGCTCCGGCCCGGATATCGAAGCGCTCCGGCAGACATTGCTGAGGCAGGATCAGTCTATTTTGAACGTTACCAACCAGGATCAAAAGGATCTTGCCCGTAATGCCACCGCAACGGCATCTGAAGAAGAAGCCGGCCACAAGGCCGAAAGCGTGCTGGACGGCATCAACCGGGACATTAAGGATGGCAAATCCCACCAGTGGCGGGCGCGGGCCGGCTCCGGTAAGGAGCCGTGGATCGCGCTGAAATGGAAATCCCCGGTCAAGGTCAGCCAGGTAGAGTTTACCTTTGATACGGGCCTTCACCGGTTCCTGCGTATTTCCGGGCAAAAAGTGGTGATGGACAACCAGGTCCGGGGCGTACAGCCCGAGACAGTCGCAGATTTTAAAATCGAGGGGCTGCTTAACGGTAAGGTCGTCTACAGCGATTTTGTTACCGGTAATTATTACCGTAAATATGTACACCGGTTTGATCCCGCAACGTTAGATTCACTGAAGGTGACGGTAGCCAGAACGCACGGCGATGAATTTGCGAGAATTTTTGAAATAAGGTGCTACGAAGATCGTACGTAAATACGGATTGTCGGTTTGTTAACAGTAATTGTATATCAGGTTTTAACTTTCGTTTTCTTCCCGGTGCAGTCTGACAGGTATGTCTTTACCTATCAGACTGACCGGGGAGTCGACGCCCGGATTTACCTGGCGGAGGCCGGCGACAGCCTCCCTGATTACTATTACTGCGACCTGAAAACGCCGATCTGCCTCGAAAATCTCTGTAACCCGGTCGAGATCAGGCTCGAGTGGGACCTGATCGGGAATTTTCGCAATTACCGCGAAGTGCCGGGGAAGGAGATTACCAAGTTCGATCACGAGCCGTTCGAGGAGAAAGATCACGAGCAGCTGAAGAAAATACTGTCAGACAGAGAGTCGATGCTTCAGGATTATCTGATAGAGGACCTGGTCGATACGACTGTGAAGGTATATTCTGCCGAGATCGACGGTCTTACGGCGGCAACGAGCTCCACGTTTTCGGATAAGCTCGTACCCGGCGCCATTTATACGTGCTACACGCTGTGGCATATTGTAAACGGGGAAATCGCCGACCGTATCCGCAGCCATACCGAGGCCCTGCTCAACACCAGGCTAAGGCAAAAGATGCTGATGTCGGGCATAACGGATTACCAGGATTATATCCTCGACGGGATCAGGCCGGCCGAAAGTGAGGTTTTTGCGCCTGATCTGATCGCGCTGACCGGTGGTAAAAACAGGTTTATCGCGATAAAGGCCATCCGGAAGCTGCCGGCAAGCAGGGCCATAAAGCCGGGCGCCATAGAGATGATAAGGCGGTTCGGAGATTACGATTTCCCGGTCCAGAGCGCCCTCATCCAGTATTTTATCCGGCAGGACTGCGATGCAGACATAGCCGATGAATGGGTGAAGACGGTAGGCGCTGTAAAAGAGGCTCAAAAGGCGGACGTCTATAAGCTGCTTGAGCTGAGCTCAGGGTGCATGAGAAATGAAACCGCCGTAAGGCTGGTCCATTTCCTTGAAAATAAAAAGGAAAAAATGGACGGATCAGACAGGAGACTGATGGTTTTGATGAACAGGAATTAATTGCGGTGATTTGCCCACGGTTTTAGCCGGGGAGGAATGATGTTTTTTGTAACTCTTTAATTATTTTTGGAAAATTAAATCATTCGAAATGAGGTATTTGTGCTTTCTCTTTTTAGCGTTATTCGCAACAGGCGCCTTTGCGCAATCTCTCCTGATAGAAGCGGAAAGCTTCCAGGATAAAGGCGGATGGGTAGTAGATCCCCAGTTTGTCGAACAGATGGGTTCGCCCTATTTACTGGCGCATGGCCTGGGAGAACCGGTTCAAAATGCCGTTGCTACGGTGAATTTCAAAGAGGGGGGAAAGTACCACGTATGGGTACGGACCAAGAATTGGGTCCCGGGCAATTGGACTCCCCCGGGTCGGTTCCAGCTGAAAGTAGCCAGCCAGCTGCTGGCGACAGAGTTCGGCAAAGAGCCCATGTGGGGTTGGGAATACGGCGGTGAAGCGACGGTCCAGAAAGGGAACAACAAGCTGGAGCTGGTAGACCTGACAGGGTTTGACGGGCGCTGCGATGCTATTTATTTCAGCAGGCAGCAGCAGGCCCCGCCTTCGGAGCTGGCCGAGCTGGCCGGGTGGCGGCTGAAGGTGACGCAAAAGCCGGCAAAACCTGAAAAGACGCTGAAGTTTGACTATGTAGTGGTCGGCGGCGGAATTGCAGGATGCGCCAGCGCTATAGCTGCCGCAGAACAGGGATTGCGCGTAGCTTTGATCCACGACAGGCCTGTCCTCGGCGGTAACGCGAGCAGCGAGATCCGTGTCCATACGCTGGGAATTTACGGGCATTTCGAGCGGATACTGAGAATGCTCGATACCAAGCATTACCCCAACGGATCGCCTGAAGCGTATGCAGAAGACCAGAAGCGGCACCGCAATATAGCCAGGTACGATAATATCGAGGTTTTTCTTAACTGGAGGGCATACGACGCCGACGCTGTCAATAATAAAGTCCAGTCGGTAGACGCGAGCAACACGCATACAGGCGAGAGAATACGCTTCAGCGCACCTTATTTTGCGGATTGTACCGGCGATGGCTGGATCGGTTTCTGGGCGGGCGCCGAATTTATGTACGGACGCGAGGCAGCAGGTAAGTTCAAGGAGAACTGGGATGAGTTCGGCGAGCTCTGGAGCCCGGAAGTGGAGGACAACGCAGTAATGGGATCGTCTGTACTCTGGAGGTCTTACTCCGATACGCATGTCCATGAGTTTCCCGATGTCCCCTGGACCAAGGATGTGGTAGGTGACTATGCCGCCAACCAGGGCGAGTGGCAGTGGGAATATTCGAACACCGACCTGCACCAGATCGACGATGCGGAGGCGATAAGAGATCACATGCTGAAGGCGATATACGGCTCTTTTGCAAACCATAAAAAGAAGCCGAAGACAGAAAGGGACCGCCTCGAATGGGTATCGTACCTGGTAGGGAAAAGGGAATCCAGGCGATTGATCGGGGATCATATCTTTACATTCAACGATGCAAAAAACCGGACCCCGTTTGCCGATTCGGTCGTGATGGAAACCAGGGAGGTAGACGTTCATTTCCAGGAGAACCTCGTGGATCCGTCGAAACCGGACTTTCTTTCGAAAGCGATGTTCTATAAAACCGGGAAGTATTACATCCCCTACCGCAGCCTGTATTCAAAAAATATAGATAACCTCTTTATGGCCGGGCGCTGCTTCAGCACCTCGCACGTGGGGCTGGGAGGTCCCAGGGTAATGAAGACGACCGGGCAGATGGGTGCTGCGGTCGGTTTTGCCGCATCTTTATGCTTTAAGTACCGCATTAAGCCGCGGGAGCTGTATGAAAAGCGGTTGGACGAGTACATGAGCCTTATCCAGCAGCAGAAAATAGGTTATAATTAAATCCGGACGAATGTCTTTCGCGGAAGAAGGTAGAAGCAGCAGGGCGGGCCGGGCAGGAAATGCCGGATGCAGGATGATTTTGCTGGCATCGCTGGCTATGCTCTGCTCTTTTAGCCTCTGCGCCCACGACGGTATCGGCAACGCCGATACCGTTCGTGTCAGGCAGCCGTTGAAATTTAACGGCCGCTGGCCGGCATCCCCGCTGTATGCAGCCGATGCTTCGATCCGATTTGAGGATACGCTCGGCGTTGTCCACCGCATCGGCAGACTTACGGATAAAAACGGCGCACCCGAGGGATACGTCAGTCATATCGAAACACCGGTGTGCAGCGATACGCTCTGCAACCTGATGGACATCCGGATGTTCTGGTCGCTTTCCGGGTCTTACTGGGGGTATGATACCATTCCCCGGAAGCCGCTTACGAAGAACGATCATATAAAATTTAACGAAAAAGACTACGAGAAGCTGCATGAGTTGCTGATGGACGAGCAGTCGATCCTGAGAAGAAGGCACAAGGACGATCTTTTTGACAAGGAAGCCAAGAGGGTGTCGAACGTAGTGGATGCTGTCACGGGGGCTACTGCCAAAGAGGTAAAGGAAGCGGTCGTGGACGGCGCGGTGTATTCGTCGTATACGATCTACCACCTGGTGCACAGCCAGCTCGCCGCCGTGATCCGGGACGACGTAAGGAAGAACCTGCTTCCCGGACTGGCGGAGAAGCTTATCAATTCTGAAAGGGCAGATGAGCGCATATTTCTGATAAAGGAGCTGGAGGCAGGGCAGCTGCCTGCCTATACCGGGAAAATGATAGAAACGATCCCGATGGCAATCCCGATAGACCGGCTGTACATCATGAAAAAGCTGCCGTCTGCTTCCTGGAACCGTAAGGACGTCCAGGTACCGGTAGCGGAAATGGCGGAGCTTCTCGACATCCATAGCCTGTCGCATTTCCTGAACCAGCTGAAGGCTGCCGATACCCTGCACATCGAATGTCTCAGGAAGCTGAGCGAAAGGCTCCCTTATTTCAGCGTGAACCAGGTCAGGACCTATCTTTCCCTGCTGGAGAGAGACCCTGAATTCCTGAAAGATCCGGCGATCGTAAAGGCCGTGAAAGAAACGGCAGCCGGCCCGGGATACCAGTACCGGAGTTATCTCGAATCTTTTCTTGCTAAAAACCAGCTGCAGTAGCGGTTGTTTACAGCTCTCGCCACATGCAGTCCGGCGGCACCGTCCGGAGGTTTTTGCCGAATGGTAGAATATCGCCTCCGGCGTATATAACAATGCCGGCTACCGGATTTTTTTGGCGAGGTTTTCTCTGAACCATTTATTTCTGGCGGGTCCCACGGGAAGACTTCCGGATAGCATATTCTGTGGCTGCACAGTCTCTGCATAGGGACAGAGCCGCGCAGCGGCGGCACTGTGCCGATGAGCCGCACATTACATGTCGTCTCTGCGGGACTTATTTCGTTCTGTACGCCTGGTGAGGGCCCCCGGGGTATCGTGCAGCCACCGGCTACGCCGGCGGTTATGCAAATGTCGTCCCTGCGGGATCTCTTAGTGCAGATAGCCTGTGTCTGGACCAGTGCTGTTCTTATTTCTTCAATGTAACGATGATAACCCCGTTTTTGGCGCGGGGGCCGTATTCCGAGACCAGGTTCGCGCCTTTCTTAAGCACGGTGATAGAGGCTATCGTGTTCGGCTCTAATCCGTCCAGGCTATATTTTTCTTTTCCGTCGACCAGGTAGAGAGGAGCGTTTTCATTGCGCGAAAATCCCGTGCGGGGTTTATCGAGCAGCTGGGAAAGCTCGTAGCGAGAAGAAAAATAGGATTCTTCCGGCAAGGGTTCAACGCCCCGTATCTCAATACGAGAGGCGCTGAGCCGGACTTCGCTTTCAGTATGGATCGTATCGCGCCGCGGTACGTAACCCTGCTTGTTTTCTTCCTTTTTTTCTTCCGCCTGTTCGAGTACAAAACTGATCGGGAGGGTATATTCCACACTGACCGGCTGCTGATTTTGTCTGGCGGGCTTCCAGCGGGGCATGGAGGTTACAACTCTTAAAGCTTCTTCGTCGGTGCCGTACCCGAGTCCCTGTAGTACGCGGGGAGCCCTGATATGCCCTTCTTTATTAATAGTAAAGGCCAGGTACACTTTGCCCTGCACACCGGCCCTGACTGCTTCTCCCGGGTACCGTATATGCTTAGCCAGGAACCTTAAAAGCTCCTTGTTGCCGCCCGGAAATTCGGGCATCTCTTCTACTGCAAGAAATGAGCCCGGGGTTCGGGAGGAGGTTGTGTCTGCTTGTTCCTGCCGGGGTTTGAGCGGTCCGTAGCCCACAACTACAATTTCCTCAATTTCATTCCGGCTTTTTGAGAGGGCTGCATCGATCCGGGTTTTGCCGTCGATTGATACGGTTTGAGAGGTGAACCCGACAAATGAAAAGACGATTTCCCGGTGGTCTGCGGGGACGGTCAGCGTATAGAAGCCGTCCGAATCGGTGGTGGTTCCGGTATGACTGCCCTTCACAAGGACGGTAGCCGCGGGGAGAGGTTTGTTGTCAGCTGCATCTACTACCCTACCCGAAATCTTCCTGTCGTCAGCTTTAAGCCCGGCCGGCGCCATCGGCTGCTCAACGGTTTTGATGGTCATCGGAGGGATTTCCGCCTGCGGGCTTTCTGCCGGGGCGCTACTGTCTGAAATATATACATAATGCCGTGATGCGGTAAGCGCTACCAGGGCTGCGGCCAAAGGAATAATGAGCAGGTAGCGGCCCAGCTTATACCCGGAGTCAGGTTCCCGGTACAGCATCCTGATCCTTTGCTTGAGGGTAAGCCGGCTCAGGAATGGGTGCGTCATAGGGAATTTGTCCGTTTCCGACATGGCATACGAAACCAGGAACCTTGCATAAGATTCCCTGTTGGTCGCCGAAGTATCTGCCAGGAACTCATGAACTTCCTGGAGGGCGTGCTTGTAGAGCCTTATCACGGGGTTAAACCAAAGGAACACCTGGCACAGCTCCGTCAGCAGGATATCGAAGGAATGCTTCTGTCTGACATGTATTTTTTCATGGTTATAGACCGTATCGAAGTGATGCTCGAAATCGGGGCGGCTGATAAAGATCCGGTTGAAAAATGAAAATGAACCGGTTTGATGTCCGTCGAGCAATGTCACGGGGAGATCTTCCGTCAGAACCCGGGGATAGGACCGGAGAAGACTGAAAGTTTTCAGCAGACGGGCCAACAGCAGGATCAGGGATAGGGCTGTGCCGCATAAATAGATGCCCAGGAATATCTGGACGGCAGATACGTCTGCTGTTGCTTTTTCGGCCATGGATGCGGGCAGAACAGCTATTTCGTCGGCAATCGCGTACGAAGCTTCTTCCATACTGCCTGTTAGCGCAACTTTTTCCTCTATTTCTGCAAGAGGCAGAAGGAAAGAGGCGGACAACGACAGAANTCGCGTACGAAGCTTCTTCCATACTGCCTGTTAGCGCAACTTTTTCCTCTATTTCTGCAAGAGGCAGAAGGAAAGAGGCGGCCAACGACAGAACCAGATAGGCGCGGTTGAGATGGAAAAAGGTAGTCCGCCGGATCAGCAGCGCGTAGAAGCCGTAAAAAAGAATGGTAAAGAGGCTTGCTTTGGCCAGGTAAGTCAGGAGTTCCATAAGGTCTGATTCAGAAGCTGTTACTTTTTCTTCGTTGTAATTTCGATCACGCCGTTTTTGCCTTTCTCGCCATAGGCTTCAATGGCTTCCGTGCCTTTGAGAACAGAGACGCTTTCGATGTCAGCAGCTCTCTGCCGGCTCAGATCGGAAGTCTCCTTTCCATCCAGGATAATTAACGGATTTTTTTCAGGCTTTGCTTCGGCAGCGCGATCGAGCAGGATTTTGATGGCAGGCTTTTCTTCCAGCTGAAAAGCGATAGGAAGGATGTATTCCACATTTACCGGGATTTTGTTTTGCTTGCCCGGATCCCACCTGGGCATATTTTTCACAACCCGGATCGCCTCCTGGTCACATCCGAAGCCTATTCCCTTCACCACCCTCACGTCGTTGATGGAACCGTCGGTGCGTACGACAAATTTGAGGAACACCCTGCCCTCTACGTTTGTTTTTCTGGCGGCTTCCGGGTACTTTATATTTTCAGCCAGGTAACGGTACAAGGCATCTGTGCCGCCGGGAAATTCGGGGTTGGTCTCTACAGCCGTAAATATTTTCTCCGGTCCCGGGGGGCTGACAGGGCTAAACTTCAGCACATCCTCTTTTTCTTCGTTGCTGCAGGCCGCCACTACCATGACCAGCAGCAGCGCAA
>MEDT01000163.1 GCA_001724175.1 Cytophagaceae bacterium SCN 52-12 | reverse complement strand
CCGCCAGTCCGTTCGGAGCCGGTACTATTTTCCCGCCTATTCTCGAAAACCAGATCGAAGTCCTCGGATCATCCTCGACATCAGAAGCCGGGCTGAACCAGGCCAGCGCATTGTAGATCCCGTTGCCCATCGCAAACTCGGGCTGCGAATTCTGAGCGCCGGAGTAGGGATTTTCATAATTGCGGTTTTCTTCATAGCGCTTGAAAATAAACTCTTCCGATTCGTTGGCGAACGATTTTTCAAGAAGAGCCAGTACATCGTTGGCCGAACCAGCCGGGTCTACATTGCTCATCCTGTTGAAAAGCCTTATTTTCAGGGCATAGGCCGCCTTTTTCCATAGCTCCATGTTGCCTGAGAATACCAGGTCGTCGTTTGACGGCTTTACCAGCGCGCCGGCTCCTTTTTCCAGGTTTGCTATGGCGCTGTCGAGCATCTCCTGCAGGGCGGGGTAGACATCTTCGGCTTTGTCGAAGGCAGGCTGCCTGATCGTTCCTGCCTGGAGCGCTTCGGTGAGCGGGATATCCCCGTACAAATCGACCAGGTTAGCGTAGGAATAAGCCATAAGCACTTCCGAAATCCCGGCATATCCCCATGCTCCCTCTTCCGAAGCTTTCTCTATGAGCAGTTTCATATCATTTAGCGCCGAATAAGCTCCTGACCAGCCCCCGGTGTTATAAGAGGTCATGGTATTGTATATCCCGCCCATACCCAGCACATTGGTATGGTGCTCGATGTAATAGGAAGCCAGCCTGTTGGACGAGCTGCCTGCTACTGCCTTGGTAAAGCCTACGGTAGCCTGCGGCAGCCTTGTGTTTAAAGGCGCATCGTTGACCTGGTTGGGGTTCTGGTCGATGTTGTTCATGATGCTGTCTGAGCAGGACACCTGAAAAACCGACGTAATTACTGCTGCTGCGAGCACTTTATATCGCTTCATCTTTTACTTCTTTTAAGGTTTTACAGGGATATCCGGAGTCCTCCGCCCACGCTCCTGGTCTGTGGTGTGATGCCGCTTCGGCCGTAGCCGGTCACGTTTTGACCTCCTTCACTGAAATTTACCTCCGGGTCGGAGAAGGCATCTGAGATCAGGAACAGGTTCCTTGCCGACAGGTAGACCGAGACAGCGCTCAGCCATTTCTTTTTCATGCCCGACACCGGCAGGGAGTAGTTAAGCGTAAGCTCACGCAGCCTTACAAACGAAGCATCCGAAAGCTGCGACTCGTAGTTGGTCCATAGCTGGCTGTAATAGGGATACTCTTTTTTGACAGGAATGTCATTTGTGCCTTCAACGACCAGCTGCGTGCCGTTCCAGTGTCCCTGGACGCCTTCCAGCACCACTTCCTGCTCCCGGTCGAGCGTGCCGGCAGCCAATCCCCGCCAGTTGGCTTCCGCCAGGCCGTGATTCCAGAAGACTCCGCCTTTTCTCCAGTCGAGCTGGGCGGTCAGGGAGAAGCGCTGGTACCGCAGGCTGTTGGTAATGTTCAGCTCAAAATCAGGTACGGTAGTGCCGATCACTTTGAGGTTATTATCTGTCAGCGGGAAGCCGTAGGTCGAAGATTTCGGGTCATTGTTGATCACATGCTTTCCAGTGGCGGGGTCTCTCAGGTAGGATCTCCCGTAAATAGAAGGATAGTCATACCCCGCCTCGGCTACAATCGGGTCAGATAATACGATGCGGTTGACCCCTTCCGCCAGGCTTTCCACCGTATTGTCGAACGAGGTAAAGTTGATACCCAGATTCCAGGTAAACTTCGAGGTCGTGACGGGCGTCAGGTTCAGCACGACTTCATGCCCTTTGGAGAGCATTGATCCGGCATTCCTGATCTCGGAGGACGCGCCGGTAGAAAGCGGTACCGGGACGCTGTAGATCTGCCCGTTTGACTGCGAATTGAAATAGGTATATTCCAGCGAGATGCGGTCGTTGAAGAACTTCAGGTCGGCGCCGACTTCCACTGTCCTGGTATTTTCAGGCCGGAGGTTCGGATCTATTCTCGTAGCGCTCTGGGTAAGCCCTGTCAGCCCGTTGAAAGGAAATACGAATCCTCCCGGGCTTCCTTTCACAAACCCGGCATTGTTTACATATACCGGACCTACCTGGCCTACTTCGGCGTACGATGCGCGGAGCTTGATGAGGGAGACCGTCTTCTTCTGAATATTCAGCGCATCGGACAAGATAAAGCTTCCTCCCACGGAAGGGTAGAAAAACGACCTGTTGCCCGACGGCATGTTGGAGGCGATGTCATTGCGCCCGGAAGCATTCAGGAACAGGATGCGGTTCCAGCTCAGGTTAACGTTCCCGTAAAAACCTACCACCCGCTGCTTTGAGATGGAGTTGCTTCCTGTCAGATTGGTGGCGTTGTTGAGGTTAGCCCATCCGCCGGTTACGAAATCCGACCCGGCTGTCCGGTCGGTGCTGCTCCTGATGTCATAGACCTCGTTGCCGACTATCGCGTTCAGGTTCAGCTTTTCGCCGAGATCCCGGTCGAATGTCAGGAAAAGGTTGGAATTGATCTGGTTCTGCAGGCTGTTGGTAAGACTGAGGCTCCCGCCGCTGGGAGGGATGGTACGGCCCCGGTTAGCCGTTCCCAGCTCTTGGAAATCGACTTCCTTGCTGTTAAAATAATCCACTCCTACCCGGTAGGTGAGTGAAAGAGCGGGGCTCATGTCATAGCGCAGCAGTAAATTTCCAAAGGTCCGGTTGGTTTTATTCTGGCGATAGTTGTGATTGATGACCCAGTACGGGTTGTTTTGGCCTCCGCGATAGTACACCTGCTGGTACGGATTGGACGGGTCCGCATAGCGCTTTCCCTTCAGGTTATAGGACGGCGGAATATCTGTAAGCCCCCTGAAATAGTTATCGTTCCCGCTCAGCTCCGGGTAGTCGTCTACGGTCAGGTCTGAATAGTTCAGAGATAGTCCCACGGTAACGTTCTTAATCTTCGTCATTTCACCGTTGAATTTTACATTATAGCGCTTCAGCCCCGAGCCCGCTACGATCCCGGTCTGGCTGGTTTGCCCTACCCCGATCATATAGTTGCCGTATTCGCCTGCGTCGGACAGCGAAAGGTTGTTCGAAAACGTATACCCTTTCTGGAAAAACTCCTTGTCGTTATCATAAGCGCGCGCCACTTCCTGCTCTCCGAATTCATTGGTATAGGTGCCGATATCACTGATTTTTGAGCCCCAGGTCCAGATCTGGTTGAGGTCGAATACACCGTTCAGCCCCTGGGAGTATACGTCCTGCAATTTGGGCAGACGCGCAGCCTGGTCGACGTTGAAATGGCTGTCGAAGCTGACCGTCGGCTTCCCGGATTTTCTGCCGCTCTTGGTGGTGATCACAATGACGCCGTTAGAGGCCCTCAGCCCGTACAACGCTGATGCGGCCGGCCCTTTCAGTATGTTCATCGACTCTATATCGTTCGGGTTTAGATCGTTGATCCGGGTGCCGCCCGCCACCGGGAGACCGTCGATCACATAGAGGGGCTGGTTATTGCCGGTAATCGACCTGTTTCCGCGGATTGTGATCAGGGGCGCTTTTCCCGGCATGCCGCTGTTGAGCCTGATTGAAACGCCTGCGACTTTACCCTGGAGACTGTTTAATAAATTGGGGTTTCCTACGGCGGTCAGCTGCGTGCCCTTTACTTCCTGGGTGGCGTAAAAAAGCGCTTTCTTTTCCCGCTCAATACCGAACGAGGTCACTACCACCTCATCCAGGGCCTTCGTATCCACCTCCATCTGCAAATCGATGCCCGAGCGGTTTCCCACGATGATCTCCCGGGTCAGGTACCCGACGAAGGAAAAGATGACGGTAACGTCGCCTTCGGGTATCGTAAGCCGGTAATTGCCGTCGATCTGCGTAGTCGTGCCCATGGCCGAACCCCGGACCACGATGCTGACTCCCGGCAGGCCTTCTCCTTTTTCATCGGTTATCCTCCCGGTAATCTGCCTGTCGATGTGCATTCCGGGCGCCAGGACAGACGCCGCGTCTGCAAGCGTACGGTCGGTCTCCCGCGGGGGAAAGTCGCCAGCCGGATTTTCAGGCGCTGCCGCCTGGCTTTCTTCCCGCGGCAGGATCACAATGGCTTTTTTGCCTATTCTTTTGAATTTCAGGCCATGTGGTTTCAGCAGGGATTCCAGCTGTGCCTCAAGCCGCCCGGAACCTTTACCGCCTGAGGCCTCCACTACGCGGTCCCTGACGGTAGATTCGTCGAAGAGGATGTTTATGCCATGCTGTTTGCCCAGGTCGACCAGCGCTTCCCGCAGCTTCGGAGGAGAGTCGGGTTGGCGTTGAAGCGAGGGGACCTGAACCGGCCTTATCGAGGCCAGCTCCTGCGACATCCCGGCTACGGGGGCCGTCAGCACGAAGCAGCATGTTAATGTCCTTAACAGATATTTGATCATTGGGTTGGAAAGGTTAAAGGTTAGATCCGGAACGTAGTTCAATACGATTCTTGTTTTGAGAAATTTCAACATGGTAGAGCTCAGCCAGCACCTGCAGCAGGTCGTCGGGACTTTGCGCTTCATAAATCCCGCCGAGCGACTTCCCTTCAAGGGCAGGATCTAGGATGCGTATGTCGATCCCAAAGCGGTCTTCCATCTGGCGCACTACTTCGGAGAGGGGTGTATTATCAAAATAAAACTGGTGAGCTTTCCAGGCTACATACTGCTGCGGCTTTTCAGGGACCGACAATGTTCCGGGCCTGTTCTCCGTCGCCTCAAACAGGTGTCCGGGCTTCATGTAGAGCTGGCGTCCTTCGGGGAGCACCATTTTGACCTTCCCCTCGGTGAGATAAACCCGTTTGCTCTTATCGCGGGAAAGCGCCACGAACTTCGTTCCGAGCACTTCTATGAAGTAGCCGTCGTCCATTTCGACTACAAACCGCGATGAGCCGGGCGTATGGGCGACGTTAAACTCCGCTTCCCCTTCCAGGCTGACCCGGCGCGTGTCCTCGTCAAATCCGAACCGCGGAACCCTGAGCCGGGAATTGGCGTTCAGCACTACCTTAGTACCGTCTGTGAGGGTATAAAGGGTGGTTTTGCCAAAGGGATTTTCATACTGCCGGTAGAGAATATCGTCTTTCCAGATCCGGAAGGAAATGACCAGCAGGCAGGCGGCTATGCCGGCCAGCCGGAAGAAAGACCGGCCCAGCCATGCCCTCCAGAAAGGAATTTTTTCTGCTACTGCAACGACGGCAACTTCCCGGTTATCAGCCATTACGGAACGGTATCTTTCCAGGGCAGCGGCTTCGTCGGGAACAAACTGGGCGTGCCGGCTTTCCCATTCATCCAAGTACCGGTAGTAGAGATCCCCATTGCCGGGCTGCTGAAGCCATTCTTCGATCATCTTTCGCTGAATCGAAGTAGTTTTCCCGTCGAAAAACTCAAAGAGCGTATTTTTATCTATCGATCTGTTCATTGCAAACTCATCTTTTTCTGATAAACACCTGCGCTAAATGGCAGAGCCATTTTCTATATGGGCCAGCACACCTGCCAGCATCAGCAAAAACCAGTCTTCCTGAAGTCCCTGGCGAAGCCGCGCCAGCGCCCGGCTTACCAGCGCCTCGACAGCTTTGTTGCTTACCTTCATTTCGGCAGCGATCTCGTCATACTTTTTTCCTTCTACGCGCTTCATCAGGTAAGCCCTCCGGCATTGCGGCGGCAGCTGCTGGATGATGCGTTCTACTTTCTGGTGCAGTTCGGTATAATGCAGAACCTCGTCGGGGAGCTGCTCGCCGGAAGAGGCCTGGTAAGCGTTTTCCAGCGAATCGCTTCTCTCAACCTGCATTTTCAGATAATTATAAGAGCGGTGGCGTACCGATTTGTACAGATAGGAGCGATAGGAGATTTCGATCTGCTCATAAAGCTTCTTCTGCCAGAAAACAGCGAAAATCTCACCTACAATGTCTTCTGCCGCCTCTTTTGAATGGACAAACCGTATGGCATGATTACACAAATTGGTATAGTAACGACGGAACAGCAGTTCACATCCCTTCTGAGGGTTACTTTCGAATACCTTCCTGATAAACAACTCGTCATCCACTTCCCTGGCATCTTGGGATCGTTCTATCCGAATTTCAGCCTCGGATCCGGCTTTCTTGTACATTTCCATACATATCTGTATTTGGCCGGCTTATCTTGCACCTAACACAGACAATTTTGGACTTTTATTCCCTATACTGTATAGGAATGTTTTTTTGAAAAATTTTACTTGTTCATTAAAAATCCCACCTCATCTGCTTACAGGAGCGGCAGAGAGGAGAAAAAAGCGGGCTTGCCGGTTGACGGATATGGGAGGTTGTAAGCGGATAAAGAAGGCCGGGGGATTCGAACGCTCGTTCAGCGGATAATCTCAAGCGCCTTTTCCAGCACTTCATCTCTTCCCTCAATAATTCCCCTGATCGTCGGGCGGATTTCTATATTGGGAATGATCCCTACCTGCTGCGTTTCCCGGCCGTCGGGATAGAAGACACCAATGCCGCTGATAGCCGTTCGTATATTTCCCGGTAAAGTGATCATCGACACATTCCCATCCGCTCCTGCCGTGGTGCTGCCTACTATGGTGACATCCGGCGCCTGCGAAAAGGCCATTGCCGTATATTCCGACTGGCTGAGGGTACGTTCGTTGACCAGAATCACTACCTTCCCTTTGTAATAGTCCGGGTTCTTTTCGCCTAAAGTCAGGTTTGGGGTGAATGAAAATACGCCCGGGTGTTTGACGCTGCCCGCGGTGAACTTTACGAAAGGCTTTGCATCAGGCAGGAGAAGACGCCCCACTGTAAAGACCATAAAATCGGACGGATAGCAGCGCAGGTCGATGATGAGCGCCTTTGTCTTGCTTATTTCAGGAGCGATGACATCCAGGTATTTATTCCTGAATTTCCCGGGGAACAGGTAGGCCACATCCGGCCGGATCAGCCTGAAGCAGGTGTCCTGCTTGTTGTAGTTCGCGTAGCAAGCGAAGGATTGAAAAAGTCGATTACAACGGGTTTCCCTTCCACGTATGAAAGCTCTGCGGCCGAATACCTGTTTCCCCAATGCGCCTCCAGAGCCTTTCCGGGGTTCTGAAGAGTGGCATGGGTATCTTTCACCCTGGCGATCAACTCCAAAGCCGCAAGCTGATAGGCAGCCTCGTCTTTCGCTTCCACGAACCTGGGCACGAATTCCCGGAGCACGTCGTTCCAATTTTCCTTAATCAGCGGCTTATAAGGAAAAAAATATTCGATCATATTCCAGTAGCGGAAAAGACTCAGGAGCCTGAAGCCTGCATCGGGATACGGCATATTAGAATAGGGGTCTTCATTCCGGAATTCAGGATTCCCTATGTTAGGGGCCATAGCAATATAGTAGTGATCCTCATCCGGGCGCTACGCCTTCCTGACCTCATCGAGAAGGGTAGCAAGCTCTTTGCCGAAAGTTGCCTGTTCCGTCCACGTCAGATCCGGCCGGAGGACTACCTCCCCTTCGGGCGATGGCGCTGTACCGGGTGTCAGGGGGCCGAGCTTGCGGATCCATTGTGCCAGCACCTTCTCCTTTTCGACTTTGGTACCGGCGTTTAAAATCCCCGGGAGAACGCGGAACAGTTCGTAGTCCCAGTTAACATCGCCTGTTGCAATAGCCGGGTGGTAGTATTTGAGAAAGCCCCAAAGCTTGCCGGTGTAGGCCAGATTATCGATTAACGAGCGCGTGAGCGGGCCGAATGAAATCCCCGACCCGTTGTCGAATTCCTTGTCTGTCAGCGCGGCGGCCGGCTTTCTCAACGGCGCTTCAGAGAGTGGCTTGCCATCAATAAAGAGATCGAAATTGTCAACCCATATTTCTCCCTTACCGGTCAGGAGCGCACCGACATAAATGCTTGCAGCCTGTGCGGGGTAGGGTAGCCGGATGCTATACTGCTTCCATTCCTGTGTGCCCCTGATCCCTTCCTGCTGCATATTGTTGAATTGAAACGTGCCGGCCTTGCTGTCTATCCGGAGCATGAGGCCTGCTGCTCCGTCTACCTTGCTAAGCTTCATGTAGCCGCGTAGTTCTATCTCCTTGCCCTCATAGACCGCGGGAAGGCTGGAAGCTACGCACCCAAAAGCACCGGAAGGAATCTCCTGCGGGGCTCGTATGACTACAGAACGAAGATTATTGTATTTTTCGGTACTATCGGTTACTACAGTATAGCCCCGTCCCCATTGAAACCATTTTTCGGGCAGAGGTTGCCCCTTTCGCCATTGTTCCAGGTCGAGATTATAATCGGGCGCTATCTGGCTGTTGGCGTCGGTGAAGCACAGGTGAAAGAGCAGAAGCAGAAAGAGCTTTTTCATTCATCGAACGGGATGTTTAAGGAAAAAGCGGGAAGGCGTACGTTTTTACCTGCTACCCCTTTATGCAGATTCACATATTTTAGCTAGGTTTGGAGCTATATGCTTTCCTTATCGTCATGAAAAAATACTACTTACTATTTTTATTGATTTTCACCTCTTGTTTGCCCCTGTTTGGTCAGCCGCCTTCAATTACCATTGCCTATCCTGAAACAGCCTGCCTGAACGCGGTTCAGAAAATCCAGGTGGCGATTAGCGGTACTTATAATCCTGACAATAAGTTTGCCGTACAGGTAAGAAAAGGAGAAAACCAGCCTGTGATTTCTGAAATTCCGGCAAAGCTGGCAGACGGGAAAATCGAGGTGGTCTATTCGGATTCAAGCCTGTCAATCCCGCCTCATGTCCAGGTGCGGGTCGTGACGACCTCCCCGAAAACGGAGAGTAACTGGTATAATGTGATTATCCATACGAAAGGGATTGTCAACCTTGCCGCGGCCGATTCGGATACGATCAATCCAGGAGAGGAACTGGTGCTAAAATTTACGACTTTTAGTTCCAGCACAGCCATCGTTACCCTCAACGACAGCTCCACTTTTACGACGTCGTCGTGGGTAGGCGGCTTTTTCAATACTTACCATCGCAAAGGAGTCAATGTAACTACCCCTTTTTATATTGCCCATGCGGAAAATACCTGCGGGCCTATGCAGGTAAGCGGCGAGGTCAGGGCTATGATCAATCCTACCGCGCTGAGAGTCCTGTCTGTTACACCGGAGGCTACCTGTGAAGGAAGCGAGATCAGGGTGAGTTTTTCTACTTCGGGTCCTGCGCTCCCGCCAGGCGCGCGCTACCGCTTGCGGATCGCAGTTTATGATGGTGACCAGGTAAATGTAAAAAGCGTTGAAGTACCGGCCCGCCTGGAAGGCAACGTGCTGGTCGCCAATTTCCCTGCAAGCTTCAACCTGGGATGGCGAGGTCAATACAAGCTGAGGATTGTTACAGACAACCCCTCGCTGTTGAGTCCTGATATGGATTTTAGATTTGTAGCCTATCCCCGGGCCGGGGCTTTGATCAATACACCCGGCAAGACTATAGAAATTGGTGAAAAAGCGGTGTTAGGGGTAGCCTTCTCCGGTATTGCCCCTTATTCGGCTACTTTACAGGACGGAACCGTTATCGCTTCCAGGCAGATGAATGCGGAAATAGAGCTGCGACCGGAGAAAACCACTTCGTATACTGTTAAGAGTGTTACCACCGGCTGCGGTGCTGACGAGCTCCCACCGGGCCGGGTGATGGTGGTGACGGTGAAACCGGGGATAGCCATGGATCCTGCCGGAGGGGAAAGGGAGTTTTGCGCCGGGTCTGTGGCGAGGATCAAAATGCTTTCAAACGTGGATTTTAACCAGAATACCACCTTCACGGTCAATGCAATTATCGATAACAAAACTGCTTATTCGTTCCCGGCGACAAAGTCGGGCGATTACCTGGGATTCCATATCCCGGTTTTAGCCCCGGATGTCGATTATTCCCTGAGCTATGACAATATTGTCGCATTCTATATTTCAACGGCCAATCCGTCCTACCAGTCGGCTCCAGTCGGGTATCAGTACACGATCAGGAGCAAGCCCGATATGGTAGTGCTTCCGCATTCGGTTTTAACGTACAATGCACCGGCAGCAGCATTTTTGTGGTATGGATTGAGAGGAGGCGGGCCCTTTGAGATCGAAGACTCTGCAGGTAATATTTACAAGACGGAGGGCGCAGCTGCGGCATGGCCCCCTGAATTTTACGTGAATAAAAGCCGGGATTTCAAGCTGAAGTCGATCAGCAATGCCTGTTCTAAAAACGAAGTTCTTCCTGAGGTGCATATCAGATTTGATACTGCCGGAGCAGCGCCGGGAATTTATATGCAGCCGATGGATAAGCTCATTTGCCGGCAGGACAGCGTTGAAATTACGTTTATGAAAACGGGTACCTTCGGCCCGGACAACGTGTTCAATATAGAGGGCTACGCCGATTGCTGCACGTTCCAGACGTTGGCGACGGTGCGTAAGGACGGTACCTATAAAGTCAGGATACCTACAGGCGAGCCTCACGTGGCTTATTTTAAATTCAGGATAAGTTCTACGAGTCCCCAGCTAACCACCTATCCTTTTGAAATACAAATGCAGGGGCCGCCTTCCGGTTTGGAAATCAGCCCGTCGGGAACGGCCGGATCCCCTGTCGAGTATGTGCAGGGCCAACGGGTATATCTGCCGCTTTCAAGCCGGGAAGGAGGGTTTTCTTCCGTTGTTTATTCAGCTCCAGGATGGAAACCACTACGGGGGCGACCCTCTACCGTCTCCATTTTTTTGACCAGATCCCCTATATCGGCAGGTACCTGTCGGGTTTTGTGGCCCTCTTTTTTGCATTTGCCGTCGTGACGGGCGTTATGATCCACTGGCAGAATATCCTTACGAAGTTCAACGGGTTTACACTGAAAGGCTCACGGAAGGTATTCTGGACCAATGCCCATACGGTTTTCGGGCTTCTGGGACTGCCGTTCCAGTTCATGTACGCCATCACGGGGGTATATTATATGCTGGTATTACTTGTGCTGCTGCCCATCGTGGTGCTGGTGTACGACGGCGACCAGGCCAAGGCGATTGCCGATATTGTTTCCCAGCCGCAGCAGGCTATCGAGCTACGCGAAGATGCACCCATAGCCCGTAATAATCTCCCTTTAAAAGACATTATTGCCGATCTGAAAAGAGAATACCCGGAAATGAAGCTGAATTACATGCAGCTGAGGCATTATGACCGTGAAGACGGTACTTTACTTGCTTCGCTGAGCGACGGGCATAGCTTCACAGGCGATGGTACGATCACCGTTCAGCTTAAGGACGGGGCGGTCGTTCATCACCTTATGCCCGGCGAAAAGACCTATGCGCAATCCGTGCTGCCGGGTATCTCGAAGCTGCATTTTGCCACCTTCGGCGGACTTGCGCTGAAGATCGTCTACTTTTTATTGACCCTGTTCACCTGCTTCGTGATCATCAGCGGCGTGCTGCTTTGGAAGGAGGCAAGGAACAAGCAAAGCTATACCCCTGAGCAAAAACGCTTCCATCATCGCGTTACGATGGTCTACCTGGCCATCTGCTTCGGGCTTTTCCCGGCGGTAGCGGTTCTTTTCTGCTCGGAATTGCTGGTCCCGACTTCTGAAAAGCACTCTTTCATAGTGAATACCATTTTCTTTGTTTCCTGGCTGGTGTTTACGGTTATCGGTTTGAGCGCCCGTACCGAAGCGCGTTTGACCTCGCTATACCTCTTCCTGGGAGGGGTATCTTCATTGGCAGTCCCGCTGGTGAACGGCTTCAAGACCGGCGACTGGATCTGGACGGCGTTATCGAAGCAAAGCTATTATGTAGCTGCGACCGATATCTTTTGGCTGCTG
>MEDT01000162.1 GCA_001724175.1 Cytophagaceae bacterium SCN 52-12 | reverse complement strand
GTTTTCCGGCGACTGGGTATCAACCTCGAGATCCGGGGTGACGATATCCATATCCCGGCCCGGGAGAAATACCGGATCGAGACTTTTCTCGACGGCTCGACCATGACCGTTGCTGATGCTCCCTGGCCCGGGTTTACGCCCGACCTGCTGAGTATTGTGCTGGTAACGGCCATCCAGGCCCAGGGCACCGTGCTGATCCATCAGAAGATGTTCGAAAGCCGCCTGTTTTTCGTAGACAAGCTGATCGATATGGGAGCGCAGATCATCTTGTGCGATCCTCACCGGGCAACCGTAATCGGCCTCAACAGGGAGTCTCAGCTGAAAGGGATCCGGATGACGTCGCCCGATATCCGTGCGGGAGTGGCGCTGCTTATTGCGGCGCTTTCAGCAAAAGGTACCAGCGTCATTGACAATATCGAGCAGATCGACAGGGGATACCAGAATATTGACGGCCGCCTGAATGCGATCGGGGCGGAGATCGAGAGGGTCTGAGAGCCGACCTCTTAAAGTCCTTTTTCTAATGAAGCGAGGTTGGACCTTCATGAATATACCGAATATTATTATAAGAATGCCGGCAAGAAAATAGCTAAGAACTTTTATGGTGAGGTTCGGCAGACGATCAAAATATTAAAACAGAATCCTTATTTTCAAATTTCACATGATGCTTTCAGAAAGGTGCTTCTGAAGAAGTTCCCGTTGATCATTTTCTATACGATTATTGACGACAACATTCTGATAGTAAGGATTTTTTATACTTCGCAGAATCCGGAAAAATATCCATAGAAGCTGTCGGTTATACAGATTAATACTAAAAATCCCCCGGTCTCGTTTTAAAAAACAAACCTCTCTTGAAAGAAGCCCGTTAACATACCGGGCTTTTGCTATTTTGAAGCAATGACTCCTTTCCCGGCACAGATGTTGAAGCCAGGCAGGGGAGAGGTAATGGTATGATCTTTCAGGGATTACCTGCAATCCCATAAGCCGTAAAATCAGGGAAGCCGAAAACTGTGCAGAGTAGGCATCATTAAAATCAACACTATGATAACTTCAGGAAAGAGCAGCAAGATGGCATGCATTGCTTTTATCTTACTATCGGCAGCAGCCTTCGGGCAATCCCCGGAGAACAGGATCGGTATCGGGTTCAATATAAACCGGTTTCAGGATGATTTCGGCCTCGGGCTGCACCTTGTGAGCCCTTATTTTGCAAACGCTAAGGCTGCAGTAAGAGTCGGAGGAAACCTGCAATGGTTCCAGTATACGGATGGAAACGAGGTTACCTGGTCTCCTTACGGGAACATCCAGGTTGGTATCAGGGGAAGACAGCCGGTGGTAGACGACAGGATTTATATCTACGGGGAAGGCGGCGGATTACTGTTGCTTCCCAATGCCGCGTTTTCATCCGAAAAGACCCGGATGGGCGGTTACGGATTATTCGGGTTCGAATTCTACACCAGTCCCCGCTTCAGCGAGTTTGTAGAACTGGGCGGAATGGGGGCCGGGGCCAGGGCTGATCAGTTATCATCCAAGCCGATCTATTCGAACGGATTCGTAACCACCGTAGGATTCAGGATAATTCCCTGAGGCGGGTTATTCCTTTTGCTGCGACAGGTACGTGATCAGCGACGCCAGCTCTTCATATGACAGGGAATTGGCGAGCCCGGCCGGCATCATGGAATTTTCCAGCTCCCGGCGGGAAAGAATATCCGCGGTCCTGATAACGTAAACCTGCCCGGCGATATCGCGCATAACCACCCTGTCGGCCGATTCTTCGGTGACAAATCCCATATAAGACTGGTCACCTTTGGCCGTAATCAGCACGGAAGCGAAGCCCTGGGAGATAGAGGCATCGGGTTTTAAAATGGATTCGGCGATTTGCTCCCGGTTCATGATAGATCCGACCTGTCCCATGAAGGGGCCTTTCATGGGTTCGTCTTTCCGGATGCTATGGCAGGCAATACACCCTTGCTGCTCAAAAATCTTTTTTCCCAGCCTGGCGTTCCCGGGGATCCTCGCCATGGCGAGCATGACATCTTCGATGGAAGATTCGCCGACCTGTCCTTTTTTGTTTTTGATCGCTTCCAGGTCCACCTTTACTTCTTCCCTTACCGCCACAGCTTCGTTGGAGCCGAATTCGTTAATCCCGAGGCGGAATTTATCGTTCAGGTCCCTGAAAAAATCAGGGTCGGCACCGGGCTCGCTTCTCAGCCGCAGCAGAAAATCCTTGATAACAGGAGATGCCTCCCAGGTAATACCCTTGTAATACGGACCGTGGGTGTCGGGCCGTGTGCTCCACCACCACGAGCCGTCGTAAGGAGCTTCCTTCCTGTATAATCTTGCCAGGGTGTAGACGATTTCCTTTTTTAACCCGTTGTCGTCGGTAAGAGGATAGGCGCTCAACAGCCCCCTGACGGCCTTATCCGTATGCATATACCGCAAAGCCCACAACGCCAGCCGGTTGTTGCCGGTGCGTAGCTGAGAGAGGACGGCCTCTTCCGCTCCCATGGCGACAAGGGCTTTCACTGCAAGGTGAGGTAGAACTATTGAGCTGTTTGGCGTGGCATGAGGACCTTCTTTTCCTGCGGGAGGTGCGGTAAACGATTCCGGCACTATTATTTTCAGCAGTTCCGAAGCCGCTTCCGGCGCATTCAGGCGTCCGAGCCCGATGATAGCAGCCATCTTAACCCTGTCGGACGGATCTTTAAGGCCGTTAAGGAAGACAGATGAAGGAACTTTTGCGAGGAGTGACCGGCGGTCGGAGAGCGCCCGCAATGCAAACTCCCGCATTTCCTGCTCTTCCGAAAGCTTCATAAGAAACGACAGCCCCTTTTCTCCGGCAGCCTGGGCATAAGTGTACATTCCGGCGACTCTTGCATACAGCGGCAGCTTCTTATCGGCGGTGATTTTTTCAGTAAGGGCCATCACTTCTTTCTGCGGCCTGCCGAGCAGCTCCTGCTGCGCCGCCAGTCGCGCCGCCCCGCTGGCCGATACCAGGATCCTCCCCAGCGCTTCGGAAGATAGTCGTGCGGGGTTTGGGAAAGCCTCATATTTCCATGCTTTCGGCACTGCTCTTACGACAAAGCCCTTATCCGGGCTGCCCGAATAACCGGCGCCTGCCCAGGCCGAAAGGTACATCCGCCCGGATGCATCGATGTCGACATCGGTAATCTGTGAAAGCCTGATAAAAGGTTCTTCCTTTTGCGTAAAGGTAGCGCCGTCGGCCGAAACCCGGTGGATAAAGAGCTCATTCCGCCCCCAGTCGGCCATGAGGGGCGTCTGGTTGTAGCGTGTGGGCCATCGGGCATCGTCCAGGAAAATCGATCCCGTGCCGGAGCCGCCGCCCAGATCCGCGAGGGCAGGAATGATTTCTTCGGTAAAATGTTTGAACAAAACCGGGTAACCGTATTCCCCTGTCTGGATCTGGTGCGAGAACCGGATGTTCCATCCGCCCCCGTCGTTGGTATTGTCCCGCGTGAAAATGTTCATATACGGGTCGATGGCTACGTCGTAAATGTTGCGCAGGCCATGTGTATACACTTCCATTTCAGTACCGTCAGGTCTCACGCGCACGATCCCCCCACCCAACTGGGTGAGCTTGTTGCCGGCCCGGTCGGTCGCCTCGTGAAATCCGAAGTCTCCTACAGCAATGTATATCCAGCCGTCAATCCCCATGCGGATACCATTTGTGGCATGGTCTGTGCCCCTGCTCTGCAAAAATTTGGGAGAACAGATGTTCCGGATCAGGGGCTTCGACGGACCGTCGGCTACGCCGTCCCGGTTTTTGTCTTCAAAGACCACCAGGTCCATCCCGGAAGCTTTCTGTGTTTCGGAGGAAAAAGTCGTATACAGCACATACAACCTGTCGCCTACTGGAAGGAGGCCCCTCGGGTTGTCGACTTTCGCAAAAATGCTTTCCTGGTCCCATTTCCCATCGTTGTCGGTATCTGTAAGGCGGACGATACGCCCATTACCCATTTCCTTACCGAGCGATCCGATCATGTCGACGCCTACGTAAACCTCTCCGGTAGCAGCCACCGCCAGACAGGCAGGGCTCGGCACTACCGACGGACCGGCGAAAGGAGTAACTTCCAGGTCTGACGGCCAGCTTTTTGCATTGAACAGAGAATCGGGAGCGACCGGATAGCCGGTTTCAGGTAGGTCAGAAAATGACGGGAACCGGCTGCTCCACGGGAAAGCCAGCAGGGAGGCAACAAAAAGAGGAAAGGTAATTTTCAGCATGAATGTCGTTTGAAATAACAAAGCCAATCTATCATTGGAAGATGGCAATTTAGTGATTTTGGCCAGATTCTGACAGATACATAAGCCGCCTGAAGGATTTGCCCGTTTTTAATGCCCGAATTATCGCATTTTTGCAAATCGTAAAGCCTGACACTTTCCTCTCATGACCACCATTTCTACTTCGGCTAACCGGAATTTACTTTTCAGCGCCCCGGTGATCGTCGCTACACTGGGTTATTTTATCGATGTATACGATTTACTGCTTTTCAATATTGTCAGAGTGCCGAGCCTGAAATCCCTGGGTCTTTCAGATGCACAGGTGTCTCTTTCAGGGGCATATATCTATAACTGGCAGCAGGCAGGATTGCTGATCGGCGGCTTCCTGTGGGGAGTTCTGGGCGACAGGCTGGGCAGGAAATCCGTGCTTTTTGCATCTATTCTTACTTATTCCATTGCAAACATACTCTGCGGCTTCGCGCAGGATGTGGAAACCTACAGCATGCTCAGGTTTGCCGCCGGGATCGGACTGGCGGGTGAACTTGGCGCGGGCATCACCCTTATTGCGGAAATACTGCCGAAAGAGATCAGGGGACTGGGCGCAGCCGTCGTAGCCGGGGTGGGGCTTGCCGGGGCGATCGCAGCCTATTTTACGGTGTCGCTTACCGACTGGCGGAATGCCTATTTTATCGGTGGCGGTATGGGGATCGTCCTGCTGGCGCTGAGGCTCCGGGTGCTGGAATCCCATTTGTTTACCAGGGCGGCAGGACAAAAGGGCAGCCGCGGGCAATGGTGGACGCTCCTGACCAGGAGAGATCGCCTGATCCGCTATCTCCGCTGCATGGGCATAGCGTTGCCGACCTATTTGGTTATAGGTATATATGCAACATTCGGCAATGAAATCGCAGATGCGCTGGGTATTGCCGGGGTGGCAGCGGCGTCCTGCGTGCTGTATACTTACGTCGGTATCGTGAGCGGAGACCTGTTCAGCGGCATGCTGAGCCATTGGCTGCGCTCGCGTAAAAAGGCGATCGGGGCTATGATGGGCACTACCCTGCTGGTTACGGCCGTTTTGCTGTCGGGCCGGCTGCAAACGGCCGCTCAATTATATGCATGCTACGCTGTGCTCGGGTTTTCCATCGGCTATATTGCCATGTTCCTGACCACTACTGCCGAGCAGTTCGGTACAGACCTGCGGGCCACGGTTACCACTTCGGTCGCCAATAATGTCAGGGCGACCGTGCTGATCACGCTGCCGGCTTTCCAGTTTCTTAAGCCTTACACCGGGACGATACAGGCTGCGGCTTTGATCGGGGCGGCCTGCTTTGCGGTCGCATTTGCTTCCCTGCTGAAAATGGAAGAGACTTTCGGGAAAAACCTGGATTTCCGGGAAGGAGAATAAGAAGGCCCTTTTGCAGGGAGCCTGTCTGCTGTGCCTATTTCCTCTTACCCTTGTACACGCAGGTCGAATTGTCCGAATGGACAAAATAGGACTTGTAGTTGCTCGCTTTCGGATCTGTGCACCCTTCCAGGTTCAGGATTTCCACTTTCCGGAACTCGACGGGATGGCTTTCACTCTGAAGCGATATGGTGCCGCGGGCGAGCGGCTTCCCGTCGACAAAAAGGCCGGGCTGATGCCCGCTTACATTTCCTCCGCCCATCTGGGGCTTGTTGTATTCCAGCACTTTTTCGCCGTTTGCGAAATGTTGAATCAGTGAATCTCCCAGCACAAGCACTTCGGCACGCACCCATTGATCGCCGTGATAGGTCTGGGACGTGGAATTGATGCAGTGGGAAGTGACGAGCTTCCCGTCTATCACTACGTTGGTGCCCGGGGTACAAAGATTACAGGTAGTCCTTTTCCTGCTCCCGTCACCACCGAGAAACTGGACTTCTATGGAGATAGGGAAGTCCTGGTCTTTGCCCATCGAGGCGGCGGTCTGACCGTGGACCATCGCCCCGCTGTTTCTCCAGGCCCATCCCTCCCCATGCGGCGCCTGCTCCCCTACGAAGCGGTATTCTACCACAAGCCTGTAATAGCTGTATTCTTTTTTGTAAAAAATATGGCCGTATTGCCTGTCGAAATCGGTGTACTGATCGTACCTGACCACCATTTTCCCGTCTTCTACGCGGAAGGTGTTCAGGTAATTGTCATTCAGCTCCCGGCCGCGGATCTTGATATCCCAGCCGTCAAGGTTCTTACCGTTAAACAATGGCTCCCAGATTTCCTTATCAGCTTTTTTCTGAGCGCATACCGTTAAGGGCAAAACGAATAAGAGCGTACAAATGAGTAATTTGTTCATTGCGTTCCGGTAAATTTTATTTCGGGTTATGCAGATTTATTTTCAGACGAATTGGGCGCCCATGAACCTGGCTTCCGCCACGAAATCCTTGACACGCTGCTCGTCGTCCTTTTTACAGATCAGCAGCACATTATCATATTCGGCCACTATAAAGCCCTCGAGACCGTTGATCACCACGAGCTTTTCTTCCGGGGTCTTGATGATGCAGTTTTTTGTATCGCGCAAAATGAGATTGCCCGTCGTCACATTCTGGTTGTCATCCTTTTCGGAAACTTCATAGAGCGATTTCCACGTTCCCAGGTCCGACCACCCGAAATCGCTGAGAATGACATATACATTGTCGGCCTTTTCCATGATCCCGTTGTCGATAGAAACCGACTTGCATTGCGCATAAGCTTTGTTGAGAAACGACGGCTCGGCATTCGTATAGTAGAAATCGTTACCCTCTTCGAAAAGCTCGCAGGTATCGGGCATGCTTTTCCGGAGGGCTTCTTTGAATGCCGCGACGTTCCATATAAAGATCCCGGCGTTCCATACAAATTCACCGCTTTCAATAAACTGGACTGCCAGGTCGTAATGCGGTTTTTCGGTAAAGGTTTTTACTTTTTTGACCATCTTCTTCCCCGGCACATACTGGATGTAGCCATAGCCGGTGTCGGGCCGGTTGGGCTGGATACCCAGCGTGACCAGGATATTGTCCATGCGGGTTGCGCCGAGCGCGATCCTGATCGTGTCCTGGAAAATACTTTCCTGGAGGATGATGTGATCGGCAGGAGCAACCACTATATTGGCTGCCGGATTCCTGGATGCTATTTTAAAGCAGGCGTAAGCCACGCACGGGGCGGTATTGCGTCTGTTGGGCTCAAGGAGTATCTGATCGGGCGTAAGGTAGGGGAGCTGCTCCGCAACAAGGTCTTTGTATTCGCTGCTGGTAACGACATACAGGTTGCTTTCGGGACAGATGTTCCTGAACCTTTGGGCGGTTTGCTGCAGCAGGGTTTTGCCCGTACCCAGCACATCATGGAACTGTTTGGGAAAATTGGCCCGGCTGAAAGGCCAGAAGCGGGTTCCTACGCCGCCGGCCATTATAATTACATAGGTATCATTCATAATGAAATGATTTCACTGCTTTCTTTTTTGCACAAAGCTATTCGGGTTTGGCTGGTTTACCAAATCGGCTTAAAAACGGGCAGCTGCCGGTGCTGCATATCCTGTTCCGGGCGTCGGTCAGCCGTTCCGGCAAAGGGCCGGTATTGAGGCTGTAAACGTGGCTCTGAAATAATATAACAAATTGATAATGAGAAAACTATCCTACTTATAGATACTATTGATTACTTTTTATGCGGTTTTTAAGAAAAAATAAAATAAAACTGATAATTTTGTTATGTTTGCATAACAAACAAATACCCAAAACCATATGACGAGAATTTTTACTTTTTGCTTTTCAATACTGGCCTGTACGCTGTTTTTCGGAGAGTCGGAAGCTTGGTCGCAGGTGACGCTGACAGGCAGGGTCACGGAGGCCGGTTCTATGTCTCCGCTGGTAGGAGTGAGCGTGAAAGTCAAGGACAAGGTGGTCGGGACTATCACGGATTCGAAAGGGGAATTTGAACTCAGGGTCTCATCGCCGCCGCCGTTCACGCTTGTTTTTTCTTCGGTCGGGTTCCAGCCCCAGGAGGTAGAGGTGTCGGCCAGCAGGTCGGATATCTCAGTAGCCCTCCGCGAGGAAGCGATCATGGGAAGGGAAGTGATCGTTTCGGCATCCCGCGTGGAGGAGAGCGTCCTCCAGTCGCCGGTTTCAATAGAGCGGCTGGATATCCGTTCGATCAGGGAAACCCCGGCTCCATCCTTCTTCGACGCGATCAGGAATCTCAAGGGAGTGGACATGAGCACGCAGTCGCTGACTTTCAGCAATCCTAATACAAGAGGTTTTTCAGGAAACGGCAATCTCCGGATGGTGCAGCTGGTAGACGGCATGGATAACCAGGCGCCGGGCCTGAACTTTTCGGTAGCCAACATCGCCGGTCTTTCGGAGCTGGACGTGGAAAGTGTGGAATTGCTTCCGGGCGCGGCTTCAGCCCTGTACGGGGCCAACGCTATAAACGGTATTCTGCTGATGAACAGCAAGAGCCCTTTCCTGTATCAGGGCCTGAGCGCCTATGTCAAAACGGGCATCATGCACGCCGATAACCGCGTGAAACGGTATACCTACGAACCGGAAGCTACAACGCCTTTTTACGACGTGGGGATCCGCTATGCAAAAGCATTCAATAACAAGCTCGCTTTCAAGGTAAACCTTACCTATCTGAAGGCGAAGGACTGGCAGGCTACCGATTACAGGGATCAGAGCCTTTCGAACGGGTACGGGTTCAACGGGACCGAAGAATGGAATCCCGGCTATGACGGTGTCAACGTGTACGGCGATCCTTCGATCGGGATCGCTTCCTTCCTGGGGCAGAACCTGGGGACGATCGCACAGGTTTTGGCTGCGGCAGGGAATCCACTGCTTCAGCAGCTGAATGCAGGCGTACAGCAGTTAGGGGCAATATTCGCCCAGGCGTCCGAATTTCCCGAGATCACGACTCCGGCCCAGGGGTACCAGAAAGTATTCGATGATGTGTACGGGAACAGTACTTTTGCAAGAAGGGGCTACAAGGAGCGCGACCTGGTAGACTACAACGCCTATAGCATCAAAACAAACGCTTCTTTGCATTACAGGATCAACGAGAATGTAGAGGCGCTGGTACAGGCTAACTGGGGACTTGGAACGACCGTCTACACCGGCGCCGACCGGTATTTTATCAAAAATTTTACGATCGGTCAGTATAAAGCCGAGGTAAAGGGCTCGAACTTCTTCGTGAGGGCCTATACCACCCAGGAAAATTCCGGCGACACTTACGCGGTGGGCGTGGCCGGGCTCGGCGTTAACGATATGTGGACGGTACAAAACGGGAATGTAGTCCTCAATCCGAACTACTTCGCAAATTATGCCGCCAACCTGGCCGGCAATCCCGCCAGCCTGGCCGGGATCCTGACAAAAACCAATGCGGCGTTCCCACAGGGAGCTTCAGCTGCCGTAATGACTTATTTCAACGAGATCTCTAAATACAGGAACGATGCCAATGCGATCGCACAACAGCTGCGCGCGCAGCCGGGGATCGGCAACGGCAGAGAACTGGAACCCGGTTCCCCGGATTTTTTAGACAGGCTGAACCGGGTGACCAGCACCGCGATACCGGGAAATACGTCGGGTGTCGGCGCTAAGTTCCTGGAGCGGACCGCCCTTTATCATCTCGAGGGGATGTATAACTTCAATAAGCTCATTGATCCGAAAGACCTGGAGATCATAGCAGGCGCCAGCTACAGGCTGTTCGACCTCAATTCCAAAGGGACTCTTTTTTACCGGGATGAGAACGGGAAAGAACCCAACATCACCGAGATCGGGGGCTACGTGCAGGCGCAAAAGACAATCGCGGAAATATTGAAGCTGACCGGCTCGGTAAGGTACGATAAGAACAACAATTTCAAGGGACAGTTTTCTCCCCGTATTTCCGGCGTGCTGACCCTGGCCGGGAACCACAATATCCGCGCATCTTTCCAGACTGCATTCCGGATACCCGACGCACAGGCACAGTTTATTGACCTGCTGACTCCGAATGCCCGCCTGATAGGAGGGCTTCCCCAGCTGAGGGAAAAATATTTTGCCGGGGCTTCCGTCATAAATGCAAAAAATGGCCAGCCTTTCGAATTCAGTGAGTTCAGGCCCGAACGCGTCGTATCGACCGAGGTCGGCTATAAGGGATTGATCGGCGATGTGCTTTTTGCGGATGTCTATTATTATAACAGCGTTTATAAAGATTATACGGTCGGCAACAACCTCCAGGTAACTTCGGGGCCATATGCGGGGCAGTTTTTCGGGATGCAGTCCAACTATGACAAGGATATAAAAACACATGGCTTCGGGTTGGGGCTTGACTACGCGCTGCCCGCCAGCTTTAACCTGGGCGCTAACCTTTCCAATAATACGCTCAGGTCGGGAGGCGTGGGCCTGTTCAGCACCGAAATGAACAAGGTCGTGCTGGAGGACGGAGCGGATATAGGCTTCAATACGCCTAAATACCGGTACAGCCTCTCCTTCGGCAACCGGAATATAGCCCGCACCGGCTGGGCCTTCAACCTGGTATGGCGCAGGCAGGATGCCTTTATCTGGAATTCAGCTTTTGTCCCGAATGCAGTGAAGTTTGCGACCGACAGGAGCAGGCAGTCGATCATCCCTGCGATCGGAACGCTCGACGCCCAGGTCAGCAGGAAGCTTTCGGGGATCAGGTCAATTCTTAAAGTGGGAGGCACTAATATTCTCAACAAACAATATGTAACCGGCTGGGGCAATCCTACGGTAGGGGCCATGTATTACGTTTCGCTTACGTTCGACCAGCTTTTGAATTAAGCAGCGACCCGGCTGATCGCCTGAAAGAGGAAATGTAGTAAAACGGGGCGATCCCGGTCAAAGCGCCGGCGCCGCCCCGTTCCCCGAAGCCAAGCGGCTCAATCATTCCCAAAATTTTTTATAAACTATTAAAATAGATACTTTTGCGCCGTTGATTGTCTAAAACCGGCCAGCTTCGAGATAAACATGCGCATACACTGCCGAATTCTTTTGTTACCTCTGATATTTGTTATCCCGGCTCATGTATCCTTATCTCAAAGCACATTCATCCCCCTTAACGACGACTACTACCATTTAATAGAGCGATTCGAGCTGAAAACAGGAAGGCTGTCCGGCCGCTTTCATACCGGCGTCAAACCGTTTGAAAGAAAGGTGGTTATGGAATTCCTGGATGAGGTGGAACAGGATCCGTCCATCGAACTGAACGATAAAGACCTGGCCGCCTTCCGGTATATGAGGTGGAGTAACTGGGAGTGGACGAAAGATACGCTGAACCTGGCCGGCGGCAATTTCCGGCGAAATAATGAAAAAGGCGTGCAGCGTCGTTTTTGGGCGCATCCTGCGGATTTTTACAGCCATAGGTCGGAGGACTTCGACGTTCATGTAAACTTTGTTACCGATAATTTTCTGGGAAAGGATAACAACCTCGACCGGCCCATTTACTATTCGGGGCGGGGCGTCGAGGTAAGAGGAATGATCAACGAAAAATTGGGTTTTTATACTTATGTTTCTGACAATCAGGGTCACTTTCCCAGGTACGTACAGGCCTATGCGGATCGGCTGGGCTTCCCCGGGGAGGGGCTGACAAAGATTTCGGAAAAAAAGAATGTCGATTTTTTCTCAGCCAGGGGATATATCACTTTTAACCCGATCAAAAGCATCAATCTCCAGTTTGGCCATGATAAGAATTTCTTCGGC
>MEDT01000161.1 GCA_001724175.1 Cytophagaceae bacterium SCN 52-12 | reverse complement strand
CGCAAGATTGCTGACCGAGTTTTTTGCATTGCCTATGTCATAGGCAATGAGCCGTACATCGATATTTTCCTTCTTCAGCTGCTTCTGGGCGAGCAAAAGCCCCTGGTAGTAATCAAAAACATATTGATTGCTGCGGCTGCGGTTGGCAGGGTCGAAAGAGTCGATACGATAGGGAAGCAGAACGGCGACGTTGTGATACTTCCTGTCCCCGGATTCAGACCTGGCGGCCTTCTTTTCTTCCTTCTGCTCCACCGGCGCTACCTCTTCCGCCGACAGCTTAAAACGCGATACCAGGCTTTTTGCCAGCTCGCCGTCTGCCTTATTGGACGGGGTCTGGTTACTGATCGCCTTGACAAGGTAGCTGGCAACGATGCGGTCGTTGGGGAACTGCTTATACAGCCCTTTCAGAGTGGCGATCTCCTTTACTTCCGCCAGGTAATGCTGCTTCAGCCCCCCGACGTCCTTCTGAAAAGAGGAGGTTGAGATCCGGTTGAGGTAATCCAGCCCGCGGTAATAGTTCTCAAGCTTAAAATTCAGGACGCCTGCCAGGTAGTAGACTTCATCCTTCTGGGCCCAGTTAGGATACCTGGTGATCAGCTGCTGCAGCATATTCCACCCCTCTTTGTCCTTATCCAGCTTTTCGGCGGCATTTGCATAGAAGTAATGGGCATACTGGCTGCGCTCCGGGTTGGCATAATCTTTCGCCAGCACTGCAAATCTGGTCATCGCCTGGTCGTACCTCTCCTGCCTGAAGGCCTGCAGCGCCTCGCTGAAATCGGCATCGCCTTTACTTTTCCGTACATTCTGCTGTGCTACGGAAGATCCTGCCCATAGCAAAAACAAAATTATGCCCAAAAATCTGTTCATTGTCAATATGAAAAGCGTACCCATCGGCCGGGACCGTCCTTATTTAACGATGCGAAAGGCCGCGCCGGATACAAGGTGCTTATTTTTTTCTTCCAGTCTTGCGCTGGGCCTCCTCCTGTTTCTTCTTTGCTTCCTCCGCTGCCTGCAGCGACTTCTCGATATAATTACGGAATTTTGATTGTTTCTGGGGTTTCTCCTGAAACTTCTTACGGTTGCTGTCCAGGATTTCCCGGATTTTGCTATCGTCTACCATCCTCCTGATAATCAGCTGCTGCACTATCGTCACGAGGTTCGAAACGAAATAGTAAAAGGTAAGCCCGGCAGGAAAGGAGTTCAGGAAAAACATAAACATAACCGGCATCACGTAGCTCAGGTACTTCATATTGATAGGCCCCGGCTGGGTAGGCGTCATCTGGTTGCTGTAATAGGCGTACCCGATGCTGGATACCGTCATCAAAACGGTAAACAAGCTGAGATGATCCCCATAGAAAGGTATCGTGAAAGGAAACTTCAGGAAGGCATCGTAGGTAGAAAGATCTTTCGCCCAGAGAAAGGACTGCTGGCGAAGCTCGATCAGGTTAGGAAAAAGGAAGAAAAGCGAAAACAGGATCGGCATGGTGGCAAGGACCGGTATACACCCGCTCAGCGGGCTCACTCCTACCTGCTGGTAAAGCTTCATCTGCTCCTGCTGCTGCTTGGCCATATCTTCCGGGTACTTGCCCCTGATCTCTTCAATTTCCGGCGCCAGGACCTTCATCTTGGCCATACTTACATACGATTTATAGGTAAGCGGCATGAGTATAAGCTTGACGATCAGCACAAGACAGATGATCAGCAAACCGTAGTTTGAGATAAAGCGCTCCAGGAAATTGAACAGGGGGACCAGGAAATACTTATTGATAGGCTTCAGGAAAGCATAGCCCAGGTACACGTTCTGATCAAAATTTTCAGCCCCGACCTGTCTTACGGTATGATAGTCGTTCGGCCCGAAGTAATACTGGAAGTTCGCCTTGCCTTTCTGGATATCGGCAACCGGTATGGTAGTTTCCACATTCATGGTTTTGACTACCTCAGGATCGGCCGGGTTAACTTTCCCCGTTGCGGTAAATGTCGGGAAGGGCGTATCTTTTGCAATAAGCCCCGCCAGGAAGTATTTGTGCTTGATCGTAAACCATTTGACCGGCTCTTTGGAAGTTTCGTCCAGCATTCCGTCTGCCGAAATCCCCAGGTCGTCAAGCTCGTCGGTATAGTAGTTGACAGTTACGACCTTCCGGTTTTCATGCATATCGTTTTCCAGCTGGAGCATGTCATTCGTCCAGGCAAACCTCAGCGATTTATCATATTGCCCCGCTCCGGAGGATGATCTGATGCTGTAGTCAATGAGGTAGCCCGATCCCCTGATCAGGTAGGATTGCTCTACCCATTGGTTATTGGGGAGACTGTGCCTGAAATTAAGAGTCAGCGAGTCCCCTTCTCCCAGCTCTGCCCCGCCTTTTGTTCCCGACTCAAAATAGGAATTGGCCAGATTCAGGGTACCGGATTCCAGCGGAAATTCAAGCTGGTAGCGGTTATGACCGTCGGCCACCAGGAACAGGTCCTTCTGGTCGTAAGTTTTATAGTCATTCAGCTTCAGCTCTTTGATAACCCCTCCTTTTTCGGTAAAAACAACCTCCAGATCTTTGGTTTTGATCTTTATATCGGAGAAGGTGACGGGAGCCGGCCTGAGGCTGTCTTCCCTGTATACGGAAGCCGAATCTCCCGCAAGAGACAGGTCTGTTCCTCTGCCGGTTGTATCCGTCACCTGTCGGGAAGCTTCCTGGGCAACCTGGGGTTCGGACCCCGAGTAGAAATAGGCGTACCCGATCAGCATCAAAAAAATAATTACTATTCCTGTAACGTTGTTTTTATCCATTTAATTTAACCTGATTAAACCCCTCATCCGGCAGCTTCTGACTACTGTTACTTAATGAGGAGGCAAAATTACATTATTTTCCCGATCTATCTGGCCTGTCTTCTGAGATGATGCTCCAGGGCATATTTCACAAAACTCACAAATAAGGGATGCGGATTCAGCACGGTGCTTTTCAGCTCCGGGTGAAACTGAACGCCGATAAAAAACGGGTGATTCTCCAGCTCTACTATTTCAACAAGATGATTATCCGGATTCAGCCCCGCAGCCTTCATACCGGCCTTTTCGAAGAGATCGAGATAGGTATTGTTGAATTCATAACGATGCCTGTGGCGCTCGGAAATATGCTGCTTCCCGTAAATGCCGAACGCCAGCGATCCTTTTTTGAGCTTGCAGTTGAATGCACCCAGCCGCATCGTCCCCCCTTTGTTCGTTACATTTTTCTGATCGTCCATCAGTGAAATGACCGGATCGGGCGTCTTATCGTTCATTTCCATCGAATGCGCTTCGGTCAGTCCCAATACATTTCTTGCGAACTCGATCACCGCCATCTGCATACCCAGGCAGATGCCGAAAAAAGGAATCCCGTTTTCGCGCACGTACCTGATGGCCTCTATTTTCCCGTCAATCCCTCTTTCCCCGAAGCCGGGCGCGACAAGCACCCCGTCGAGGTCTGAAAACAGCTGCTCGACGTTATCCGTTTTAAGCGATTCGGAATGGATCCATTCGATAACCACCTTGGTTTCGTTCATGGCACCTGCATGAATAAACGATTCGATAATCGACTTATAGGCATCGCGGAGCTCCACGTATTTGCCCACCAGCCCGATCCTGATCGTATGCTTGGGATATTTCAGGCGGGAAAGAAAAGTTTCCCAGTCTTTCAGATCGGCATCCTTTTCGGAGTAAAGATCCAGCATGTACAGGGCTCGCTGATCCAGCCGTTCCTGGCGCATGAGCATCGGCACATCATAGATCGTCGGCGCATCCATTGCCTCTATCACCGAGCTTTCCTGGACGTTACAGAAGCGCGCTATTTTATTTCTCAGCTCGTGCGGCAGGTGATGCTCCGTCCGGCATACCAGTATGTCGGGCTGCAGACCGGCCTCATTCATCAGCTTTACCGAATGCTGCGTAGGCTTTGTTTTGAGCTCGCCGGCAGAAGTGAGGTAAGGTATCAGCGTAAGATGCACGATCAGCGTATCCTGCTTTTCCATCTCGAATTTAATCTGGCGCACCGTTTCTATAAACGGCAGCGACTCGATATCGCCTATGCATCCGCCTATCTCGGTAATCACGATATCATACTCCCCGGTTTTCCCGAGCAGCAGCATATTCCGCTTGATCTCGTCGGTGATATGAGGGACTACCTGGACGGTTTTGCCCAGGTAAGCTCCTTCCCTTTCCTTGGTGATGACGTTATAGTAAATGCGGCCGGTAGTGACGTTATTGGCCTGGGAGGTGCTGACATTCAGAAATCTTTCATAATGCCCGAGATCCAGATCAGTTTCGGCGCCATCGTCTGTCACGTAGCATTCGCCGTGTTCATACGGGTTGAGCGTCCCGGGATCAACATTGATATAAGGATCGAATTTTTGAATGGTAACCGAGAATCCCCGCGACTGGAGAAGCTTGGCCAGAGAAGAGGCAATAATTCCTTTGCCCAAAGAAGATGTTACACCGCCCGTAACAAATATATACTTTGCGGTCTTTTGCTTTTTGGAAGCCATCAGACGAATGCTATTATTTTGATTACGGGATACAAAGTTAGGCTATTTTCAATTATCATTGCTGCTCAGTTACCAGAATCATTTGTAAAATGGCAAATCAGACAATCCATGCCACCACTGTGCTCGGGGTACTTCACAACGGTACGGTATCTGTAGGCGCAGACGGCCAGGCTACTATGGGAAATACTGTAGCAAAAAGCAATGTCCAGAAAGTAAGGAAGCTTCAAAACGGGAAAATCCTGGCCGGCTTCGCCGGAAGCACTGCCGATGCTTTTACCCTCATAGAAAAATTCGAGGAGAAACTCAACGCGTTCGGAGGCAATATGAAACGGGGCGCCATCGAATTGGCCAAGGAGTGGCGGACAGACCGCTACCTGAGGAAGCTCGAAGCCATGCTGATCGTAGCCAATGCTTCTGAAATCCTGATCATTTCAGGTACCGGTGATGTGCTTGAGCCCGAAAACGGGATCGCCGCGATCGGATCTGGCGGCAACTACGCCTTATCGGCCGCAGCCGCCCTGAAAAAACATGCCGGTCATCTTACCGCGCCCGAGATCGTAAAAGAAGGACTGACCATAGCGGCAGATCTCTGCATTTATACCAATCACAATTTCGTGATCGAGGAGCTTCGCTAATCCATTGTGTTCCTGCAGGCAAGTGTGCTGACCACGTAATTTCGTATTACCTGATCAGCACGAAGTTGCCGGTATGGACGATCAGGTAGCCGTCCTTTCTCTCCGCTATCACCTTGAATGCAAAAGCGCCCGGGCTGACCCGCATCCCGCGGTAGCTGCCGTCCCAGCCGTCGGCGGGGTTACCGGCAGGAAAATCTTCTTTCATATAGATTACCTCTCCCCAGCGGTCATAAACAATAAACTTCCTGATGCTCCTGACACAGGCGCCCGCCATTATATAAAAGGTTTCATTGGCGCCGTTGCGGTCGGGGGTAAAAGCGTCCGGAAGGGTCACGTCACACGCGCGCACCAGGATATTGTATTTCCTTTCGAGGGGGCACCGGTTGTTGTCTGTAGAAGTGACGAGCCTGTAAACGGTACTTTTTTCGGGCCTGGCCTCCGCAAACGGGCAGTCCCGGCATGATAGCCCTTCGGAGGGTGTCCACGCCGACAGGTACGACCCGGCGGGGGTTATGCTTCCATCCAGCCATACACTTTCTCCCTGAACGATCACAAACGATGAATCGGTAGAAACATAGCTGAAGTCGTCGACCGACAGCTGGGTCGTCACAATGCTGTCGCACAGCACCCCCCTGTTGATGGTCACTACGTAAGTCCCCGGTTCGGTTAACAGCGAATCCCCGACGCTCAGCTTCTCCCCTGCACAGATCCTGGCGGCCTGCTCGCGGTATACGGTCTTATTCACCTTCAGATCCAGGTATACCGTGCTGTCGCATAGGGAGGTCGAGCGAACGTTCCGCACATAGCTTCCCGGTTCAAAATAAGCGGTATCCCCTACCGCAACACCTGTTCCCTCGCAAACAGTCTCCGCCAGCCTGGTTTCCATTGCGCGGTATGCGAGCTGATATGCCAGCCGGACCATGCAGCTTTCGTCCAGGCTCGAATAGGGAAGCAATTTCACCTCGTACTGGTCGCCGGGCCGCCCGGGTACTTTATTAATTTCACCGGTAGCGCCGTTGCTCCATTCATATTTTGCAAACCCGGCAGGCGCCTTTAAAACCGCCATCCCGTTTTCGTCGGGACATCCCGACACTATTCCGATCTCCGACCTGAAACATTCCGCATCAAAATAGGCATACCCGAAATGCCCGCGCTGCGTACAGCCGTGAACCGTTACTACGATCGTCAGAAGCCTTCCGATACTGTTTCTCAGGTCGATCGCCCCTTTGGTCCAGTTCCTGTACTGCAGGTCGCCCTGGGATTTGAAACCATTGACGGTATTCGTACCTTCCAGCTGAATATCATAGCTGCTGCAGGGCAGCTCGTTCCCCGACTCATCGAAAATCAGGATATTAAATCCAGGCTTCTGGTAGGGGGCATGGCTGGTCCCGCCGCTGCCGGTGGTATTCTGCAGAATAACGGCAAACTGGTATTGAAAAAGGGAGTTATCGGTCGTAACCTGGTATTGCGTGGAAATCCTGGTAAACCTCGTACCTGTAGTAGTATTGCCGATCCTGATGGAATGCATGCTGCCCGGAGCTACCATCGGGATCGCTTCATCCCGGATCTTAGGATCATTACCGTCCGATAATTTTGTGATGTAATGCTCCCCGTCACGCGTTCCCGCTGCTTCATTGACAAAAATTGTCTTCTGATTCTGATCTGCAACCGTTCCGTAAGTCAGCTTCCAGCCGGCCGTAGTGCCGGTTTCGAAGCCGATATTTTCACATTGCGCCTGCAGCCGGCTATCAATGAAATAAAGCTGAAATATTACCAGGCAAACAACGGAGTACAGTTTCTTCATGGTAAGAGAACATTACCTGCTTTCAGGTGCTATACGCATTTCCGCTTCGCCCTGTTGCAAAACGGGTCACGAGCTCCCGCCATGAAGATCCCTGCGCTTCTCCTAGTGCCCTCCTACCGAATTGACTTCTGCAATCCCTCTTGTTTCTACCGTAATATTGCGGGTCGGAGCCGTATGCTCCTTGAAATTCTGAATAATCTCAAGCACGTCATAATCGATGTCCAGCGACCGGCGGCCATCGATAACAACCGTCGAGTTGGACGGCAGTTTATCCAGCGTAAGGCCTATGCTCCCCTTGTTCAGGAAGGTGACTTCTTCTGACAGCACAATGGTAATGACCTCTCCGGACTGATCCTTTTCCTTCCTGTAAGAATAGGAATGTTTGTAATTCCTTCTGAGGATAAAATAAATTGCTACCACCATTCCTATTGCAATACCTTTCAGGAGATCGGTTACCAATATTGCCGTTACCGTCACGACAAAGGGTATGAACTGCTCCCAGCCGAGCTTATACATACCTTTGAACAGGGAAGGCTTGGCAAGCTTGTAGCCGACCAGCAGCAGGATTGCCGCCAGGGTGGAAAGCGGTATCTGGTTTAGAAAACGCGGGATGAGAATAACCGATACCAGGAGCAGAAGACCGTGGATAACGGTAGAAAGCCTTGTTTTCCCGCCCGCTTCTACATTAGCCGAACTCCGGACGATCACCTGCGTGACAGGAAGCCCGCCGATCAGGCCGGAGGTCAGGTTGCCCAGTCCCTGGGCGACCAATTCCCGGTTGGTAGGCGTATTCCGCTTGTAGGGGTCTAATTTATCGGTAGCTTCTACCGACAGCAGGGACTCCAGGCTTGCCACAATAGCCAGCGTGATGGCAACTGTATAAACGTCGGGATTAGTGATCGCCGACCAGTCGGGCAGCCTGAAGAAACCGAAAAACTCCTCGGCGCTGCCGGCTACCGGAAGCTGCACCAGGTGCTGACCGTCGACCGCGAGACCAGGTGCCAGAAACTGGAAAAGCGTATTGATCCCTATGCCCACCAAAACCACGACCAGGGCCCCCGGAATGAACTTAAACAAACCGAAAGATTTCATAAAAGGCCGGTCGAACAGCAGGAGCGCCGCCAGAGAGATGACCGAAATGATAATGGCGCCCGTCGTGCTGTATTTTACCGCGTTCCAGAGATCGGTAAAGGTATTGTTTCCTTCTGCCGAATCGAATGCCTCATTTCCCATGAATTCGGCGTCGAAGCCCAGTGCATGCGGTATCTGCTTCAGGATCAGGATAAGACCGATGGCGGCCAGCATTCCTTTGATCACCGAAGAGGGAAAGTAATAACCGATGATACCGGCTTTAAGGAACCCTGCCAGTATCTGCAGAAGCCCGGCCAGGACAACGGCCAGAAGGAAAGCTTCAAAGCTTCCCAGCGTTGCTATTGCATTGAGCACGATGACGACCAGTCCGGCAGCCGGCCCGGAAACGCCCAGCGCCGACTTGCTGGTCATGCCCACCACTATGCCCCCGACTATGCCGGCGATAAGGCCGGAAAACAGGAGATCCGGCCGCCCGGTGGAGGCCAGCGCTACCCCTAAGCAAAGGGTGAGCGCAACCAGTGAAACTACTATTCCTGCCGGGAAATCTGACTTCAGAGTAGCCAGCAATCTGTTTATCTTGAAAGACATGAAGATCTTGTTAACTTAAATTTTAATCATTTAACGATACGGCTCACCCGGAAAAAATTTTTCATGGCTAATCAGATGAGCGATACGGCGCCTTTTTAAGCAGCCCCGGAAGATGCGGGCGGAGGACTAAAGACGTACACTTCGTCCAAAGCCGCGACGTCGCCCATCGACACGTTCAGGTTTTTAAGAAGTCCGTTTTTAAGATCGTATACCAGCCCGTGGATACGGAGCTTACGATTGCCTGCCCAGGCATTCTGAACGATAGAGGTTTTCGAAAGATTGAATACCTGTTCCTCTACGTTCAGCTCCACCAGCCGGTTGCTTTTCAGAACGGGGTCTTCAATACGGTCCAGCTCTTCCTTATGAAGCCTGACCACATCCTTTATATTGCGGAGCCAATTGTCGATCAAACCCACCTGCTGGTTCCCCAGAGCGGCATTTACGCCTCCGCATCCGTAATGCCCTACCACCATCACGTGCTTCACCTGCAGCACATTTACCGAATAGTCGAGCACGCTCAGCAGGTTCATATCCGTATGGACCACCATATTGGCTATATTCCTGTGAACAAAAATCTCGCCGGATTCCGTACCGGTCACCTCATTGGCGGGAACGCGGCTATCGGAACATCCGATCCAGAGAAAATTCGGTTTCTGCCCTTTGGACAGCTTCTCAAAATATTGAGGATCCTGCTCCAATTTACTCTGGACCCACTTTTCATTGTTTATAAACAGTTCTTTGAATGACTTAGCCATAACCTTAAATTGTTATCAGGGTTAAAAAAAACTCTTGAATAGCGGGAAGGCCACGAAGCTATTGTCCGGGAAATACCGGTTTGCATCGTTGAAGCCGGGCGAAATACAGCATAGGGCAGCAAATCGCCGGACAGTCAATCCCAAATAAACAATCGGTTGAAAAAACTAAGCCCGTTCGGGAGGCGGGGCCACCATAGAGATAGAAGCTTCCATGGTACCCGAAGAATTGTAGGCAGAATTGAGAGGAGAAAACATAGCGAAGGATACTATGGCAAAATAGTTGCTATGGCAGATCACGTCCTCCTCTACAAAGGACGGTACGACCCGGGATTTTCCCGTCTCGTCTTCTCCATCCAATACAAAATTACTACTCAGCCTGTCTTTCATAAGCAATGAGCTTACTGTCCCGGTTACGACACCGAGAAAGTATATCGTCATCATGACATAGCTGAGTTGTCGTAAAAATTTCACTTTTAAAGTATTAAAGTAATTCAGGAATACGCCCGGCTGCCCGGACGAAGTCGATTACCCCCTGGGATTATACCTTCTTTCATGCCTTTCGAGCCAACGCCCTACCAGGAATGCCGAGGTTAATAAAACCACATAAAAGACGATCATTACGATAGTCATGTACATAACAGTAAAATATTAGTTTGACCTTTTACAAAAATAAAACAAAAACACTAAACCTATACCCCTTTAACAGGATATTAACAAAAAAATCATAGCACGCCTTTGGTCGAAGGCAATATGTGCAACGCCGATAAATCACGTTTTACCGCCATTTTTATCGCTTTTGCAAATCCTTTGAATATAGATTCGATCTTATGATGCTCATTGGCGCCCTCTGCCCTTATATTAATATTTGACAGCGAGGTATCACTGAAGGACTTGAAAAAATGATGAAACATCTCGGTCGGCATATCCCCCACCTTTTCCCGTTTGAATTCCGCGTCCCAGACCAGCCACGGCCGCCCCGAAAAGTCGACCGCCACCTGGGCGAGGGCTTCGTCCATGGGTAATAAAAACCCGTAGCGGGCTACGCCCTTTTTGTCGCCCAACGCCTGCCTGAACGCTTCTCCGAGGGCCAGCCCGGTATCTTCAATAGTATGATGCTCATCGATATGCAGGTCGCCGTCGACATGGATATCGAGATCGATGCCTCCGTGCCTGGCTACCTGGTCCAGCATGTGGTCGAAAAAACCCAGGCCGGTATGGATGGAGGAACGCCCCGTACCATCGAGGTTCAGCCCGATCTTTATGCGGGTCTCCTTCGTGTTTCTTTCCACGCTTGCCAACCGGTCGTTCAGCTTTATCCGCTCATAGACCGCATCCCAATCGGTTGTTACCAGGCTCAGAGCGTTCCGCTGCTCCGGATCCAGCCCCTCCGCTACCGGCTGCTCAGCTATAAGAATAGCTTTTGCGCCCAGGTTCACTGCCAGCTGCACATCCGTCGCCCTGTCCCCTATCACATAACTGTTTTTAAGGTCATACTCGTCGCTGAAATAACGCGTCAGCATCCCGGTACCGGGCTTTCTTTCCGGCGAGTTTTCTTCCGGGAAGTGCCTGTCGATGTGTATGGCGGAAAACTTCACATTCTCTCCCTCCAGCGTTTTCAGCATTTTATGATGGGCCGGCCAAAAAGTATCCTCGGGAAAAGAGGCGGTACCCAGCCCGTCCTGGTTGGTAACCATGACCAGCTCGTATGCTGCCTCCTCTGCGATTTTGCGCAGATTGGAGATAACCTTAGGCAGAAATTCGAGCTTTTCCAGAGAATCTATCTGGAAATCAGTAGGCGGCTCCCAAATGATGGTCCCGTCACGATCAATAAAAAGTACTTTTTTCACCTGGCAAATATATGATGCTCCTTATTCGGGCACAAAAATAGTACCTTATTCCACTTTCTCTACGCAAATCCCGATGCTCATGATAAACGGCAAAGGATTTTGCCTCATCGACTGCCCGATTTCGAACCTGTAGACGCCTGCGGAAGGAAAAGTGTAGTCCTTCAGAAAAAGTATTTTCTGGTCGAACAGGTCTCCTAATCCCTCTCCATAAGGCTTCCCGGTAGTTTCGTCCGAAATTTTCAGCTCCACCAGCTCGTGCGAGACAGTCTTCCGGTCCGGACCGGTGATTTTCCGGGTCAGATAAAGGTTGTAATAAGGATACTGGACCGCGCTTCTCAGCAGGTAATATACATTGTATTTCAGGCCCGGGTCCTCGATCTTCACGTCAAAAACCGGCTTTTCATCTGCGTACCACTGAGCGTCCTTTATCTCCCTGTGCGATTTATAAACCGTTTTTCCGTCACACCCCGAAAACAAACAGATGCAGATGGCAAACCATACCGCGTACCCGGCCCTTTTCCATGCTGCGGACATATTATTCACTTTGTATTTCCGCGTTCTTTGCTTCAAAGTATTTTTTCAGCCAGGTGGTTTCAGCGGGTACCTTCCAACGTTTCATCCATTGTGCTTTCGTAGCGACGAGGTTATCGAAGACCAGGGTGGAGGGCAATATTTCTTCGCTGAATATCAGCTCCTTTACTTCC
>MEDT01000160.1 GCA_001724175.1 Cytophagaceae bacterium SCN 52-12 | reverse complement strand
AGCGATGAGCTTCTCATCAAGCAAAAAGGGACGAGGCTTGTTGCCAGGCCGGGAGAACGGTACCTTATCGTAGATCATTCGTCTTTTTTCGGCGGGTACCAGCGCTACCGGTATTTCCCGGGAGAAAATATCCGTTTCCGGCTAAAAGATTCCCAGATTAAATTCAACGAACAGATAGGGGAGATCACAGACACCACCTTTACTTTTGTTCTTGTCAATGAAGCCATAGGCCGGATGGAACATCGGGAGGTTGCCCTGGACGACGTCAGGATGATCAAGACGACAAACCGCATTCCATGGGTATCGGAAGGGAGCTTCATGCTTCCGCTGGCCGGGCTGATCTACGTTGGCGCCGACTTTTTCAACAAGGGGATCGACGGAAAAAGATTCACCACTGACCGGCAGACCTTATGGGTCGGAGGCGGGCTGATCGCCACCGGTTTCATCTGCTATAAATTCACCTTTCATACCATCAGGATAGGGAAGAAAAATCACCTCAGAGTGCTCAAAACCTACTAAGCGGGCCGGCGGTAAGCTCATGCTCTCTCCCAAATCTTTACCTTGCATTTCCCGACATAATTGCCATACAGGTATCCCGGAAGACTTGCTTCTGCGATCCCGCCGGTAGGCAATGATTGCAGCACTATTCAAAATAATTTAACTTTGTCGCAAAATAGTGCCATTTACGTGTCTCACTGATGAAAAATCCCTCTTATCAGGCATACTCAGATAACCAGCTTATTGAGCTGTTGGCAGATAGTGATCCAAAGGCATTCGAGACATTGTACAATCGCTACTTTACCCGCCTCTTTAATTATGCCTACGATAAAACAGGAGATCATTTTGCTGCGCAGGAAGTAGTCCAGGAGCTGTTTATCAACATCTGGCAGCAGCGAGAACGATTGCGCATAAACAACGCCGTCAATGGATACCTGTTCAAGTCGGCCAAGCACCTGATCATCGACCTGTACCGCCGGGAGACCAGCCTCAACCATCACACAGATGTATTTGTGAACCGCCAGACTTATAGCAGTAATCAAACGGAAGAGCAGGTCAGGGTCAATGAATTACAAAGGACTTACACCCATTTCCTCAACCAGTTGCCCGATAAATGCCGGGCCGTATTTACATTAAGCCGTAAAGGGTTCTCCAACAGGGAGATCGCCGAACAAATGAATATCTCTGAAAAAACGGTCGAGCAGCATATTACCAAAGCGCTCCGGCTCCTGCGAACCCAATTCCCTTTCCTGCTGCTATTCCTGGTTATTTAAGGGGTATGAAGCCGATGACCGCTGAAGCACCACCCGGTAACCGGCCTGGATTTTACGAAATAAATAAGGCGGTTGTATATGATGTTAACCATTACTGTCTCCGTGCCTTGTAGCGATAGTATATAATTCCCTTCATAAAAATAATATTTTCATTTCGGACTAAGGGGTGTGAGAACCGGCGTACGTCCTCTGAATAAGGAGGTCAAACCCGGTTTAATATGAGCGTACCTTTTATTCCATCCGATTTACTCGAAAAATATCTGAATGGTACGGCCACCCCGGCCGAGCGGGAGGTGGTGGAAGCGTGGTATGCGTCCCTTCGCCATAATCCTGATTATCTCGGCAGCCTTCCGGAGGCGGGGCAGAAAGCAGTCAGGGAGGAAACCTTCCATCATATTCTCCGGCACCTGGCCTCTGGGGATCCCGACAATGTGCATGCGCTGCCTGTTACCCGCACCCGGGTCAGCAGGCTGTGGATCGGGGCTGGCGCGGCTGTCGCGATGATCATTACGGCGGTAAGCATCGGGCTGTGGCTAAGCAATTCATCCCTGCCCGCCCCGCACCAGCCGGCCGCATCAGGAAAAATGCTTTCCTTTGTTCGCTTCATTAACCATGAGGCGCGGATTGTGCGGAAACAGCTGCCCGACGGTACGGTTGTCAGGCTGCATCCGCAGGCCGAGCTACGCTATCCGGCCGCTTTCGCTCCCGACCGGCGCGAGGTCGAATTTGCGGGCGAAGCGTTTTTCGACGTAGCCAAAGATACTTCCCGCCCGTTCAGCATTACGTCGGGCAAGATGAAGATCCAGGTAGTTGGCACCAGCTTCAATGTGCGCGCCACGCCCGGACAGGCATTGTTTGAAGTAGCTGTTCTGACAGGGCGTGTGATCGTGGGGTCGGTGGAAGAGAACGGAAAGCAGTCCGGAGAGACGGTTACTCTGTTGCCTCGCCAGGAGGTGCTTTACAATGTAGAAACCAGCCGGCTAACCCTGCACGAACAATCCGCTCAGTCGCGGCAGGAGCTCTATCAGCCGGTTTCCATCGCCTTTTCCGATACACCGATCAATAGCGTGCTGGAGCAGCTGGAAGCGCGCTTCCAGGTAAATTTCCGGCTCGCCAACCCGGCGCTGAACCGTTGCCGGCTTACTGCCGATTTTACCGATCAATCGTTACCTGATATTCTTGAACTACTCTGTACAGCATTAGACGCAACCTATACCATGGCGGGCGATACGATCATGCTCAATGGCGAGGGTTGTCCCTGACCGTTTTATTGTTTCCATATTTACCTGAATAGTTTATGCTTTTTCTCAAACCTATCAGAGCATTCTTGTCTCGTATTGCCTTTTTACAAGGTTTACTGCTCTTTTTCCTAGCCAGCACAGGGGCGGCTTACAATGGCCACACCCAAACAATTCTCCGCCGGACCGTCTCGATCGAGGTCAGAAACCAGCCTCTAAAAAAGGTGGTCGATCTGCTTCAGGCTAAGTCCGGGGTTCAATTCGTATACAGCACGCGGATCAGCCTGGCCGAACCGGTTGACCTGGTTGCCAGCAATGAAACGCTTCAAACGGTGCTCGAAAGGCTGTTAAAGCCGTTCCTGATCGACTACAAGGTTGTGAACGAGCAGATCGTGCTGACAAGCCGGAAGCAGTCGCCACCTGCATTCTCCCCGGCAGACCAGCAGGAAACGGCGCCTGACCCGCCGGCAGACCGCACCGTTACCGGGCGGGTAACGGAAGCCCCGGGACAGGGATTGCCGGGAGTAAACGTCTTGGTAAAAGGCACTTCCCGGGGGACCATAACCGACAGTGAAGGGAACTATAGCCTGGAACTGCCGGACGGCGATGATATTGTACTGATTTTTTCGTATATAGGATACGTTAGCCAGGAAGTGGCAGTTGCAGGCCGCACTTCGGTTGATGTGGAGCTGGCAGTAGACAACAGGGCGCTGAGCGAAGTGGTGGTAGTTGGCTACGGAACCCAAAAAAGAGCAAACGTAACGGCCGCCATCAGCTCGGTCCCGATGAATGAGATCCAGGACATGCCGGTATCAAATGTCGCGACGGCTATACAGGGAAAAATTCCGGGCGTAGTCATCCAGCAGCGCGACGGCGCGCCGGGCAGCACACCGGCCATCAAGGTGAGGGGATTCGGATCGATCACCGCCGGGAACACCCCGCTGATCGTGGTCGACGGCAATATTGTGAGCCCCGATGTCTTCGCGCAGATAAGCACCCTGGACATCGAAAGCATAGACGTCCTGAAAGATGCCTCATCGTCTGCTATTTACGGGTCGCGGGGGGCAAACGGGGTACTGATGGTTACAACAAAAAGGGGAAAAGCCGGAAAGTCTTCGGTAAACCTCGACGTATTTGCCGGGATACAAAGCGTTTCAAGAAAGATGGACCTTCTTAATTCTGAACAGTTTGCGGAATTTGGGAGGGACGCATCCAATAACATGTATCTCGACAGGGTCGCCGGGGCCGACATAAACGACGATAACAGCGTGCGTCCTGCGGGCCGGTACCGCTACCCGCGGGGAGAAGTGATCGACTGGTTCGATTTCGATAATCCCGATCGCCTGCCATACCATGATTTTCAGGACATTATCTTCCGTCCTGCCGGAATGAGCAGCTATCAGTTGTCATTCTCGGGTGGTACTGATAAAACCCGTTATTCGGTAAGCGGAGGCTATCTTGACCAGAACGGGATCATAAAAGGATCGGACCTGAAACGATACAGCGTCCGTGCCAATATTGAAACCCGGGTATTGCCTAAACTAAAGATGGGCGTAAATCTTGCACCCTCTTTCAGGATCAGGAACGAGATAAACGCAGAAGGGCACTGGGCAAACAACGGGGTGGTCAATTCAGCCTTGTCGGCTATGCCGATGGCCCCGATCTATGCGGCCGACGGTGTTACGTACAGCTCACAGCTGGAGCTGGCTCCCGCCTATGGCTACCCCGGAGTTCCCAACCCGTTGGCAAGCATTACCGAATATCACAACAAGCGAAAAACCGCCAACATGCTTGCCAATGCGTATGCTGAATATAACATATTGGAAAACCTGAGTTACCGGGCGACCGGGAATATAAACTTCGAGGGCAATCGCCGCAATGCTTATCGCACTTCCAGAATGCCGCTGAATGTCCTGCTGCCTCCTACTGTTCCTACAGGTACTGCCGACTCGAACCAGGGTCTCAGCTGGCTGTTTAACCAGGTTCTTAATTATAACCTGACCCTGAAGGATCATCATCATTTCGATGTGCTGGTCGGTATGGAAAGTACCCGGTATGGCTACGAAAGCAGCAGCGCCACAAAAAGCGCTTTTCCCAACGATCTGGTAGAGACTCTCAACGCCAGCGCCAACGGGGCGACTACCTCCGCGACTTCTTCCATGGTAGAAAGCAGCACCGTATCTTATTTCACACGCGTTAACTACAGCTACCGCGACAGGTATATAGTAAATCTGTCGGTAAGAAGGGACGGATCGTCTATTTTCGGAGCCGATCGCCGCTGGGGTAATTTCTCGGCCGCGTCTTTAGGCTGGCGGATCAGCGACGAAAGTTTCATGAGAGACATCAGATCTATATCTGAGCTGAAGCTGAGAGCCAGCTACGGCCTGTCGGGCAACAATGCATTTTCAAATTATTACCCGCATGCTGCCCTCATATCCACAGACAACTACGTGTTCAATAACATACTGGCAAACGGCCTCTATGCTTCCAGCCCCGAAAACCGCAGGCTCAGCTGGGAAAAAAACCAGCAGTTTGACATTGGGCTCGACCTCGGGCTGTTCAACAGCAGGCTGTATATTACCGCAGATTATTATGATCGCATTACCCGCGACCTGCTTCTGTCTGTGAATGTCCCTACCATTACCGGTTTCAATACTGTTGTGCAAAACATCGGTAAAATGCAGAACCGCGGTTGGGAGTTTTCGGCAAGCTCAAGGAATTTTACGGGGCCATTCACCTGGAATACCAATGCCAATCTTTCCATGAACCGGAATAAAGTGCTGGCACTGGGGCCTACCGGCGACCCGATCAGGAGCGGAACTGGTGTAGGCGAAACCAATATCACGATGATAGGGCACCCTATCGGCAGCTTCTTCGGCTACAGGCAGATCGGTATTTTCATGAACCAGGCTGATCTCGACGCTCACCCGCACGATGCATCCAGCCGCCCGGGAGACGTAAAATACGCCGATGTAAACAACGACGGCAAGTTTAATGCCGACGACAGGGAAATTATCGGCAATAACCAGCCCGACTTTATTTACGGGCTTAACAACAGCTTCAGCTACAAAGGTTTCGATCTTAATATTTCGCTGCAGGGAACGCAGGGAGGCCAGATACTGAACCTGAGCCGCAGGTTTTTTGACAACCTGGAGGGCAATCAGAATCAGCTCGTGACTGTGCTGAACAGGTGGCGTTCTGAATCCGAGCCGGGCGACGGCGTGACCCCCCGCGCCAATGCAGGTACTACCGGGCAGAATAACGCCGTTTCCAGCCGCTGGGTAGAAGACGGCTCTTACCTGCGTATCCAGAACGTAACGTTCGGCTACAAGCTGCCGGCGGCCATTGTCAACCGCTGGAATGTGCAGCAGGTCAGGATTTACGTGTCAGCCCAGAACCTTCATACATGGACAAAGTACTTAGGCTATAATCCGGAGGTGAGCAACTGGGAGGGAGCGCTTACCGGCGGGGTAGATTACGGGGCATTTCCCCTGTCGCGCACCATTTCGGCAGGTATTAACATCGGACTCTAATATTATGAAAAAAAATATGAAACGATTGAAAATATATGCAATGACATTGAGCGCGCTTTTTGCCGCGTCATGCCAGGAGAGTTTTCTCGATCTGAAACCTATATCTTCTGCTGCGAGCGAAAACTTCTACAAAACGGCTGCCGATATGAATGTGGCCCTGAACGCGGTATACGCTTCCTTGCAGTCGACCGGTATTTCGAAAGACAGCTACATATTCGGCGAGATCAGCTCAGACAACACCGTCCCGATGGCATCGGGCTCGGTCACCGACCAGGATGAGTTCGATCGCTTTTACATCCGCACGACAAATCCTTTTGTAGCCGCCAGGTGGAACCACAGCTACAATTCCATCTCGCGCGCCAATATGTTCCTGGAGAAAATCATCCCCGTCGCGATGGACGAGCAGCTTAAGAAGAGGTATACTGCAGAGGCAAAATTCCTGAGAGCCTTTGTTTACTTTCAGCTGGTGAACACATTCGGAGATATCCCGCTGGTTACAAAATCGCTTACATCTGCCCTGCCTGAAGCCTACAACTATGGGCGCGACCCGGCCGCCTCTGTTTATGCCCAGATAGAAACCGATCTTTCTGAAGCGGAAGCAGATCTGCCGGTAGCCTATACCGGGGCCGACATCGGCAGGGTTACGAAGGGCGCCGCTAAAGCCTTGCTGGGCAAAGTATATCTCACCCAGCGTAAATTTTCAGAGGCTGCCACCAAATTGAAAGAGGTGATAGACCTTCATGCATATGACCTGGTAGCTTATGCCGACGCGTTCGATGCCGCCAAAAAGAATGGTAAGGAAGCTGTGTTTGAGATCCAGTTTGCTTCCGGTATGGGCGAGGGGAATCCCTGGCCCAACTCATTTGCTCCGCTCAACTCCGGCAATGCCGTGATCGCGTTCGGGGGCTCGGGAAACAACCAGCCCACCCAGGACCTGATAGACGCCTATGAGGCCGGCGACATACGGAAGGATTTTTCGCTGGCAACCAGCTACGTCGATGCGGCAGGCAATGCTGTGCCCTATATATTCGTAAGAAAGTACCGGTTTAATCCGCCGGCAGGAAGTGACAACGGGAATAATATACCGGTGATCCGTTACGCCGACGTCCTGCTGATGTATGCCGAATGCCTTAATGAGCAAAGCTATGATCCGAACGGCGATGCTTTCAAATACCTGAATATGATCAGGAAGAGGGCCGGGTTAGCAGAAAAGACTTCGGCCGACATTCCCGACCAGGAAGGATTCAGGCTGGCGATGGAAAACGAACGCAGGGTTGAATTCGCGTTTGAAGGTCATCGCTGGTATGATCTCGTCCGCACCGGCCGGGCTATAACGGTGCTCAACAGCAAAGCCGACCAGATCAAGCTCGTTGCCCCTCTTACAGAAAACAATCTGGTGCTCCCTATTCCTCAAAGCCAGGTAGATATCAACAGGAGCAAAATAACACAGAATCCGGGATATAACTGACAGAACTGTTGACATGTACAGAAGCCTGTGCGGCGTTGCGCCGCACAGGCTTCTGTGCCTATCGAGGGCGCCATCGCATAGCGTCGTTTTCTGGGAAAGTCCGTAACTTGCGCGTCCACTATCGTTTAAAGCTTACTACTTTATTCACCACAATGAAGCTATTCTCCCGCCGATCGTTCCTTCACTGGTCAGCATTTTCCATTCCTTTTGCCGGTTGCGCAAAAGCCGGGGCCCGGGTGAGAAAACCCCTGGTAATATCGACCTGGGATTCGGGCAGGACGGCCAACAGCGCCGCATGGGCCCTCCTTACCAAAGGCGGAAGAGCCCTCGATGCCGTTGAGGCGGCCGGTATTGCAATCGAAAATGAGCTCAGCTGCTGTGTAGGGCTCGGCGGAAATCCCGACAGGGACGGCTTTGTAACGCTGGATGCCTGTATTATGGACGACAAGGCCAATATCGGGTCGGTTGCCTTCCTGGAGCGGATCAAACACCCTGTTTCAGTGGCCAGGAAAGTCATGGAAACTACTCCGCATGTCATGCTGGCAGGCGAAGGCGCCCGGCAGTTTGCCATTGCCAACGGTTTTCCGCTGGAGCCGGAAACGTTGTCGGACGATGCACGCAAAGCTTACGAGAAATGGCTCGAAAAAGCTGAATATAAGCCGGTTATCAATATCGAAAGCCTTAAATCCGGCGCCTCCGTCAATACGTCCGTGCCCGGGAAGCTGGAAAACGGCGATTTTAACCACGATACCATGGGCACTCTTGCCCTCGATGCCGACGGCAACCTCTCGGGAATGTGTACGACCAGCGGGATGGCTTTCAAAATGCGGGGGAGGGTAGGGGACTCGCCGATCATCGGAGCCGGCCTCTTCGTCGATAACGAAGTAGGCGGCGTAACCTCCTCCGGGCAGGGAGAAGAAGTGATCAGGATAGCCGGTGCCCACCTGGTCGTAGAGCTGATGCGCAATGGCGACAGCCCCTATGAAGCCTGTAAAAAGGCCATATTGAGAATTGTCAAAAGAGACGAAAACCGCGCCAGAGAATTCCAGGTCGGCTTTATCGCGGTCAATAAAGCCGGCGAGACGGGGGCCTATTCCGTCCAGCCGGAGTTCAGCTACACGCTTACGGTAGAAGGCGAAGAAAACCAGATTTTGATGGCTGAGAGCTATTTCCCGTGAGTTAACCCGGGAACGCAGCCTTGCTATTACCAACCCGAAGCCAGCACATCGGCGATGTGCATGGTTTTCAAGGGATAGTTATGCCGCTTTATGTATCCTTCCAGCTGCATCAGGCACGAAAGATCAGTCGAGATGATATAGTCTGCTCCCGCAGCTACGGCGTTCATAACTTTCTGCTCTGCCATACCCACCGAAATGCCTTCAAATTTCACCGCAAAGCTACCGCCGAAACCGCAACAGACCTCGCAATCGCCGGCTTCGCCGAGCTCAAGCCCTTTTACATGCCTGAGCAGCTTCCTGGGAGCTTCTTTAATGCCGCATTCCCTCAGCGCGCTGCAGGCGTCGTGGTATACAGCCCGTCCCGGCAGCTCTGCGCCGAGATCTTTTACATGAAGTATGCCGGTAAGAAATTCAGAAAACTCGTACAGCTGTTCCTGAACCCGCTGACGGCTCCCCAGCAGCTCGCCGAAATAATTCCGTACGAACCCGGTGCACGATCCGCCCGGCGCCACGATATATTCGTTGCTGTCAAAATCACGGGCAAACTTCGCCGCTACGGGCAGGCACTCATCCCAATAGCCAGCATTAAAAGCGGGCTGCCCGCAGCAGGTCTGCGCCGGGTTGTAGTGAACGATACAACCGCATTTTTCCAGTACCCTGGTCATATTCCACGCGGTATCGGGGTACAGCTGGTCAACAAAGCAAGGAATGAACAATTGTACGTTCATCGGGATAAAAATTGATGTGATGATTAGATAGAGAGGCGATGCATAGCCTCTCTACCGGATAGTGCGGTCAAGATGAACAAACCCTCCGTCGACATGTATCAGCTGCCCGGTCGTATGGCTCGACTTTTCAGAAAGCAGGAACGCGACCATCGCGGCAATTTCTTCCGGCGTAGTCATTCTTTTTCCAAACGGTATGACCGATTCTATGGCCGCACGCTTTGCTTCCGGATCAGGGAAGGTATTGATCCACTTCGCATAGAGCGGTGTCCAGCAATCGGCTACAATGAGCGCATTTACCCGGATACCATATTTGAGAAGCTCTACGGCCCATTCCCTTGTCAGCGCATTACGGCCACCGTTAGACGCAGCGTAGGCGGAAGTACCTCCCTGGCCGGTCTCTGCCGTCCGGGAGCCGATATTGACGATCGGGCCTTTCGATGCGATCAGGGCGGGCAGTGAAAAATGCGCCATCAGGTAGTAGTGCACCAGGTTGCGATGCAGGCTTTCCATGAATTTTTCATAGCTTCCGTTCTCCAGGCCCACGCCGTCGTTTACGCCCGCGTTGTTCACCAGCCCGTCGATACGTCCGAACCTGTCCAGGACCGTATCCACAGCCTTTTTATTCTCTTCAGGGCGTGTAAGCTCCGCAACGACCTGGAAGGCTTCAGCGCCGCTCTTTTCAATTTCCGACACCAGGTCCAGGTTGTCAGCTTCGCTCCGGCCTACAATAACGGGTATGGCGTTTTCGCCGGCCAGAAATCTTACGATCCCTTCACCGATTCCCTTTGCTCCGCCGGTTACGATTACTATTTTTTTGTCGAGTCCGAGGTTCATAGCTCTATTATTTTTGATTGATAACCAGGTTGATCCGTCACGTAGTCCCCGTTGGCAGCAAACAGGAAGAGATACACCTGGACCGGCCCATGCACGCCCTTTACCAGTGTTTTTTCGATATCACCGGTACGACTGGGACCTGATGCAAAAAAAAGGGCAGAAGGCAGCTTTCTTCCGTACCGCCGAACGATTTTACTGATCCCGTCGCCTATATCCTCCACCAGCTGGTCAGCTGAGGCCACCACTATATGCACGGGCGTATATACCGTCAGCGCACGGCCGTACTCCTGTGCCGAGCTCAGCACAATGGTACCCGTACGCGCGACCAGGCATTCACAGCCGGTGATAACGGCGGAAGCGGATTCGGGGACTTCGCCCCCGGTAAAAGGGAGTGCGTCGAGGCCAAAATCTGTACGAAACGACGCGGTACTGCAATAAAGATGCTGCCACCCGTTTTCATTCCTTATTTCCGACAGCTTTTTGTGGAAGTCGTCTTTTTCCCGGCATACTTCCAGCTTCCCGTCTATTGCGGCAAACTCTGTGCAAAACCGGTCGAGCAGGCTTCTGTCGTCCTTCCTGTAAAAAAGACCGTCCGAACTTTCCGGCAGCAGGCGTACGGAAGGCGCTGTCAAAGCTTCCCGGATCTTTTTCAGTATGTTTTTCCGGGTAGAAGAATTATCCATTCAAAACTAATATTACCCGCCGGCGCTTATTTTCCGGCATTATCCTGATTCATTTTCTCTTTCCACTGCCTGCTAAAGGATTTCCCTGCGAAAACCGGTAGCTTTCTGTGGTCGCCCCATTGAGCGGAAAACAGCCTGTTAATGACAAAATTTTTTGTTTTTCCGCCGACCGCATCAAGCAACCGGCGGTCGCTGCTGACCATCTTCCAGCCTTTCCAGGCAGCCTTTTCAAATACGCTGCCATGATGACCGCTGATAGCGCTCCTGCGGTTATAAAGCAGCAGGCCATGCAGGTTGATCCCGACCGGGCATACCTCCGTACAGGCGCCGCACAAAGAAGATGCATAGCTCAGGTGCTTGTTTTCCTTCATCCCCCGCAGGTAAGGCGTAATGACGGAGCCTATCGGCCCGCTATAGGTAGCCCGGTAGGTATGGCCGCCTATATTTTTGTATACAGGACATACATTGAGGCACGCCCCGCAGCGTATGCAATGCAGGCTTTCCCTGGCTACAGGGTCTGCCAGAATGCCGGTCCGCCCGTTATCCAGCAGGATCACATACATTTCTTCCGGGCCGTCTACTTCGCCCTGCTTCCTGGGCCCGGTAAATACCGAGTTGTAAACTGCGATTTTCTGCCCTGAGCCATGAGTAGCCAGCAGCGGCCAGAACAGCCCGAGATCTTTTACCGACGGCAGCATTTTCTCAATACCTGTCACCACGATATGAACACGCGGGAAACTGGTTGTAAGCCGCGCATTTCCTTCATTTTCGGTAATGGCTACGCCACCGATGTCCGCAAGCAGGAAATTAGCGCCGGTAATCCCGACTTCGGCCTCACGGAATTTTTGTCTCAGCTTTTCCCTCGCCACGAGCGTCAGCTCTTCGGGAGTCAATCCCGGCGGCGCGTTCAATTTTTCGTGAAAAAGCCGGGCAACCTCTTCTTTGCTTTTGTGCATGGACGGCGCCACGATATGATAAGGGGGCTCGCCCGCCAGCTGCTGGATATACTCTCCCAGGTCCGTTTCCACTACATCGATACCCCGTTCCGACAGGAAAGAATTGAGGTGGATTTCCTCCGTGACCATCGATTTGCTCTTCACAACAACTGATGCGCATTTGCCGGCACAAATCTCACCTATCGCATCAAGCGCCTGCTGCGCATTTTCCGCCCATATCACCTTCCCGCCCGCTTTTGTGAAATTGGATTCGAATTCCAGCAGGTAGTAATCCAGGCGGGCGATAGTATCCGACTTCACATTCGCCGCATGCCTCCGCGCTTTCTCCAGGTCAGAAAACTGCTCTTTCCCCTTTCTGAAAGCATCGTCAGATTGCTTTAATACACGGTTGATGATCGCCCGGTGCTTAAGATCTGCCGCTTTTGCCTTGCTCTCGGCCTGGAAAACTTTTTCCCGCGATGTCATATTCCAACTGATTTTCAATTAAAAACAATATACAGGCCGGCCATGATGGCAATGAGCGCCCCTGACAAAACTTTGTAATTAGCTAATCCCTGCCAGCCCGGCTGGCGCAGCGGTTCCAGCGGGGAGCTCCAGTATAGCAGCCTGCTCTCCGCCGTATGCCTGACAGGAAAAGCAAATGAGAAAACAACCTGGAAGACAACGCAAAAGCAGAAGAGATAAAATGCCGTCATCATAAAAGGGAGCTGCCCCGGGAACGACTGCGGGTATAATTTCCCGGATGCATAGGTTACAACCCCCAGAAAGGAACCT
>MEDT01000159.1 GCA_001724175.1 Cytophagaceae bacterium SCN 52-12 | reverse complement strand
AGCAGCGCAAACGCCCGCACGGCGGTTCTCAGGCCTGACAGGAGGACTGCGCTTCCCGAACCCCGCGAATTGGGTGGGGGAAAGGTCCGGAATGCCTACACCCGGGAGGAAATATCAGCCATGATCACAACCCTGAAAAAGAGCGGGGCGCTACGCACTGCAGTGGAGGAGTATCAATCGAAAAGGGGTAAAGGACCTTCTCAGCTTTCCCAGACTCACGTTAATTAGGATAACAGGTTGCTGATTTAGAGGTTGGAAAGCCGGGCATGCGGTTGATGCGCCCGGCTTTTTTTGATATTTCAGTGGGCCGTCCAGCCTGCGTCTACCGCGATCGCAGCGCCGGAAATATAAGGGGCAGCCGCACTGTCGGCCAGGAACAAGGCCGTGGCCGCTATTGCTTCTGGCGTAATGAACTCCTTTACGGCATGCTCTTTCAGGAATATTTTTTCGATGACTTCCGGCCTGCTCATGCCATGAACCTGCATCTGTTCGGGGATCTGTTTCTCGACCAACGGGGTCAAAACATAGCCGGGACAGATGGCGTTGGCGGTAATTCCGAAAGCGCCTCCCTCCATAGCCAGTGTTTTGGTCAGTCCGGTCAGTCCGTGCTTGGCGGCTACGTAGGCGCTTTTGTAGGGTGATGCGATCAGTCCGTGCGCCGAGGAGATGTTGATGATCCTGCCGTATTGCTTTTTCTTCATGGAAGGGAAAAGAGCTTTGGACAAATGGAAGGCAGCGCTCAGGTGAACGGAAAGAAGGTCGTTCCATTTATTTTCCGGGAAGTCCTCTACAGGGCTGACGTACTGTATCCCTGCATTGTTGATCAGCACTTCCACCGCGCCGAACGTATCCAGCCCATCTTCCACCATCTTCCTGATTCCGGCCGGGTTACGCAGGTCGGTGCTGAAATAGCGGTACCGTACTCCGAAGGGCGCGACGGTTTCGGCGGCGATCCGTTCGCCGTCGGGCTCGAGGCCGTTGAATATCAGCTGATAGCCCGCCCGGGCGAATTCCCTGGCGATGACAAGCCCTATGCCGCTTGTGCTGCCTGTAATTAAAGCTGTTCTGGTCATTCCTCCAATGATAATATAAGGTGTTCGATCTGCAAGGTAAAACTATTCGGCTATACCTGCTCCTGTCCGGGGCTTGTGTTAATTTACTAACCGGTATACATTAGAAGCTGGAGGCATTTTTTCCCTAAGAAAGAAAGCACTAATTTTGGCTTCTGAAAAAAGTTATACTTTCAGACAAAAAGCAGCATACGCAATGTCTTGGATCAAGAAGGGAATCATCTATAAGCCGGAAGGCGATCTGGTTCACAGCCGCACACACGCCCAGGCCCCGTTTGTCTGTGAGATAAACGGCGCAGTCAGGATATATTTTTCATCCCGTGACGACAAAGTACAAACCAGGCCGACATTTATAGAAGTCGACCCTGACGATTTTTCCCGCGTCACATACATCCACAACAGGTCTGTTATGGACGTAGGACGGCCGGGAGAGAACGACGAAACCGGCGTAATGCCCTCGTGGTTCGTCAAACGCCCCGACGGGGAAATATGGCTTTATTATACAGGATGGAATAAAGTACCGCATACCTATCGACTTTCTATCGGTCTTGCGGTCAGCGATGACGGCGGGCTGACCTTTCATAAAAAATTCCGGGGCCCGGTTCTTGACAGGAACATCCATGACCCGGTGTGGGCCGCCATGCCGTCTGTGATGGTGGAAGAAGACGGTACGTGGAGGATGTGGTACATTTCGTGCCAGAAGTGGGAGTATATCCACGGCATCCCTGAGCCCTATTACCGCTGTCACTCTGCTGTTTCGAAGGATGGTATACACTGGGAAATAAGCGATGTCCCGGCGATCGATTTCGACGACTTCCTGGATGCCGTGGGCCGGCCCAGCGTGACGAAAGAAGACGGTATTTATAAAATGTATTACTCTTATCGCAATGCCCTGGATTATCGGTCAGACCCGCGTTTCAGCTACCGGCTGGGATATGCGGAATCGACGGACGGGATCAACTGGGTAAGAAAAGACGGGCAGGTAGGGATCGCAAGGTCCGTAAACCCGGAGGATTTCGATTTCCAGATGATGAATTATGCACACTATTACACCAACGGAGATAAAAAGTACTTATTTTACAACGGGAATGGCTTCGGGGCTTCCGGCTTCGGCTATGCCGTTTGGGAAGATTAGGAAAGCATCTATTATATCTTATGCTGAAGGTTTCGGTCGCCATACTCACTTACAATCAAAAGGCGTTCATCGGCCAGGCGATAGAGAGCGCGCTCAAACAGGTTACTGATTTCGAGTACGAAATACTGGTCGGCGACGACTTTTCTACTGATGGGACGAGAGAAATAATCCTGGATTACCAGAAAAGATACCCGGATAAGATCAGGCCGGTACTTCATCCCAAAAACCTGGGACAGAACGGATTTTTTAATACGGTAGAAACCCTGAAGCTTGCAAAAGGACGGTATATTGCTCATATGGACGGCGACGATTACTGGACCGATTCCTCCAAGCTGCAGATACTGGCCGATCACCTGGACGCCCATCCCGACCAGTCCGCCTGCTTTCACAACGCGCTGGTCACCCATGACGACGGAACGCCGTCATACGAATTGAATGCGCCCGACCAGAAAGCGGAAGTGACGCTCAGGGACCTGATAGGAGAGGATGAAGTATGGTTTATTGCCACGTCCGCCGTACTTTTCAAGGGTGACCTGATGTACTACCCGGAGTGGTTCAGGAAGTCGTCGAGCGGCGACATTCCGAGGTACATCATCCTGGCCAGGCAGGGACCGATAGGATATATCCCCCGGCTGATGTCGGTTTACAGGAAAAACCGGGGCGGCGTAAGCAATAAGGACCATTACCGGGATGCCCGTTTCCTCCGGAACCGGATCATGATGTATGAAGGTATCGATAGGGAAACCAACTTTGAATTTACGGATAAGATCAGGGTCAATATATCGCGGTATTACCGTATGCTCCTCGATGCGCGACAGTATTCCAGGAACTATTTCGGCCGCGCCGCGCTGGCGCTACGGTATTTGTGGATGAGGAAGCCTGAGAGCAACGAATGGCGCTGCGTGCTGCGCGAATACGTGGTCCCGGGCTGGATGATGAATATATACAGCTTCTTTGCCCTGCTTCCGCATAGGCTGAAGCAGAGCTCCGGCGATTGAATTTGCCGGCAACCGACGGTTAGAAAATGAGCATATGGGAAGTATTTAAAAGACTCAGACCTTTTGTAGACCCTTACAGGTCGCTGATCATTTTTGCGCTCCTGCTGACCCTGGTAGGAGCCCTGACCGCGCAGGTCAACCCCATCGTGCTGCGCTACACGGTCGATACCATAGAAAAAATGCAGCTGAAGGGCTGGGGCGTCAGTCAGGGCGCCAGCCTCCTCGCCCTGATCTCGGGCATCCTTTTTGCAAAAGAGATTATCAATTCCCTTATTGTCTTCGGACAAAGGTTTTATGGGGAAAAGATCCGGATCGCTATTTCGGGTGATCTGGCCAATACCGCCGTGAGCCGGATCCTCACGTATGACCTGGGTTTTTACAGCAGCAATCTCAACGAAAAAGGAAAGCTGCAGACGCGTATCGACCGCGGAGTCGAATACCTGACCCGGCTTGTTCAGAACTTTTTTATAGATATTCTTCCGCTTTTTGCCAACTCGATAGTTGCGCTTGTCGTGATGTTCTCGGCCAATCTATATGTAGGATTGGTCGCTTTGAGCATTTTACCTGTTTATTTTTGGGTAAGCTACAAGCAGGCGGGTAAGCTATCGGGTGTAAGGCGCATTCTGAAAGGGCAGAGAGAAGACAAGAGCAACGGGATGATCAACCTGATAGAATCCATACAGGTCATCAAGTCGTTTGTACGGGAGAAATACGAGGCCGACAAGCAGTTTAATGTACAAAGGGCGCTGATGGATTCCCAGCTCAAGACCAGGCGTACCAATTTCCTCTTCGATGGCATCAAAAGCTTCCTTGAGCAGATCGGGGTAGTGCTGATCATTATACTTACCGCTTTCCTGGTGCTCGACCAGCAGATGTCGATAGGCGCTATTATGTTCCATATCCTGTTGTTCAATAACGTTTCGGCTCCCATCAGGCAGCTGCACAGGATCTATGATGAAATGAACGATGCGCTGACTTACTCCGAAAGCTTTTTTGCCGTGCTGGACGCAGGCGGGGCTGTGGAAAAAAGCGGCAATTACAAGCCTGCCGGAATTGAGGGAGATTACCTGCTGAAGCACGTGTCTTTTACCTATCCCAACGGGAACAAGGCGCTGCACGACGTTTCCATGTCGATCCGCAAAAACCAGACGACTGCCCTGGTCGGGCTTTCGGGTGCGGGAAAGAGCACGCTGATCAACCTGCTGACCAGGTTTTACCTGCCTGATTCGGGGATGCTGCTGCTCGACGGGAAGCCTATCGTCGACTTTGACCTGCCTTACCTGAGAGAAAACCTCGGTATGGTATTCCAGAAAAATCACATTTTCAAAGGGTCGATCGAGGAGAACATACGGTATGGCAAAATGGACGCTACAATGGAGCAGATCCAGCAGGCGGCACGTAAAGCCTACCTTCACGACCAGGTGATGGCGCTGCCTCTGCAATACCGGTCTGACGCCCAGCTGCTGTCGGGCGGACAGCAGCAGCGGATCGCGATAGCGAGGCTCTTTCTTAAAAACCCGCCTATTATATTCCTCGACGAACCTACCGCCAGCCTCGACGCGATTGCTACCGAGCAGATCAAAAACAGCCTCGATGCTATCAAAGAAGGGCGTACGGTGGTGATTATTTCCCACAGCCTGTCGCAGATCATCGATTCCGACCAGATTTACGTCATGGAAAACGGCCGGGTTGCCGAATACGGCACGCATCAGTCGCTTTATGAGCTGAACGGCGTCTACCGGCGTATCTTTGAGGCCTCCGCCCGGAGCCTTAATCTTGATAAAATGCTTGAATCGCTCAGGAAATAGCCCCTTCGGCTCCGCTCAGGGGCCGTCCTTGGTAATCATCGAACCCTTGTTCTCGATTGTGCTCAAACCTTCATAACTTATAATTCCTTCATGCATCTCCGTTCTCTCCATCACATAGCCATTATTTGTTCCGATTATGAAAAATCCAGATATTTTTATGCCGAAGTGCTGGGTCTTGAAATAGTCAGGGAAGTATTTCGTGAAGAACGACGCTCTTACAAATGTGACCTCGCCTTGAATGGTACTTACCTGATCGAGCTGTTTTCATTCCCGGATCCCCCGCCAAGACCCTCTTATCCCGAAGCGGCTGGTCTGCGTCATATAGCTTTCGGCGTAGATGATCTCGATAGCGCGATAGCCCGTCTCGAGGGTTTGGGAATAGCCTGTGAAGCGATAAGAGTGGATTTTTTTACAGGAAAGAAGTTTACTTTTTTTGCGGACCCGGATAATCTGCCGATAGAGCTGTATGAAAATGAATGATAATATGAACCTCCGGTGCCATGTTTAAAGCTTCGATGGACAGTACTACGAAAGTCATAACATCGTTGGTGATCCTGATGCTGGCAGGTGTAAGCATATTACCTCTAAAGGAGTTACTGGCGCCTGATGTAAGTTTCGGGGACGTGATAAGGAATACGCTGGCCGTTGTTTTCCTGGTTGCGTTGCCGGTCGGGATCTGGATATATGCGCCGTCAGGGTATGAGATCGATGCCGGTCGTCTGGTCATTCACCGGAATGTCGGTCAGGTAAGCATAGACTTAAACGAAATTGCCGAAGTAAAGCGGCAGGAGGGTGTTATAGGGCGGTCTATCAGGACGTTCGGTGTAGGAGGGTTATTTGGCTTCTATGGTAAATTTTACACGGATGGCGTAGGGTCTGCTACGTTTTATGCAACACAAAGAAAGAACTGGGTTTGGGTGAAGCTGAAAAGCGGGAAGAATATCCTGCTGACGCCCGATATGCCTGAAGAGTTCGCGGGCAGGCTGAGAGGGGCACTGCATGCGCCGTCCCCGTAGGGACGGTATTTGCTTAACCGCCGGTGAAGCGTAGCGGAACCGGCGGACGGCCGGAGCCTCGATATCGGAAGCCAAGCCCCCGCAGGGGCGACACTACAGAGCTATTCGACTATTCCTGCTTGCTCCCTGAAGCCCTTCGGACTATAAGCAAATCAAAACGTTCTTTCTCGTGCATTTCCACTTCCAGTGGGATATAGAAGCATCTTTCGGCGACCCCGAGTTGCTGTGCTAAAGGCAGCAGTTTGACCATGTCCTTTTCGGTAGTAAGCAGCGCCAGCTCTTTTTTGTCCGCTATGCCGGTTTCGAGCAGGTCCTGCATTGTATAATCGTAATGATCCGGGAAGCCTGAAAAATGCCCGACCCCGTATTTGTCCTGTAGAAATTGCTCAAAAGTGCTATTCTGAGCGAGTCCCGAAATCCCGGCAAGCCGGAGGTAGTCACCCGCCGTATGGCTGCCTGCAAAGGGCGTTGCAGGCCCGTATGCAACGGAAGAAAAGAAGACGGGAGGCCTGTTGCCGGCATAGCGACGGATATGGCCGGTGATCTCTTCTTTTCTGGTGGGGGAGAGATCCCGCGGTGATTTGGTTACGATTATGATATCGGCCCTGCGGCTTCCTTTTTTCCGTTCCCTGAGGTTGCCCGCCGGGAAAGGTAAATCGTCGTAAAAAAGCCGGTGGTAATCGGTGAGCAGGATATTGGTGTGGCGCTCTATGGCACGGTGCTGGAAAGCGTCGTCCAGCAGGATGATGTCGGTTTCAGGGAATTCCACGGCAATTTTTTGGGCTGCCTCGGCTCGTTTTTCTGCTACGATAACCCTTATGTCACCGGAGAACTTACGGTAGTATTGCAGCGGTTCGTCCCCGATTTCGGCGGCGGAGCTGCCGGTGTCGGCGACCCGAAGGCCTGTGGTTTTCCTGCCGTATCCGCGGCTGACGACCGCAACTTTACCTTGGTTTTTAAGCAGGCGGACAAGATATTCGATCATCGGGGTTTTGCCGGTACCGCCGACTGTCAGGTTGCCGACGGAGATCGTATAACAAGGAGGCGCGCAGCATTCGAAGAACCCCTTGTCATATCCGTAATTGCGCAGGTCCGTAATTCCGCCGTACAGCCAGCTGAATGGTGTAAGCACCGATTTGACCAGGAAATTGTTGCGGATCGGGTCGCTCAAGGTCGGCTAATTTTTATAATTTGCCCGTCAAATTAAGCAGAATAGCGTTTATAATCATGTCCCTGTTGCTTTCTTTTGCGCCTCATACGCTGAAGTTCAAATTTGAGGCCGGTACTTCCCGTGGGGTACTGACCTCCAAAACGACTTATATCGCCACCGTCAGGGACCACGAATTCCCGGAAGTGTACGGCGTCGGCGAGTGCGGGCCGTTGAAAGGATTGAGTCCCGATGACCTGCCGGATTTAGAACGTATCCTCAGTGAGCTGGCCGTGAATTTCAACCGTCTGTCCCTCGGACCGGAAGGTTGGGACTATGCGGAATTATTGGATAGCCTCGTTTCCCTGCAGTACCCGGCCGTGAGGTTCGGCCTGGAAACGGCTCTTTGCGACTTTCAGAATGGTGGAAGACGGGTTTACTTTGACAATGATTTTTCAAAGGGAAAGCAGTCCATCGATATCAATGGCCTGATCTGGATGGGAACGCCTGCGTTTATGGAAGAGCAGATAGAGGCAAAGCTGGCTTCAGGCTATAAGACCCTCAAAATGAAGGTAGGTGCTATCGATTTTGAGCAGGAGTGCCGGCTCCTGGAGGGGATCAGGAAACGGTTTTCGGCAGAAGAGATCACGCTCCGGGTCGACGCAAATGGTGCTTTTCAACCCGGCGACGCCCTCCGGAAGCTGGAGCGCCTGGCCGCTTACGACCTTCATTCTATCGAGCAGCCCGTTGCAAAAGGACAGCCGGAGCTCATGGCCGGACTTGTGCGGGAATCGCCCCTGGCGATCGCCTTGGACGAAGAACTTATCGGCGTCGTTTCGCAACCGGGAAAAAGGGAATTGCTCGAAACGATACGGCCTCCGTTTATTGTTCTGAAACCTACTCTGCTCGGAGGATTTGCCGAAACCCGCCAATGGATAGCCATTGCGGAGGAAATGGGGATACGGTGGTGGATCACGTCCGCGCTCGAGTCGAATATCGGCCTGAACGCTATTGCACAGTTTACGGCTGAGTTTGCAAATCCGCTTCCGCAGGGGCTCGGGACCGGTCAGCTTTATGAGAACAATTTCGGGTCGGGGCTGATGATCGAAAACGGGCGTCTGAGAATGGTGCCGGGTACCAACGCATTTTAGCGAGGGAACATCCTCAAACCCATTCTATTCCCTTTTTCAGCATACGCAGCGTATCCGCTTCACGGGTTCCTTCTTCCGGGCGAAAATCATAGGCCCAGTTGGCCTGCGGAGGTAAGCTCATCAGGATCGACTCCGTTCTTCCCCCTGTTTCGAGACCGAATTTGGTGCCTCTGTCCCATACGAGATTGAACTCCACATAGCGCCCTCTGCGGAGATATTGCCAGTTTTTTTCCGCTTCAGTATAGGACTTGTTCTTGTTAATGGCCATCAAATGCGTATAAACCGGCGCAAAAGTATTTCCGACATCAATTACAAAATCGAATAACGCCTGTTTGGAAAGACCGTGCTCTTCATGGTCGGGCTTGAGGTAGTCGAAGAAAATGCCGCCTATACCGCGTGTTTCGTTACGGTGGGGCAGGAAGAAATAGTCATCGGCCCAGTTTTTGAACCGGCTGTAGAAACCGGGATGGTGCCGGGAACAGACCGCCTGCAGCTCACGGTGAAAATAGGCGGCCTGGTCTTCCGCTACGTAGTGGGGGGTAAGGTCTATCCCTCCGCCGAACCAGCAGGTGCCATTGCTCAGCTCAAAATAGCGGACATTCATATGAATAATGGGAACCTGGGGACTGGCAGGATGCATTACGATCGAAACGCCGGTAGCAAAAAAATCGAGAAATTCGCCCTGCGGCAGGTTCATCTGCGACAGGAGCCGGGGATGAACCGGTCCCTGGACGGCCGAGAAGTTCACCCCGCCTTTTTCCAGCACATTACCGTCCTGGATAAGCCTGGTGCGCCCGCCGCCCCCGCTATGATGTTCCCAGCGGTCTTCCCGGAATTTTCCTTTTCCGTCTTCCTTCTCAAGCGCCGAGCAGATGTCATCCTGCAAAGTCCTGAAAGCTTCGGCAATTTGTTCCTTTTGCATAACCTGGTGTATCCGATATATGAGTTTCCGGCCCACGAAGGTAAGAATTGAAAAGCAAAAGACGTATTTTTGCGGCCAACTGTTAAAATACCATATTTAAGCTTGCATAATGAGTGAGTACAACCACCGTCAGATCGAACAAAAATGGCAGGACTTCTGGGAGAAGAAAGATACTTTTAAAGTGCAGAACACTTCCGTTAAGCCCAAGTATTATGTGCTGGACATGTTTCCCTATCCTTCGGGGGCCGGCCTGCATGTAGGGCATCCGCTGGGTTATATCGCGTCTGATATCTATGCCCGCTACAAAAGGCTGAAGGGCTTCAACGTGCTTCACCCGATGGGTTTTGACAGCTTCGGGCTGCCCGCCGAGCAATATGCCATACAAACGGGGCAGCATCCGGCCGTGACTACGGAAGAGAATATCTCACGTTACATATCCCAGCTCAAGAACCTGGGCTTCAGCTATGATTGGAGCCGCGAGGTGCGTACCTCCGATCCGTCCTATTACCGGTGGACCCAGTGGATCTTCGCACAGCTTTTCGACAGCTGGTACAACCTGGAGACTGATAAGGCAGAGCCGGTAGCTACGCTCTTCGAAAAGTTCGAAAAGAGCGGCAGCGCAGGCGCCAGGGCTGTTTGCGACGATGATGCGCCTGTTTTTTCGGCCCAGGAATGGAACGGCTACAGTGAAGAGGAGAAGTACCGGATCAGCCTGAAATACCGGCTGACCTACCTGGCCGAAGCGACCGTCAACTGGTGTGCGGCATTGGGATCGGTCCTTTCGAACGATGAAGTGAAGGACGGCGTGTCGGAAAGAGGCGGTTTCCCGGTCGAGCAGAAGCTGATGCGCCAGTGGATGATGCGCATTACCGCCTACGCCCAGCGCCTGCTGGACGGCCTGGATACCATAGAATGGACCGATTCGCTGAAAGAGCAGCAGCGGAACTGGATCGGCCGGTCGGTCGGGGCGATGGTGGAGTTTGACCTCGACGGGCACAGCGAAAAAATTACCGTGTTCACTACCAGGGTAGATACTATTTACGGCGTTACATTCATGGTTATAGCCCCTGAGCATGAGCTGGTGGATATCATCACCACAGACGCTCAGAAAGAGGAAATTACCCGCTATAAGGAAGATACAAAGAAAAGATCGGAGCTGGACAGGGTTTCGGACGTCAAAACCGTGTCGGGCGCGTTTACCGGCGCTTATGCCGTCAATCCCTTCAATGGAGAGAAAATCCCTGTTTTTATTGCCGATTACGTATTGGCGGGGTACGGAACGGGCGCGGTGATGGCAGTGCCTTCCGGCGACCAGCGGGACTGGAATTTTGCTACTCACTTCAACCTTCCCATCATCCCTATCCTCGATGCCCAGAAGGATACCGACAGTCAGGCGGACGCTACGAAAGAAGGAAGGTATATCAATTCCGGCATGATCGACGGCCTGACCTACCGGGAGGCTACCGAAAAGCTGATCCGGTGGCTGGAAGATAACGGTAAGGGAAAAGGCAAGATCAACTACCGCCTGCGCGATGCCGTATTCGGCCGCCAGCGGTACTGGGGCGAACCTGTCCCGATATATTTCAAAAACGGGGCGGACGGGCTTCCCCTGCCGTACCTGGTTCCCGACAGCGAGCTGCCGCTGGAGCTCCCTGTGATAGACCAGTATAAGCCTACCGAAACAGGAGAACCTCCGCTTGGGAGGGCGGCAGGCTGGAGATACCAGGGAAGCTATGATTATGAATTGAGCACGATGCCGGGCTGGGCCGGCAGCAGCTGGTACTGGTACCGCTATATGGACCCGCATAACCAGTCTGCGTTTGCCTCGGAAGAGGCGATTGCCTACTGGAAGGACGTCGATCTTTACATAGGAGGTACGGAGCATGCAACAGGCCACCTGCTGTACAGCCGCTTCTGGAACAAGTTTTTGAAAGACAGGGGGTTTGTCCACGAGGAAGAGCCTTTCAAAAAGCTGATCAACCAGGGGATGATCCAGGGAAGGAGCAATTTTGTGTACAGGGTGAAGGAAGGCGATCCCTTAAAGCCGGTCTTTGTCAGCGCAGGTCTGAAGGATCAATACGATACAACCCCGCTGCACGTCGATGTTAATATCGTTGCCAATGATGTGCTGGATGTTGAAAAGTTCGTAGCGTCGCGCAAAGACCTGGTGGGAGAGGCTCCGGAGTTTATCCTGGAAGAAGGGGTGTATAAATGCGGGGTAGAGATTGAGAAAATGTCGAAATCGAAATTCAACGTGGTGAACCCCGACGACATTGTGGCGCACTACGGGGCCGACACCCTGCGCCTGTATGAAATGTTCCTCGGGCCGCTCGAGCAGGCGAAGCCGTGGAATACCAACGGCATTGACGGAACCTACCGCTTTATCAGGAAAGTATGGCGCCTCTTCTATTCCGACCACGGACAATGGCAGGTTACAGATGAAGCGCCTAAGGAAGCCGAGCTGAAGGCGCTGCATCGCGCCATTAAGAAAGTCGGGGAAGATATCGAGCATTTCTCATTCAATACCACGGTCAGTACCTTTATGGTGCTGGTAAACGAGCTGGGAAGCCTGAAGACGAAAAGCAGGGCTATTTTCCAGGATCTGCTGATCATCCTGGCTCCTTTTGCGCCCCATATTACCGAAGAGCTCTGGGAAGCGCTGGGCAATGAGCCGGGTACGATCTCCGGGGCGGCTTTCCCTCAATGGGAGCAGAAGTACCTTGTAGACGATTCATTTGAATACCCGATCCAGATCAACGGGAAGGTAAGGGCTACGATGGCTTTTCCCGCCGATAAGCCGGGTCATGAAATTGAGCAGGAGGTGCTGGCGAGCGATTCGGTAACCAAATGGCTAGACGGGAAGCCGGTGAAGAAGTTCATTATCGTGCCGAAAAGGATTATCAACGTGGTGGTATAGTGATCGGGGCGATGAGACTGCTTTATCTGGGTTTTACCGGACTGAAAGTAAGAAATCCGGAGCTATTGAAGGCCTTAAAATATTTCTGAAGGTTTAATCCAATTAATCCGGATAAAGCAATAGCTATCATCTCAAAATCACGACCCATCCCTTAATATCTTTTCCGAGTTTCGCGCTGCTTAACCAATAAAAGTATTGTCCTGAAGGGAGTTTCCCGCCATCCCAGGTATTGTCGTAGGCTTTATTCCGATATACCCGGTTTCCCCAGCGATTGAAAATTTGTAACTCCCAGGTACTGGTATGTATATTCGGGATTACAAAATAATCGTTTTTTCCGTCTCCATTTGGGGAAAAGGCATTCGGTATTTCCCCCGGACAGCTTGCCAGTTCTATTGTGACCGTTGCCGATGAAGGGCATATATCGCTGGCAGCCTCAACTCTATACTGACCGCTTGTTGACACCGTAAATTGCATTCCCTGGCTTCCGTCGGGCCAGATAGCCGGGATATTTGACCTGAGCTCAAATCTGTCTGAATCGCAGATCAGGGTGTCTTTTCCTACGTCAATATCCGGCATAACCTCTATGCTGATCGTATCCGTAACCGTGCAGCCTGCAAAAGCAAGGTTTGCGATGTAGGTACCCGATTGGCCGATCGTACGCGAGGTAAAGGTTGTTCCATTTTCGCGCCGGAATACCCACGGGGTGTAAGGATCGGAAGTGAATTCGATAGTCTCCCCCTGGCAAATCGTTGTGTCGGCGCCAAGAAAGCTTACAGGCGGCATGGAGGCAATATCGGTTTCAACTACGGAAACATCGTCGATAAGATAATACGGCCCTAAGGAGACATTCCATTCGGTTTTCCGGTATGAAGTTTCGAAATCGCTAAAAAAATTACCGATAGTGAGAAACTGGTAGGCTGAATCAGCAACAAAACAACCCGATATTTTTTGCCATCCGGCTTCATTCCCCAATATGTTGCGCTCCACTACCTGAGGACTAGCTTTGATCCGTTCTCCGATAGAGTTCCG
>MEDT01000158.1 GCA_001724175.1 Cytophagaceae bacterium SCN 52-12 | reverse complement strand
TAGAAATGGGTAAATTCCGGGCAATCCTGGCTGTTCCTGCGTTTCCCGGAGCTATAAACAAATCGTCGCATAACGGACTCTGTACAATTTTCCATGCAAAAGCATGCTCTCTGCCCCCCGAACCTAAAATAAGTATATTCATTTAAAACTGATTAACTACATGAGGGGGACTTCCGCCTCAAAAAAAGCATAAAAATTAGTTTGCCAATTCGGAAAGAAACTTGATGCGCATCAGCCTCAGCTCCTCCTCGCTTATATCTTCCCCTCTGAACTCTTTCAGGGCTTCCGCGATATTATCCGTTTCGGCGGTCAGGAAATATTCATAAATCTCATTCTGCTTGTCTTTATCCATCACCTGGTTGATATAGTAATCGAGATTGAGCTTGGTCCCTGAATAGCAGATATGCTCGATTTCCTCGATAAGCTCTTCCATGGCGATGCCTTTTGCTTCGGCGATCTCTTCCAGGTTGATCTTGCGGTCGACCTGCTGGATGATAAAGATCTTGATCTTCGACTTGTTGACGGTCGATTTGATCACGACATCTTTGGCAGTTTCGATGTCATTTTCTTCCACGTAGGTATTGATCAGGTCGAGGAACGGCTTTCCGAATTTCTGAACCTTGCCAAGACCTACCCCATTGATCTGCGCCATTTCCTGCTGGGAAGTGGGGTAGGTGGTGGACATTTCTTCCAGCGAGGGATCCTGGAAGATGACATACGGAGGAAGGTTTTTCTCTTTCGCCACTTTTTTCCGGAGCGCCTTCAGCATGCCCAGGAGCGTTTCGTCGTAGGCATGCGCGCTGCTTTCCCCGGCGATTTCCTTGTCCTGCGCATCGCTTTTTTCAGCTTCGGCCTCGTAGTCGTGGTCTTTGCTGATGGTAATAGGATAGGGGTCGTCGGCATAGGCCAATCCTTTCGGAGAAGCCTTCATCACGCCGTAATTGTCGAGATCTTTTTCGAAATAGCCCAAAATGAGCAGCTGGCGGTAAAGCGATGTCCAGAATTCGGGAGTTTCGTTAAAATTGAGCCCCTTTCCGTAAACATTCAGCTTGTCGTGCTCGTAACTCCTCACATACTGGTTTTCCCTGCCGGTCAGTACATCGGCCAGGTGTTCGGCGTCGAACCGCTGCCCCGTCTGGACTGCCGCCGAGATCGCGAGGATAGCCTCGTCCTGTATTTTGATCTTTTCCGTAGGTTTGAGGCAATTGTCGCAGAAGCCGCAATCCTTATCGAGAAACTCTCCGAAGTAGCTCAGCAGCTGCCTGCGCCGGCATATCCCCTGGGTAACGTAGCTGACCATCTCGTTGAGAAGGTGCTTGGCGTTGTCTCTTTCGGTTACGGTTTTATCCTTGTTGAATTTCTCAAGCTTGAGAATATCGTCATAGCGGTAAAACATGATGCAGTTGCCTTCCAGCCCGTCACGGCCGGCCCTGCCGGTTTCCTGGTAGTATCCTTCCAGCGATTTGGGCACGTCGTAGTGAATAACAAAACGGACGTCGGGTTTGTCGATCCCCATTCCAAAAGCGATGGTCGCTACAATTACATCGACCTCTTCGTTGAGAAATGCATCCTGGTTGGCCATTCTCACGTTTCCGTCCAGACCAGCGTGATAGGGAAGGGCCTTGATGTCGTTCACTTTCAGGAGCTCCGCTATTTCTTCCACCTTTTTGCGGCTCAGGCAGTAAATGATCCCCGATTTGCCTTTATGCGACCTGATGATCTGGATCAGCTGTTTCCTGGCATCCTTTTTCGGCCTTACCTCGTAGTACAGGTTTTTGCGGTTGAAGGAAGATTTGAAGGTTTCGACCTCTTCCATATGGAGGTTTTTCCTGATGTCCATCTGGACCTTAGGCGTGGCGGTAGCCGTCAGCGCAATGATAGGAAGGTCTCCCACATTGTCGATGATGCCTCTTATCCTGCGGTATTCGGGCCTGAAGTCGTGTCCCCATTCGGAAATACAATGGGCTTCATCAATGGCAACAAAAGCAATTTTTATTTTTTGCAGAAAATCGAGGTTCTCTTCTTTATTAAGCGATTCGGGTGCTATATACAGGAGCTTGAGCGTACCGTCGAGCGCGTCTCTTTTGACTTTGTTCATTTCGCTCTTGCTCAGCGTGGAGTTCAGGAACTGGGCGTTGATGCCGAACGCGCTCAGCTGGTCCACCTGGTTTTTCATAAGCGCGATGAGCGGGGAAATGACGATCGCCATCCCTTCGCTTACCACGGCAGGCAGCTGGTAGCAGAGCGACTTGCCGGCGCCGGTAGGCATGATGACGAAGGTGTTGTTGCCCTTCAGAATATTTTCAATAATCGGCTCCTGGTCACCCCTAAATTGGCTAAACCCAAAGACTTCCTTGAGCCTGGCTTTCAGTGATTCGCTGAGTACCGGTTTGTTTTCCTGTTGTATCATGTTTAATACTAAAAAAGAGTCTTTTCAAAGTTCATATCTTTGCCCTTAATTTCCATCAACATCCGCTCAAATTCTTATAAAAAAACTTTAGTTTGAAATTAGTAAAAAAAATCAACTCCACGGCAATGCAGGTAATCGAACGGGAAGCCGCCGCGATTGCCGGACTTGCGTCCTTTATCGGCGACGGCTTTGCCGCAGCGGTCGAAAGGATCCTGGCTGCCAGGGGAAGGCTGGTGGTGACGGGCATCGGTAAGAGTGCCCTGATCGGTCAGAAGCTTGTCGGTACTTTTAACTCGACCGGCACCCCTGCCATTTTTATGCACGCCGCTGATGCTATCCACGGCGATCTGGGCATGATCCGCCCCGGCGACGTGGTGCTTGCCATCTCCAAAAGCGGGGATACACCGGAAATCAAAACCCTGATCCCGTTCCTCAAGCGCCTCGACATACCCCTTATCGGGATGGTCGGAAGTAAAAAATCGTATCTCGGGATACACGCTGATTACATTTTGTATACTTATGTCCCGCATGAGGCGGATCTGCACGACCTCGTTCCGACGTCGAGCACGACAGCCGCCCTTGCGATGGGCGATGCCCTGGCTATCTGCCTGCTCGAGATCCGCGGGTTTACCCCTCAGGATTTTGCCGGCTTTCATCCCGGCGGCACCTTGGGGAAAAGGCTGTACCTGAAGGTGGATGATATCTATCCGGCCAACGCCGTGCCTTCTGTTCCGCCCGATGCCGGCCTGAAGGAAATCATCGTCGAAATTTCATCCAGCTGCCTGGGCGCTACCGCTGTTGTCGGATCCGACGGCCGGCTGGAGGGGATCATTACCGACGGAGATCTCCGCAGGATGCTCGACAGGAGCCCGGCAGACCGCCTGTTTGATCGCACCGCCAGTGAAATTATGACCCCCGACCCGGTAACCGTAAGCACGGGGACCTATGCGATAACAGCGCTGGAGCTCATGCAGTCACGGAGCATTTCACAGCTGCCGGTTACCGAAAACCGGGATTTGAAAGGCTTTGTGCATCTTCATGACCTGGTGAGAGAGGGCCTGGCCTGATGGCGGTTCCTGAAACCCGCGACCGGGCGCTAACGGAACCTGTTGGATTCCTTCACCATCTTTTCATCCCTGCGGATAAACCTGTTAGCCAGAACATTGGCGAGCATGGCGACCACCAGGGCATAGAAACCGTAGCCGTAGTTGCCTGCCGCTTCCGGTTCGAAGATCTTCCCCGCTTTAAACATCGTCTGGTATACCACCACACCGAGAAGCGCGGTCATCAAAATAGAGTTGACAGCGCATAACGCGGATTGCATCAGCCGGTTTTTATATTTGAAAATGGCAAATAACGCGATCCCGGCAATCAGGACCGCCAATCCGAGGTGATAGTATGCAGGCTGTATCTCGGCCTGGATGCTGTTGAGCTGGTGCCTGATCACAAAGGCATCGAGCGTAACGGATTCTTCGCCCCCCGCAGCGGTTTTGTTCCAGACCGGCAGCGCGATAAAGGCCCCCATCGCCAGGGCTACAATCAATAAAAAAATACTTTGAATACGTTGAATCATCTTTTTGTAGAAAAACCGCCCGGCGCTTCCCCCGGGCAGGCTGGTTTATAACTGGTTGGCTAATTCGGCATAAAGGTCGAATTCTTCGGCATGCGTAATGCGGACGTCGGTAAAATCGCCCAGCCGCACATAGGAGGCGGCCGGAAGGAGCACCTCGTTGTCGACCTCCGGCGAATCGAACTGCGTACGGCCTACAAAATACCCGCCTTCTTTGCGGTCGAACAGCACCTTGAACGTCTTGCCGACTTTCGACTGGTTGAGCTCCCACGAGATATTTTGCTGCAAATCCATAATGGCATCGGCCCTTTCCTGCTTGGTTTCGGGCGCGACATCGTCCGTAAAGCCGAAGGAATGAGTATTTTCCTCGTGCGAATACTGGAAGACGCCGAGCCGGTCAAACTTCGTTTTTTCCACGAAGCCGTACGTTTCCTCAAACCGCTCGTCGGTTTCGCCCGGGTGTCCTACAATGAGGGTGGTCCTCAGCGCTATGTCCGGCACGGTCTGCCTGATCCTGTCGATCAGGTCTTCGGTCTTTTGCCGGGTAATCCCCCTCCGCATCAGCCTGAGCATTTCGGTTGAGCCTGTCTGCAGAGGCATATCCAGGTAATGGCAGATATGGGGATGCGCTTTCATCGCATCGAGTATGTCCATCGGGAAGCCGGCAGGATAGGCGTACTGCAACCGGACCCATTCTATGCCCTCTACATCGGCGAGACGTAGCAGAAGCTCCGAAAGGTTGCGCCTGCCGTAGATATCCAGGCCGTAGTAAGTCAGGTCCTGGGCAATGAGGATAAGCTCTTTGGTACCCCTTTTAGCAAGCGACCTCGCTTCTGTGAGCAGCTCGTCTACAGGTCTTGAAACGTGTTTGCCGCGCATCAGGGGAATTGCGCAGAAGGAGCAGGGACGGTCGCACCCTTCGGCTATTTTAAGATACGCATAATGAGAAGGGGTAGTCAGCAGCCTTTCGCCGACCAGCTCATGCTTATAATCTGCCCGCAGGGTTTTCAGTATCCGCGGAAGCTCGTTCGTGCCGAACCAGGCATCGACGCTCGGGATCTCCAGCGCCAGCTCGTCTTTGTACCGGTGAGAAAGGCAGCCGCTTACATACACTTTGTCTACCAGCCCCTTGTCTTTTGCATCCACGTACCGCAGGATGGTATCTACCGACTCCTCTTTGGCGCCGTCAATAAAACCGCAGGTATTGATCACTACTATCTGGGCATCGTCTTTTTTGGATTCGTGCTCAACCTGGTAGCCGTTGCCCTTCAGCTGGGTGAAAAGCACTTCCGAATCCACCAGGTTTTTAGAACAGCCCAGTGTGACGATATTGATTTTGTTTTTCCTTAACCCTTTGGTTTTCATCTTTTTATAGTTCCTGAAAGAATTCCTGGCGAAATGTACCGTCGCCGGCCGCGACTATCAGGCGCGCAAAGATCGTCAAATTTCTACAATTTCCACGCCCGGAGACTCCACCGGTTCCACCAGCGGATACGTGCGTGCCGTTCCTGCGGGACTTCCCCGTTCGGGAGCGCTCCTCACAGGTCGTAGCGGCGCTTCAGCCGGAAGGAATAGCCGTGGTTCTGAGTCCCTGCAGGGGACGTAACTAGTCATAACCGTGGGCGAGGCGCAGCGCAGCCCGCGGTAGCCGGGTGTTCGCTGCTGCGCGTGAGCCCCGCAGGGGCGATACTAACGGCTGCTGCATGCTATATCATAACCCGCTTTAATCCGGTGTACCATCGGAATACACGATTTTCCGGCTGCGGGAGATGCTCTTATATATAGTTTATTAAATTTGCGCATCAAACGGCAGATAGCCGGAACAACTAACTGTGCAAGGAATATTTATGGTTTCAGTTGCTATGTGCACCTATAACGGGGCAAAATACCTGGCAGAGCAATTGGAAAGCATTGCGCGACAAAGCCGGCAGGTCGATGAGCTGGTCGTATGCGACGACAAGTCTACCGACGGGACGGTCGGGGTATTGCAGGAATTTGCAGCTAAAGCCCCTTTCCCGGTGAAAATTCACATAAATGAAGCGAACCTGGGCTCTACCAGGAATTTCGATCAATGCATGGGGCTGTGCCGCGGCGAGATCCTTATCCTTTGCGACCAGGACGATATCTGGGCGTATGACAGGGTACAGAGGCAGGTGGACTACCTGGCGGCGCATCCCGAACACGAGGCGGTCTTCTCGGATGCCTACCTGATCGACGATAAGGGCGAGCGGCAAAATCATATGCTATGGGATAATTTCGGGTTCAACCGTGAACGGCAGGTAAAATGGCAATCGGGAAAGGCCAAAGACCTGTTATTCGAAGGCTATATCGTGACCGGTGCGACCATGGCAGTCAGGAAGAGGGCGCTTGGCTTCCTCTCTCCCTTTCCGGTTCATCTGGGCCCTTACATACACGATGCCTGGATAGCGCTGGTGCTGTCCCTGAATGATCAGATCGGTTTTATCACCGACCCGCTCCTGTCTTACAGAGTGCACGCCAGCCAGCAGGTGGGATTCGGGCAAAAGCTTGAACCGGTCAGGCTGAAAGACAGGTGGAAGCGTGACCGCGATAAGAAAATCAGCCCCATCAGGCAGCGGGCGCAGCTTTTGAAAGCTTTAATTGAAGCTTTGGAGAAGGTCGAAGGAGTTTCTCCTGCATCGCTCACCAGGCTGAAGGAGTTGCAGGTCCATTTTCAGGTCCGCGCAAACCTGCCGGAAAACAGGCTCAGGAGATTGGAGCCTGCCCTGTCCGAATTGGTAAAAGGACGCTATACTTTCAGCAGTGAGCACTGGTGGCTGCCTTTTTTAGGAGACTTGCTGGAATAGACCGATGTACGTATGCCCTCTGCAGTAATTGTTATACCTATTGTTCAGCCGGAGCTCAGAGATTTTGAGCGTGTGTCCCTGGCCCGGTGCATGAAAGTGCTCGGGACGTGGCCGGTTTGCGTAATAGCGCCGGAGCAGCTCGATCTCTCCGAAGCGCTGGGGAGCTATGCCGAAAGAATCAGGATAGTCCGCTTCGACCCGGGCTGCTTCCGGAGCATTGCGGCTTATAACAGGCTGATGACCTCGCTGGAATTTTATAAAATGTTTGATTCCTACGATTTTATGCTGCTCTACCAGTTGGATGCCTTTGTTTTCGAGGACAGGCTGGCCGAGTGGTGTCAGAAAGGATTTGACTACATAGGGGCGCCCGCCTTCAACGGGGAAGGCTTCGAAGCGCTGGCGAAAGAGGAAGCGAATGTGTATGCCCGGGCATTGTCTACGCACAGGCTGGTTTTCAATGGCGGGCTGTCGCTCCGGAAGATTGCCGGCATCAAACGTCTTCTGAGGGTATACAACACATGCTACCCGTCCTGGAAAGGTAACGAGGATATGCTTTTCTCGCTGGACAGCACAAGGCTGCTCCCGCTGAAGCCCTTTATGAAGCTGCCCGGCTGGGAAGAAGCGCTCAGCTTCTCTTTTGAAAGAAGCCCTGCGGCCTCTTATGAAATAAACGGCTGCCGGCTGCCTTTCGGATGCCACGCCTGGCAGCGGTATGATCCCGGTTTCTGGGCGCAGTTTATTTATTGATGCCTTCGGCTCCGCTCAGGCATCGACTCCGCTGACTTATCTATTCTGGCCTATCTGCCCCGTCCGGCGGCTGAGCGTAGTCGAAGCCCTATTTAACATCTTTTAACAAACTAAGACAGTGTGTTTTACGTTTAAAATAGTGTTTTTGTAACTGCTATTGTAACCGAGAAATATGAACGTCAGGATATTAGCGAGCCTGGTTATGCTGTTTGCCGCCGGGCCTTTCATTTTGACCGCACAGGTGATTACCCGTAACCCGGTAGTTGAGGAGGCAAGCGTGAATTATGTAAAGATCACGAAGGTGGAGATAACAGACCGCCATACGGCCATATACCTTCGCTTTAAAGATAATGGCAGGATGGAGGAAATGCCGCAGCAAATGCCCGGACCCAGGTTCTTCCAGCCGAGGGCCAGCAATCCCGAAATCTGGATAGATCCTAATACGCGTCTGTACAAACCCGGCGACGTCAACACCAAATTCAGGTTCCTGAGAGCGGAAGGCATCCCGACCAACCCCGAGCGGAAACAAGTGGAAAGCGGGGAAACAGTGGAATTCATCGCCTATTTTGAAAAGGTAACGCCTGGAATAGAAATAATCGATTTCTATGAGGGGAAAAGCACCGGGAATACCGTGGCCTGGAATTTTTACGGGATTCATATCAATAACCCCGATCCAAGGAAAAAGCCGTCTGAAGCTCCGAAAAAGGCAGCCATGCCGGACAGGGAAGAAACCGTTGCGGCGGAGAGCAAGCCCGCTCCCGCCTTTACAGGGCTTTCGGGCAGTGTTCTGGATGCCGCTACCGGAAAACCCGTGCCTGCCGTGATCAGCTATATGGAAGGCGGGGACACGATAAAGATCAGTACGGGTTCCGGTAAATTCAGGATTGCCCTGGAGCCGGGCGGCAAGTACGTTTTTAAAGCTGCCGCCGAAGGCTTCGGCGACGAGACCTGGGAGCTCGACACTTCCGCCGATTCCGCGGGAACGGGCGTTTTCAGGCATGATTTCAGGCTTTCGCCGCTTTCGGAGGGGACGACTTTTACCCTTGAAAACATTTATTTCGAAACTTCATCGTATACGCTGTTGTCGGAATCTTTTGATGAGCTGGACAAGTTTGTCAGAATCCTGAACGACAATCCCAGGCTCCGTATCCGTGTGGAAGGACATACCGATAATGTCGGCGATTTTGATAAAAATGTCGAGCTCTCCCGCAACAGGGCAGAGTCTGTAAAGGCTTACCTGGTCGAAAAGGGCATTGCAGCGGATCGTATCGAAACGAGAGGGTACGGACCGACAAAACCTATCGTAAAAGGGAACGACGAGGAGCAGAGACAAAAAAACAGGCGGGTAGAAATTGTGGTCCTCGAATCCTGATAGATGAGCGGTTTATAATTCAAATCGACGGAGGCTGTCCGAAAGGGCAGTCTCTTTTAGCATTTTTATATATAGATTTATAGCCGTGGAACTACTTTAAAACTTATGAATTATATAGAGTTATCCCTGGAGATCGACCCTGAGTACGTTGAGATTCTTATTGCGGAGCTTGCCGAGATTGACTACGAGTCGTTTGTGGAAACGGACGAAGGCGTAAATGCGTATATAGAAGCACCGCGTTTCGACCAGGTAGCGCTTCACGAGGTCATAGCCAAATATGAGGAGCAGACCGCAATAGCTTTTTCTGTAAAAACGTTGGAGAAAGAGAACTGGAATAAAGAGTGGGAAAGTAACTACGAGACCATAGAAGTGGAGGACAAGGTGCGCGTGCGGGCTTCTTTTCATGAACCGGACCCGTCCTTCCCCTATGAGCTCCTGATCAATCCCAAAATGTCGTTCGGTACCGGTCACCACGAAACCACGCGGCTTGTGATGTCCGAGCAGCTTTCCCTGCCGCATGAGGGTGCGGACCTGATGGATGTCGGCAGCGGCACGGGAATACTGGGTATCCTGGGGAAAAAGCTTGGGGCTGAAACCGTGCTGGCGTTCGATATCGAGGAATGGGCGGTAGAAAATGCAAAAGAAAACGTTGCGCTGAACAACGTTTCGGAAGGTTTCGAGGTCTTTCTCGGGACAATAGGCGATGTGGGGGAAAGAAAGGGCTTTGACGGTATCCTGGCGAATATCAACCGGAATATCCTGCTGCAGGAAATGGAGTCCTACAGCAAACGCCTGAAAGCGGGAGGCTGGATGGTGATCAGCGGTTTTTACCGTGCGGACGCCCCGGGCCTGATCGCGCTGGGAGAGCAGCTGGGCCTGAAATTGCTCAGGACCAACTATAGAAATGATTGGGCAGCGGTAAGCTTTATGAAGCTCTGAAAGAGCGCGATATCCCGGCCCCCGGGACAAAGCCCGGGGGATTTAAAACATCCGGATAAAAACGATAGCCGTCTATATGGTAAAAGGAATTATAACCAGGGCTTGCGGGAAAGTTTGGCGTAACCTGATGTACGGGTTTACGCTGTTTTTGCTTTTAATGACGGGGCTGCCTGCCGGGGAGGCCCATGCTCAGAACCTGAAGTTTTCCGAGGATCCCGATGCGTTTATTACAGAATTACGCAAGCTAATGGATAACAGCCGTAACCAGGCTTATATCCAATCGTCCAAAGGGCTCGAGGCCATATGGAATTCCGGGTTGAATACTACGCAAAGACAGCAGTTTATCAGCCTGTTCCGGAATATGGCCGGACGGGGCTACAAGCCCGGCCCGGCCCTTAACCTGGTCATAAGCAACCTGCTGACCGTCGTAGGGCAGCAGGGCGACATCAACGGGTTTATGATCGCGCTTGACCACGCCGTCGAGCAGCACGACCAGAAAGAGATGCTCCAGGCTTTGCAGGCTACCCAGCTTGTGCTGGACAAAAAGCTGTTGTATCAATCCAATTTCAGCAAGCTGTATCTTACTGCGGGGCAATACCGTTTCAGGTATGAAAAGCCGGCCGCTGATGCGCCTGCCGGTAAAGGATCGGACGGCTGGGATACGCCGGTCGAAGATTTGCCGGTAAAATCAGCGGAGCCGCTCCCCGTACTTTCCGGGCTGCTGCTGGATCTGCAGAACGCTGCCTTTGCGATTGTGGCCAACGGAGACTCCGTGAGCTTCGGGCCCAGCGCCGGGAGCGTCGCGCTTCATAAGGGAATTTTTGTAGGGAACGGCGGACGCTTCGACTGGCGGACCGCCGGAGATTCGTCGGTGTATGTACAGCTGGCGGACTTCGCATTCAAGACGGCTACCCCGGCGCTGAAGGCCGAAAAAGCTGTTATCCACGACTCCAGGCTCAAATCGCCCGTTACAGGGACTTTTGAGTATAAGAGCGTCAGGAAGCCGGCAGGCAGGGCGTCGTCGGGCTTCCCGAGGTTTATGTCTTACAGGAATGACGCGGTTTTGTCGGGGCTGAGCGAGCATATTTCCTACAAAGGCGGTTACTACCTCCAGGGACACGAGCTATTCAGCACCTCCCTGAGCGGCGAGCCTTCCGAGGTAATCGTCAGCTTCCAGGGCAAGCCCGCTTTCAAATCCACGAGCCAGCGGTTTTCACTGTCGCCTTTAAAAATTACAGCGGAGCTGGCAACTTTTACGCTTCCGATGGGGCAGGATTCCATCTATCACCCCGGAGTTGCGCTTAATTACCAGGACGAGGCAGGAAGCCTGCATCTCACCCGGCCGCCCAAAGGGGATTTTACCTCGCTTCCCTATATCGATACCTACCATAAAATGTACATCTGGTCGGAGTCGGCCAGGTGGGATTTCGCAAAAGGCAGCTTCCAGTTTTACATGGTGTCGGGAAAAACGGAAATACCGCTGCGGATGGAGTCGATGGACTTTTTCAGGAAGTCCAGGCTGCAGGAAATGAGTCAGGAGTTTGGTTTTCAGCCCCTGATGGCTGCCGCAGCCTACCTTCAGCAACAGAAAAAACAGGCTTTTTTTCCTGACGAGCTGGCAAAAGTCGTCAAAAAGCAGCCTGCGGTGGTAAGGCGTATGCTGGAGCGACTGACCCTGGAAGGTTATTTCCAGTACAACGCAGACCAGGATCAATACAGCCTTACACGGAAAGCCGTTTTTTATATCATGGCCAATGTCAATAAGGCAGACTTCGATAATTTCACGCTCAGGTCGGTGTTCCCATCCAACGACAACCTGGCTAACGCTTCCATTTCTTTCAAGGATACGCTGCTGACTATAAGGGGAGTGGAGCATTTTAACATCAGCGATTCCCTGAGGATTTCCGGTAAACCCACGGACCGGATCGTGGTTATGGGCAAAAACAGGGATTTTACCATGAACGGCCTTTTGCAGTCGAGCAACTTCAAGTTCACCGGCCGGAACATAAAATTCAACTACAACGATTTCTTCATCAACATGTCCGATATGGACTCCATTACCTATGTTCCCCATGAGAAATATGCAAAAGGGTTAGGCGGCGAGGTCGGCGGAAATATCAAATATGACAAGGCAGGAACGTTTTACCTGAGCGACGCAAAGAACAAATCCGGTCAGCAGAAGGGCGTTACCGGGTCCCCGAGAATTCACATACCGGAGGGAGTGGTAATTCATTTTGACCAGCCAAAGAGGGGACAATGGGCCTACCCGGAAGAAGTCTTTTTCAGCGTGCCCGAGCTGGACGTAGGCGGGCTTGACAAGAGAGACATCGAGTTTGTGGGAGAGTTCCATTCGGCCGGTATATTGCCGATGATCAAAACGGCTCTGAAATCGATGCCCGATACGTCGATGGGCTTTGAGCATCCTCTTCCCAGGGAGGGGATCAAGGTATATAACGGAAAGGCTGTTGTGAAAGGACCCAAGCTGTTTATGGACTACAAGGGATTGCAGAGCGAAGGCACGCTCAGCTACCTGACAGGTCAGATCCAGGCCGACCGGATGGTTTTTACGAAGGATTCGCTGGTAGCTTCGGGAAAGAGCGCCAGGTTTTCGGAAGGTACGCTCGGAGGGGTTTACTTCCCGAAGGCCGACCTGAAAGAATTCACGATGAAATGGCTGCCCGAAGCGGACAGCATGATGCTGAGGACGCAGGGTAATGCATTCGATTTTTACAACGGTACTACCAAGCTGGAGGGAGAGCTGGTGCTGAGGTCGAAAGGATTGTTTGGGAACGGGGTGCTCAAAAGGGCCGATTCAGAGCTCGCTTCAGATAATATACAGTTTAAAAAAGGCGGATTCCGGGCAGGAAACGCTACTTTGAATGTAAATGCCTCTGCCCAGGCGGACGGTGTATCGCTTCTGAGGGCAAAGGGAGTAGACATCGATTTTTCGATCGATAAGGGCATTGTCCAGCTTAGCCAGAACAGCGAGGGTTTTACCAGCGATTCATCGGGGATTGAGCTCCCGATGGCGAATTATTATACTTCCATCGGTTCGGCGACCTGGGATACCAAGGCGCGCAAAATTACGATGAAGAGCAGCGGTGAACCTGCCAGCTTCAGATCGCTGATGCCCGAGCAGGAAGGACTGGAGTTCAGGGGAACCAGCGCGGTATATTCCGTAGACAAGAAAGAGATGACGGTGGCCGGCGTACCTTTCGTGAACTCGACCGGTCTCAATATCGTGCCCGATAAAGGGCAGGTAGTGGTTGACGGAAACGGGCATCTGGCCGAATTTAAAAAAGCCCGGATCGTGGTGGATACCATGGGCATATCGCATCGCATGTACAATGCGGATATCAAAATACACTCCAAAAACAGTCTTGAAGGCTCTGCCATCTACCAGTATATCACCGCAGGCAAAGACACTTTCGACATAAAG
>MEDT01000157.1 GCA_001724175.1 Cytophagaceae bacterium SCN 52-12 | reverse complement strand
GGCCAGGATCGGGGCGACCACGATCGACCGAATCCCTTGCAGGCTGACGTGCGCCTCCGGCAGCTCCGAGGGGTCGAGCCAGAAGGTCTTCCGCTCGTCACAAACCTTCTTGAGGGCGAAGCGGCTGGGCCGAATTCCACGCTCGGAGGCACCATCGGACTTGGCGTAGTAGGAGGCGACCTTCCATTCGTCCTTCTCCTTCTGGCGGAGTAGGACGAGCCCCACGTCCAGCTCGGCCACTTCCACCACGGCGCGGGCGGCCTTCTCGAAGAAATCGGAATCGCTCGTCGCGCTCTGGAGCACCTCCATGGCCGCCTGGAGCCAGTTGAGGATCGATTCCCCTTCCACCTTCGAGCCCGACTCGATACCCAGCGTGCCGAAGAACGCGGGGATCGTCCGCCCCGCCGAGGGGGGGAGTACGGGGGCGTCGAGACCATGGAACGACGTCTCGAAGGCCGATTCCAGCATCGACTCGATCCGGACGATCTTCGTCCCCAGCTTGAGCACCAGGGGGAGCGTCGCCTGCCGGCGTCCCCCGGCCTTCATGTCCTGCTCCCGCTCGAAGCCCAGGGGGACCTTGTCGCTCAGGTTGACCACCTGGACATCCCCCGAATCCATCGGCTCGACTCGCGCATGGCGGCGCGCGACCCGGGTCTCCTCGCTCGCGGCGACGACGATCCGGGTCGCGCCGTCTTGCAGGGGGATGAGGTCGTAGAGCTTTTCCAGCGCGGGGTTGGTCTGCCGGCCCAGCTCGACGGTCCCGCTGCACTCCAGCTCGCGCAATAGCTCACTGCCATTGTAAATCTGGATCTGCCAGGGATCGGCCATCAGCACTTACCTTGAATTCGAGAGAGTTCGCCTACAGGCCAGTCTAGATCACCCGAGCCCATCGCGCCGGCCTCAAGGGGGACCCTGATCGGTCCGGACGCCATCGAGGAACTCGCGGATCGACTTCAACGACTCCGGCGGCTGGCCAGTCGACGTGTCGGCGGCCTGTCCTGGGGCATGCAATCGCAGGCCCCCGTCGTGGTAGCGATGGCACTCCGCGCAATTGAAGCCCGCGCCCCCCGTCACCCCGTCCGCGTGCTGGATCGTCGGCCCATGGCATTGGAGGCAGGTCGCAATCCCGGTGAGCAGGAGATCGCCGCTGTCCGTCGAGCGGCTCGCCTGCTCGTGGCAGGAGTCGCAACGCAGGGCTCGGTGCGACGAGTGATCGAATCGCGCGTGCGAGAACCAGACCTTCGGGATTCGAGTCGGCTCGATTTCGAGACGGTTCCAGTCGACCTCCCCGGTATTCTTTCCTGCCAGGGTGGCGGGATCCGATTTGAGATCGTGGCATTCCAGGCATCCCCCCTTGCCGTTGGGCAGGAGCATCCGGATCGCCGCGGCGACCTTGGAATCGACGGCCCGCCCGGCCTCGACCACCGACGAATCGGGACGCCGGCCGGGCATGTCGGTCTTCGGGACGGGCCGTCTGAGCAACTCGGGAGATTCCTGGACGGCCTGAGCCTCGTAAAACTGCCGAAGCTCGGCCGCGACCTGACTCCAGGGAATCCCGTGCCGCGCCTCGGCCTGCGGCCTCCTGGGGTCGAAGCCCAGGGTGTGGCAACTCCGGCAGTTCGCCTCGTAGGTCACCGGCATCATGGTTTCGCCGACCATCCTGGAGGAACCGGCCGCCGTCGCCATGCGGTGGCAGGAGGTGCAATCGAGCGTCACCCCCTGGTCAAGGCTCGTCCCCGGTTTCCAGCCGTAGCGTTGGCGATCCTCCTCCTTCAATCCCTTGTAGGTGAGGAGGGGCACTCCCCCCGATTCGCGGTTCATCCCCGGGGTCAGGTGAATCTGGTGATTGAACTTGAGCCGGCCGGGGTCCCGTTTGACCGTCCCGTCCGCGTTCTTCTGGAGGAGCGAGAATTCGGGGTGGTCGCGATCAAACCGGGTGATCGAGGGGGCCACGGTCAGCGCGTCCTTGCGGGTTCCGATCGAACCATCCCGCAGATCGGCGTGGCAGCGAGTACACGCCCGATCGTCCATGCGGGTGAGCGAGGCTTCCGGCCCTCGGTGATCGCGGTGGCATTCGGCGCAGTCGTTGAGCGTGGCCACCGATTCGTTTCCCGAGGGATGGTGCGGCCCCGCCTGGTGGCAGGAGAGGCATTTCGTGTCGCTGGTCGATGTCGCGGCTGAGTCGCTCCGGATCGGCGCCCAGCGTCCCGCGTGAATCGGCTCGAATGGGGTATGGCAGGCTTCGCACTTCGTTTCCAGCGAGGCATGAGGCCGGGCCAGCGGCCCGGGGGAGGCCAGACGCTTCGTCTGGAAGAGGCGGAGCGAGGTCCCGGCGTTGGAATCCCAGCTCGGCGCCAGGATCAGCCAGGCCGCCAATCCGGCCAGGATGGCGAGGGCGGCCGCCGACCGCCAGCGGGCGGTCAGCCCGCGACCCTTATAGTAATCCAGCTCGATCCGGTTCCAACGCTGCTTGCTGGTCTCCTGTGCCATGAGCCGACCTTAACACGAAGTCCCGGGGTCTCTGTAACTTAAAGATATCGCAGCGCCAGATAGGTGTGAACAATCATCAGCAGAAACAGGGCGATCGAGAGGATGAAATGGACGATCAGCCAGGAATGGAGCCAGCGATGGAGCCGGGCCTGGATGGCGAATTGCCGGCGCTGATTGCAGAGATCGGCGAGGCGGTCGACGACCGGATGCGCCTCGGGCCTTAGCCGCCCCTTGAGATCGTGGAACGCCGCTTCCGCCCGGCCCCGGACCGACAGGAGGCCGTGCCTCCCGCCATGCTTCGATCCCGGCTGGAGATAGCTCCGGATCTGCTCGTTGTAGAACCTCCAGAGGGGCTCGGTCTGGGGAAGCTCGCCGGTGAGGACCACCGATTGAACGATCCGCCCCTGCAACCGGCCGACCTTCCGCTCGGCGCCGATCGTCAGGAACGGCGAGGGATCGCCGATGCTCCTCCCCGCCGCGCGTTCCTCACCAGGGGACGCCTCCGGGGTCTGTCCGCAGGTGATGCAAACGATCTGCTCGGCCTCCGCGGAATAAAGTCCCAAAACATGATCGATCTGAGAATAGATTGTTTCGGCGGGCAGATGCTCCAGCATGATTCGAGGGAGGATGTTTTGCAGCACCCATCCCCAGATTCCGCTCAGGACGACCGCCACCAGCAACCACATCAGAACGGCGGCCAGCGTGGAGCGGGTCAGCGCGAAATGGAAGCCTCCGTGGAGGAGGAGGAGGGGCAAGACGAGGAGCCCGAGCCAGAGATGCGCCATCATCCAGTGCTTGGTCCGGCCCAGTCGGTAGCGTCGTAACGATTTTCGGGGCCAGAGCAGCACCTCGAAGACGATGATCAGGCCGCCGATCACCCCGAACGTGAAGGCCGGGGGGCTCCCCCCGCTCGGCCATTCCCAGCGCCCTCCGCTTCGAGGCCAGCCGTAGGCGATGTACCAGATCGCGGCGGCCAGGGCGATCGCGGCCGAGGCGATGGCCCATCGCAGGTGGCCCGTCCAGCTGTCTCGGTCGAAAAGGAGCATCGATCTCGTATCCCTTTTGCCACGAACTCCTGGGCTCGCCACGGCCTCCTGATCGCGAAACGGATCACGGTCCTACCGTTGTTCCGAGGGATGTTATACTTTTTCGTTCCGGCAGGGCAACGATGGGGGATCGCCCGGGCGCGATTTTCGCCATCCGGCTTCTTTCGGATGAGGGGATCGTGTCGATTGTGCGAGTCGGTTCGGCCCTCGCAAGCGACGTCGGCAGGCTGGGTGAGGATCTTCCTCGGTTCATGAGGGAAGTCATGCGCAACGCAATGTCGCGAATCGCGCTGTGGGGAGGACTCGGCTTCGCCTGTCTGGTGGGCTGGGGAGCCTCCGCGCATGGCCAAGGCCCGCTCGGTTCGGGTACGAGCGTCGGGCCGCGTGCCCTCTCGTCGCCGGGCGATCATTTCCGGGGAGCCGGCTCCTGTTCGGCCGTGGCGTGCCATGGTGGGGTTTCTCCGAGTGGTCATTCCAGCATCCTGAAGAACGAGCACACGACGTGGATCGCCGATGATCCCCATGCCCTGGCCTACGAGACCCTGCACGGCGAACGCTCGGCGAGGATCGCCCGCAAGCTCGCGGGACGATCGGGCAAGGTGATCCCGGCCCATCAGGATGAACGGTGCCTCGCGTGTCATTCGACGCCTCGCCCGGCCGCCGAGCTCAGGCGAACCGAGTGGATGAACCGCGACGGCGTCAGTTGCGAGGCGTGTCACGGAGCCTCGGAGAAGTGGCTCGGCCCGCACACGACCGAGGGCTGGAGCAGCCTGGGCGCGGAGATCAAGGAACGGGATTATGGCTTTCGCCCGACCAGGTGGCGATCCTGCCTATCTCGGAAAAGTATGCCGATTATGCGGACGACCTCTTCTTTGAGCTCCAGGAGCAGGATATCAGGGGCTTTGTAGACCACCGCGATGAGAAAATAGGAAGGAAGATAAGAGACGCCGAGGTGACCAAGATACCCTATATGCTGATTGTCGGGGAGAAAGAGGCTGCCGAAGGCCGGGTGTCAGTCAGGAAGAAAGGAGAAGGCGATATGGGAAGCATGACAATAAGCGAATTTTCAGAATATTTCGCCTCTGAGATCAAAAAGAATCTCTCCGGTTTTTAGTTTTACTTATAATTGGCGTAATTGGTCTGGTTTTTATACCCAAAGACCGGATATTCATTAATTTACAAACCACCATAAAAAAACGTATCAGATACACAGTATGGCATTAAGACCCCCACGCGGCCCCAGAAGGCGTGTGATTGTAGAGGAACCTTATAAGATCAACGAGCGTATAACCGCTCAGGAGGTTCGGCTGGTTGGAGAAAACGTAGAGCAAGGCGTGTATCCTTTAAGCAAAGCCCTGGCTTTTGCGGAAGCTCAAAGCCTTGACCTGGTGGAAATTGCTCCCAACGCAGTCCCTCCTGTATGTAAGGTCACCGATTATTCGAAATTTAAATACGAACAAAAGAAAAAGCAGAAAGAGATTAAGTCGAAAGCTCAGAAGGTCGTGATCAAAGAAATCAGATTTGGTCCGAATACCGACGATCATGATTTTGACTTCAAACTGAAACATGCTATCAACTTTCTTAAGGAAGGATCTAAGGTAAAAGCGTATGTGCACTTTGTAGGGCGGACCATCGTCTTCAAAGAAAGAGGTACCAGCCTGCTTCAAAGGTTCACGGATGCCCTTGCAGATTACGGCAAGGTGGAAATGGAGCCCAAGCTCGAAGGTAAAAGGATGACGGTGATCATCACGCCCAGCCAACAGCTGAAGAAGTAATTTCCCGAACGGATAAATCCTGTGGAGACCGGCGCTCTGTATGCTATCTCCTAGGATTTAATTTTTATATTTTCTAACTTTGCGGGCTGATTTTATCCATTCAATTTATTAGACGTAATTCACAATGCCTAAGTTAAAAACCAATTCCGGGGCCAAAAAGCGGTTTTCGCTGACCGGGACCGGTAAAATCAAACGTAAACGCGCGTTTCACAGCCACATTCTTACCAAGAAGTCTACCAAGCGCAAGCGCAACCTGGTACAGGCTACATTGGTAGACCGTACTGATGAAAGACGCATTAAAACTTTGCTCGCGGTCTAAAACCCGTTGCGCAAAATGCAGGCACAGCCTGCAGGTTTCATTTGTTCAACCCGATGCCCGGTTGTTTCAAGTCCTGTGATAATGTTCAGGCGCCGGTCGTCAAAAACAACTAAAATATGCCACGTTCGGTAAATCACGTCGCGTCGCGTGCAAGACGCAAGAAAATCTTAAAGATGGCCAAAGGTTATTATGGCCGTCGTAAAAATGTCTGGACAGTAGCTAAAAACGCTGTCGAGAAAGCGCTGGGCTATGCATACAAAGGCCGGAAGCAGAAAAAACGCAACTTCCGCGCGCTCTGGATCCAGCGTATCAATGCCGGAAGCCGTCAGCATGGGATCTCCTACTCAGTTTTAATGGGTAAAATCAATGCAGCCGGGATCGGGCTGAACCGTAAGGTGCTTGCCGATCTGGCCATGAACCAGCCTGAGGCATTCAAAGCCATTGTGGATAAAGTCAAATAAATTTTCCTGGGGGCCTGTCCCCGGGGAAAGAAGGATAATCATCAAAAAAAGCGCTGCCGAAGGCAGGGCTTTTTTTGATTGAAAGACCAGGGTCGACATAGCGTAATGATATACTTCCTGCTCGCCGTCCTGTTTACCGTAGCGTTATACCTCATTACGAGGTCATTTCCTGCATGGAAAGTTGATTCCTTCCAGGCGGTTGTTTTCAACTACTACGCCTGTGTTCTTACAGGCGCCCTGCTCACCCCGCGACTCGCTACGGCGATAGATGCTTTACAGTGGTCTTCGCAAGGCACATGGTTTACGCTTCTGCTGGGAATCTTGTTCATCCTCGTTTTCCTGCTGATCGGGCAAAGCACGCAAAAGGCAGGCGTTACCTCTGCTTCCCTTGCGGGCAATCTTTCGCTGGTCATACCGGTTCTTTTCGGCCTTTTCATTTTTCAGAACGCGCATAAGGCTTATACGCTGCTTAACTATGCCGGGCTTGCCCTCACGCTCCCCGCCCTGGTGATGGGCTCCTGGAGCGGCGGCCCGACGGAAGCTGTCAGGAAGCAGGCTTTTATCTGGCCAATACTCTACTTTCTGGCATCCGGGGCAAATAATACGCTGATCAACTTCCTGACCTTCACCTACTATGACGCCGGCAGCAATACCTTGTTCATGATCATCGCCTGCCTGGGAGCCGTCATCGCAGGCAGCATTATCCTGGTAATCAGGTGCGTGCATCAGGGGAGCTGGCCTTCTGCCAGGAGCCTTGCCGCAGGCTTTCTTCTTGGGATCCCCAATTTCCTGTCCCTCTTCTTTTTGCTGAAAGCACTGGCGCATTACGGAAACAGCGCCTCATTTGTGTTCCCGGTTTACAATATTCTTACCATGCTGGCTTCCGCTGTCGCGGCTTACTGGCTTTTCAACGAGAAACTGAACCGGGTTAACAAGATCGGTCTCCTCATTGCCGTTATAGCCGTCGTGCTCATCAGCTATCAGGAGCTCGGCTGGGGCCGGTAGTGTATGTAAAAGAGGGAGAAATTGCTATCGCTCAAAACGTAACCTGATCTTTGTCAGGTTAGGAGGATCGTAGGCTGTCGTCTCCGTATTCATTTCAAACGCGTTTTCCTGCAGCCGGGCATAGGGTATGCTCCAGCTCCCGCTCCCGGGAACAGTATCAGATATTGTCACTTCGCTATCGGTTGCCGTCCATTTAAAAGTAACCGGCTTGGGATCATTTTTAAAGTTACCGGTAAAATCTCCGTTTGGCAGGAAAGACACCTCTTCCATATAGCGGCTAAACGCTACCTCTCCGAATTGTTCTATGATCTCACCGTCCCGGTAAACCGGTTTGCCGTTAACGGTGACTTCTCTGAGCTTCCATTTACCGGCAGCCGGGAGCCATTGCTCAGCCTCCTCCCTGGAAGCGGAGCGTGAGCAGGCCGCAAGGCAGCAAACCAGCAGCCACAAAGAAATAGCCTGAGCCGGATATCGCATCATCACCGTATCAGCCCAAAGGTTCCGACACAGGACTTCGCTTGCCCACCTTTACCCTGGTCTCCTCCCGTTCGTCCCGGTCCCGTCTTTTCAGGAAATCCCGGTAGCGCCTCACTGCCGAGACCACAAACCCGATCATCAGCACGAAAGTCCCTATCCATAGCACATTGATCAGGGGTTTCTCTATCGCTTTCATCACGATATAGTCCCGCTGGGTAGCGTTGACGCCAAAAGTGAATAACCCTGTTTTGGGATCGATCTCGTTAAACTGGATCCGCAAACCCAGCGCCTTGTTCGTTTCCGCTTTGCGGCCTATGGTATTATCGCGTATGATGAATGCAGGGTTCATCACGTATTCCTGCCCGCGGTCCATGATGCGGATAATGGCCTTCACCGCGGCATCCCCCTCTTTGAGCGGCACTCCGTCTACATCGTCGGTCCTCACCACATTGTCAAGGACCGCTACATAGTCATTCAGGAAAAAAGTATCCCTCATGGCTACCGTATGCAATTCGGTTGCGCTCCACTGGGGCTCGGCAGTGGGGTCCATCGACATCTGGATGTAAGTATACATATCCCTGTCAGGCTCCCTCCTGATACCCGGCGAAAATACCACTCCGTTGGCGCCTCCCATGCTAGGGTTCACCTGTATCCTCGGGAAAAGCGTAAACAGCTTGCCTGCGGGATCACGGTACTCGATCTCATAATAGAAGTTGTCGGGATAGATCTTAAGCGTATCTCCTTTGGAATAGTAGGTTTTTTCGTCTATCGTAATATCTCTCAGCGCTACAGCCCTGAAATCTTTTTCGATCATCTCCACCCAGCTCACCGGGATGTAGTCACGGATGCCGCGCGCCTCGATGCGGATATCTTTCCAGGTCAGCTGGTAGTTGCCCATCCGTTCCGGCTTGTTAAACCAGAGCATTACATTTTCGCGGTTTTCCTTGTTATCGTTAGCGGTGAAGCTTTCGCTGCGGCTTATCATCAGCCCGGAATTATTGAGCGAAATCACTTTGGAATACCCGGAAGAAAAAAGGATCCCTATCAGCATCAGTGCAGCGCCTATATGGGTAATAGCGCCCCCCGACAAGCGATAGTTTCCCCTTACGATCCCGACCAGGATCGATCCGTTGGTGATCACCGCAAAAATGGCTGCGGTCAGGAGGAGAATATAGGAAAGCTCTTTGAGCTGACCGAAATAAATCCAGGCCGAACTGATGACAAAGGTAACGACCAGAGGCAGGTACAGAGCTTCAAATTTTCCCTTTCCGACCCGCTTCCACCAGAAATACTGGCCTACCCCGGTCAGCAGGGCAACCACGACATAAAACCAAAGCTGAAATTTGTTGTAGTGAGCAATCTGGTCTGTCGGCAGGGCCAGGTTCCAGGCCATACCGAACACCTCCCCTATCTTATTATATACCGGTATAGAGGTGGTAGCCAGGATCTGGAAGCTCGACAGGCACAAGACCGTGGCGCCGATAAATAGCCAGAACTCTCTCGAATAGGTCGATACTTCTTCCTCGTCAGACGGCAGCGACTTCCAGCGGTAGACCAGCAGCCCGATCGCTACAATGATAAAGGTAAACATGTAGATCAGCAGCTGTCCCGAAAGCCCCAGATCGGTAAATGAATGCACGGAAGCGTCTCCGAGGATACCGCTCCTGGTCATAAAGGTAGAATACAATATCAGCAGGAACGCGGCTATAGAAAGAATATAGGAAGCTTTCAGCGCGGTCGCATTCTTACTTGAAATAATCATCGTATGAATGGCGGCGATCAGGATCACCCAGGGTACAAACGAGGTATTTTCTACCGGGTCCCAGTTCCAGTAACCGCCGAAATTCAGCGTTTCATATGCCCAGTAGCCGCCCATCAGGATCCCCAGCCCTAGCACGAGCGCGGCAAACAGGGTCCATGGCAGGGCGGGGCGCACCCAGTCGCTCGTCCGTTTAAGCCACAAACCGGCAATTGCAAAGGAGAAGGGGATCAGGGTTGCGGAAAACCCTAAAAACAGCGTAGGCGGATGGATGACCATCCAGTAGTTCTGAAGCAGCGGGTTAAGCCCGTTCCCGTCGGCCGGGATGAAGTCGGGCTGCATTTTCCATACGGCCAGGTGGGGCATCGCTTCTCTCAGCAGTAGGAACGGCGTCGAGCCTATTTTCAGATCTATCCCGGGAATGATCACCCCCAGGATCATCGACATCAGGAAAGCCTGCACCATGGCAAAAACCGCCATGACAGGCCCCTCCCATGATCTCGTCGTTACGATCAGTATCAGCCCGAGCAGCATATTCCAGAAAATCCAGAGCAGGAAGCTGCCTTCCTGGTTTTGCCAGAAGCTTGAAATCACATAGCCGATCGGCATCGACCTGGAGGAATTGCTCCAGGCATAGTTATACTCGAAATAGTGGTTAAGTATGATCCAGTAGAGGCAAAAAACCACGCCCAGCACCGCTCCCGCATGAATGAAGAAAAAAGTGCGGGCCGTTTTCTTCCAGTAGCCCCGTCCTTCCTCCGGAGAAGCCGATAACCCGGATTTTACATAGCCAAAGGTAGCGACCAATGCCGATACAAAAGCGATGATTACGAAAAGGTGACCGAATTTACCTACTGCCAGATGGTACATGATGGAAAAGAATTATATAGATAACAAGAGAAGAGCAGATCACGCTGCCGGCTTTGAGCTGTATTCCTTAATTTCCAGCTTATCGTTTTCATACTTGGAGGGGCATTTCAGCAGGATTTTCTCCGCGAAAAAGTATCCGTCCTCCATCTTTCCTATCACCACGACCTGTTCGGATTTATCGAAATCCTGCGGCTTGGGGGCGGGATATACCACTTTCTTTTCTGCTCCGGCGTTATCTACCAGCGAAAACTCGAAATGATTCGGGTCGACCTCAGGCCGGTAAATCATATTGGTGATCTCGCCTTCTCCATTTTTGGTAAGCCGTCCGACCACGTGGATGCTGGAATTGTTCCCCTTTGCGGCCATGGTTTCGGCCTCTCCGAAGGTTACATAGGTGCTCGCATCGCCCGCAGTCGAAATGATGATCCCTACCGCTATAGCGATCACGACCAGCCCTAAAATATGTATCTTTTTCATGTGTATAAAATGGTTATCAGCTTTCAGCAGTCAGCACTCAGCCCCACGGCGGACCGTCCTTATTCATCGACGAGCCGATAGCTGATTTCTGATCGCTCATGGCTATTTCATCGCTATATATGGTTAATCTTTTTATTGGCTAACACCTGGTACCCAAAGCTTACCCCCTGACCTGCTTCTCCAGCCTGCTTATTTTCAGATCGAGCCGGACCAGGTAAATGATAACGCCCGTAAAAATAAGCAGGATCACCCCTACCACTACCCAGATCTTCCCGTCTTCGCGGAGCCTGTCCGCCATTTCTATCTCGCCGGCCTGGGCGAAAACCTGTAATGCCGTCAGTAATATCAACATCAAAACAGCCGGTATTTGTTTCAGAAAGCTATTCATCGCGCTCCTATTTGGAATCATCATATATTAAAGTACAAAATCATTGCTTATCAGGCATTTATCTCACAATCAGTTCTCCGTCAGCTTTCTTTCCACTACCCGCAGCCTTATCCTCAGGGTCGTGATCCAGAGCCCCAGCAGCATCCACCCGATAATGGCGGGATAAAATACAGGCTTCATGATATTATCGTTGTCATAAATATTGAAGCCCGGGTTCCCGCCCTGCCCCGGGTGCAGGGTGTCGGTCATCCTCGGCAAGACAAAAATCAGCACGTTGAAAATAACAAAGGCGAAAATGTTATACACGCTGCTGATCCTCGCCCGTTTCTGGTCGTCTTCAAAAGCCCCTCTCAGGATCACATAGGCGAAGTAGGCAAGCATGGCGATGGCCGCGCTCAGGATCTTCGGGTCTTTCGGCAACGCCGAGCCCCAGGTATATTTCCCCCACAAAGCACCGGTAACAAAGCCGATCAGCCCGAACATGATCCCCGTATTTACATATTCGACGGCCTTGTCATCGCTTTCGATCTTACCCGATCTGAGGTAGGCGATGGAATGTATCAGCGACATAAAAAGGAACAGCACCATAGAGAACCACATGGTGACATGAAAATACAGGTTCCTGACCGTCTCGTTTAAGATCGCCTGCCGCGGCACTTCACCGGCCAGCCCCATCGCCAGGACATAGGTCAGAATGAGTATTGTCAAGATCTTCCACCAGGCTAATTTCATAATTCGGGAGATGATAAATTTAAGATTTCCATAAATAGGGAAACAGGATCAGGGAAAGGGCGATCACAAGCGCATCGATAGACAGCAGAATCGCTATTTCGTCATAGCTGACGGAAGGATCCAGGCCGTCCATTGCATTCTTTGAGAACTTTACGGCCATCAGCAGCAGCGGAACCACCATAGGAAAGCTAAGCACCGCCATCAGCATGCCGTTATTGCCGGCTTTGGAAGCTATGGCTGAAATCATAGTGAGCACCGAAGCAAACCCGATGCTTCCCAGCACCAGGGCAAGCACGTACATCGCCTGGTCTTCTACCGGGTTGCCCATTGCCATCTGGTATACTGCGAAGCCGGTCAGGGTAAGCAGGATCATCAGGAGGGAATTGTAGATGATTTTCGATGCAATGATGGAAACCGGGCTTGCCAGCGTGTAATAGTACAATATACGCCCTTCACTGTCCTGGGCGAAGCTCTTGCCTATCGCGTTGACCGCCGTAAACATCAGGATCACCCAGAAAAGCGTATTCCATACGATGGGATTGAGAAGGTTCTGGTTCAGGTTAAAATGCAAATAACATATAAACACGGTACTTACGATGTAGAGCACCATGCCGTTAAGCGCATATCTCTGACGCCATTCCAGCTGAATTTCTTTCCGTAAAAGAACCCTTATCTCATTCAAGGCTCCGCTAATAAATTTAATTTGTAAAATTAGTTCATAAAGGCGACAAAAAGGAATTATCTGCAGCCGATTTTAACTATTATCTCCCCTTCGCCGCGTCCGGCGGCTTCCCGGTCCCGGGTTCTGTTAAGATTATAAAAATTAACCTGCGGAGGGACCGGCGATCCATTTTTTTCAGTTGTTTTGCACTCTGTTTAGCTACGGCATTACGATTAAAGATTAAAAATATGAACCAGGTAAAACCAACGTTACTGATACTCGCAGCCGGAATAGGAAGCCGCTATGGAGGTGTCAAACAACTCGACAAATTCGGCCCCAACGGAGAAACTATTATTGATTATTCTTTATTTGATGCGATAAGGGCCGGTTTTGGCAAGGTTGTATTTATAGTAAGAGAAGAAATACTTGAAGACGTCAGAGATATTTTCGGCCCCAGGCTCGCCGGGAAAATTGATTTTGATTTTGCCATACAGGGGTATGAAACCTATGTACCGAAAAACCTCGGGCCGATAGAAAGAAGCAAGCCGTGGGGAACCGGGCACGCCATGCTTTGCGCCTGGGAAAAAACAACCACCCCGTTTGCCATCATCAATGCCGACGACTTTTACGGAGAAGATGCTTTTAAGACGATGAGCCGCTTCCTGAGCGAGGACCAGGACCCTTCAAAGCATGCGATGGTAGGATATGAGCTGAAAAGAACCCTTTCTGAAAACGGTACGGTGTCGCGCGGCGTGTGCACGCAGGACCAGTCCGGCCATCTTATCTCTGTCGTGGAGCGGACCAAAATCTATGAGAAAGACAATGTCATCTATTTTGAAGAGGGAGACGAAATCACCGAGCTGCCCGCCGACACGCCGGTTTCCATGAATTTCTGGGGCTTTAAGCCGG
>MEDT01000156.1 GCA_001724175.1 Cytophagaceae bacterium SCN 52-12 | reverse complement strand
TAGCGGCTGCCCACAATGCTTACCGCAGATTGTACCTTGCCGTTCCAGACCCGCCGCCATTTCACAGACCCGTTGTCCGACCCCCATGTAAAGGCGTTGTTTTTATCAAATCTGAACTTATCGCTCCCGGTAAATCCTGTAAGCGACAGGCTGTTTTTATCGTCTAAGCGGCTCGCAACTTTAAAGGTAATGTCATGAAAGTTAAGCTTGTATTCTTCCGAAGTAAGCAGCGTATTGATCCCGTCGATGTAAGAACGGCGGGCGGCAACCGCGTACGACGTTTTCCCTTTCTGAAGAGGGCCCTGCACGGCCAGCCGGCTGAAAATTAATCCGACACCTCCTTCTGCCTGGTGTTTTTCCAGGTCTCCCTCTTTAACGGAAACGTCGAGCACAGCGCTTACACGACCTCCGAATTCAGGAGCAATATTGCCTTTATAAAGTGTGACATCTTTTACGATATCAGGATTAAAAACCGAATAAAAGCCGAAAAGATGGGAGGAGTTGTAGATAGGCGCCTGATCCAGCAGAACCAGGTTTTGCCCGGTGCTGCCCCCGCGGACGTTGAATCCGCCTGCGCCTTCTCCGGCGCTGGATACGCCCGGTAGAAACTCAAGGACCTTCAGGATGTCTGTCTCACCCATTAAGGCAGGCATTTTTTTTACGGTTTCAATGCTCAGCTTTTCCACTCCCATCTGGAGGGCTTTCACCCCGGCCTGGTTCCGGGAATCTACAATGTCTACCTGGTCGAGCAGGCGGGCAGCCTGCGTCAACGTCCATGTTACATTGGTGTCCGCTGCCGTTATAAGTGTAAATTTCAGGGTTTCGTACCCTAACGCCGTAACGCTTACTCTATAGGTCCCTTTGGGCATTACCAGCCGGAAATGGCCCGTGTTGTCAGTTTTCGCCCCTATTTTCAATTCCTCTATGAATACTGAAGCGCCTTCGACAGGATGCTGAATTTTGGGATCGGTTATATGCCCCTGCAGGGTAGCTGCATTTTGAGCGAAAGCCGGGACCAGCCCTGACAGGCACCATAGAAGGAAATAGTAACCAATCCGATTTCCGATTGCTGATTTCTGATTGCTCACGGCTATTTTATTATTCAGATAAATATTCCAGTTTTTTTGTGCTCCGCGCATTCAAAACATAGCCTGCTCCGATTAAAAAGGAGAAGCCCCTCGCCGCCTTGATTGAGCCCAAAGGCTCAAACTGCGCTGAATGCAGGTATTTCAGGCTGGTATTGATAATCAATCTCCTGGTGAGACGATAGTCAGCCCCGGCTTCCAGCGTCGTATGCAGGAACACACGGCGCTGATCACCGGCGAAGCCGGGCGGCCTCCCTGCAGGAGGAGCGCCGCCGGTCGACGGGGGAGGGCTTCCGTTCATGGTGATTTTTCCGCCTCTGATGTTGATCCACATCGCGCCTGTTGCCAGCGAAAAGTACGGGCGCAGGCGTTTTTCCGTTAAAGGGGCATATTTAAAGCCGATCGTAACGTTACGCATCATCCCGCCTCCTATGCTCAGGCTGTTTCCGTTGATTTTCTGCTGGCGGGAAACAGGCATTCTCGAAAATTCCAGGAACCAGGCGGTGGAATCGCTGAACCATTTGGTTATACCGAACGAGAGGGGCGCCACCGATTTTGAAAGGTCCAGGTAGGCATCCTCTTTCATTTCCGTCCTGATCGACTTTAAGAATGTCATTCCCCCGTAGCGGATATTCACTACCCAGCGATTGTAATAGCCCTGTTCGATCATCCGTTCAAGAGGGGTTATTACTTTAGGGGCAAACGGATCTGTGTAAGGCTCGAAAAAAGCGCTGTTCCGGGGTGTTTCTGTAGAAAGTAGCCCATGGATCTCCTGGAGGAGCTTAGTCCGGGCGAATTCACCCGGCCCCAGGTAATCGCTGCTTTGCCATTGTACAGAAGGGTATTTTTCCCTGACCCGGGATACGGCACAGCTGTCCCGCCCGTTAGAAATGATCGTAATATCGTCCCGGTTGATCTTGAAATTCCTGTAAATTTCCTCTATCATCCGTACCAGGAATTCAGCATTCCGGTTTGCGGAAAGAGCGTCCTCAGAAGCGCACCCCCAGTCAGACTGAAGGGCGTTGGGTAGGGCGATCACGGCCTGCCGGTAAAGCTGCTTCGCATATAGCGTACGGTCATAGATGTCGCTGGCCGTTAAACCTTTGGGTGCCAGCAAGATAACCAGCGGGGCATTATGACCGGCATCTTCCTCCTTCAGATGAGTGTGCAGGAGGTAGGTCCTGCTGGTGCTATCTGTTTTAATAGCAAACAGGCGCTGAGCATAGCCGGAAGTTGTTCCCGCCCCTGTCAAGAAAAGACATAGCAATGCCGCAATTCCTGAGTGCCGATTCATCTAATAAGTCGATTTATTACTTGACAGTCAGGTACATACTACATGCGCTGCTAGCCGGGAAGACGGCATTGGTCAAAGTACAGGGTGGGATGGAAGCTGGAATCCTGATGAAAGAGCAATCGTGCAAAGATTGTGTCATGGAGAGAATAAAGAGATGGTAAAATGTCCTATTTTATTACGAAACAGTACGTAGGTGGCCGGCGATACGTTGCAAATCCTTGTATACCGGCCGCCAAAATCCCTTTGCGGCAAATAAAAGGCGATTTTTTATTAAGTTGCACCTCTTTCATTATTCTTGATTTCAACGTCACTATATGTCATATATCAAATTAGCAGCGGGGGTAGTCAATCAAACGCCCATGGATTGGGAAAACAATGAAAAGCACATCCTGGATGCGATCGACCAGGCCCGGAGCCGGCATGCCGGTGTACTTTGCCTGCCGGAACTATGCATTCCGGGTTACGGATGCGAAGACTATTTTTTCTCCGCCGATCTCCAGGCCCGGTCTCTGGAAGTACTGCAGAATATTGCCGCTCATACTTCGGGAATGGTGGTTTCCGTAGGACTTCCGGTGATATACCAGCATCGCTTATACAACGCGGCGTGCCTCATCGCCGACCGGCGGATCGCCGGGTTCTACTGCAAGCAATTCCTGGCTAACAACGGCATACACTACGAAGCCAGGTGGTTTCATGCATGGCCGAAAGGCGTGGTCGGGGCTATCGAAGTGGACGGCCAGTATTACCCGGTGGGGGACGTGGTGTTTGAGCTGGGAGCCGGGCACGGAGGGAAAGTAAGGATCGCCTTCGAGATATGTGAAGACGCCTGGGTAGCCGACAGGCCTGGAAAACGGCATTACGAAAGGGCCGCCGATATTATCCTGAATCCCAGTGCCAGCCATTTCGCTTTCGGGAAATTCCAGGTAAGGGAACGCCTGGTACTGGAAGGTTCCCGCTCGTTCGGATGCAGCTACGTATATACAAACCTGCTGGGAAATGAAGCCGGGCAGGCTATATACGACGGAGATGCCATGATCGCGTCTAACGGCAAACTCCTGGCGTCCGGTCCGCGGTTCAGCTATGCCGATTCGTTCATCGTTACGGCGATAGCCGATACCGCCGACAACAGGCTCAGCCAGGTACAGAACAAAAAGGATGCACAGAAGGAAGCTGACTGGAAAGTCCAGGTTTTCTTCAGCGTGCCTGAAGCTGAACCCTCGTTCCCGCAGGAAGCGGAGCTGGAGCATTTCGAAAGAGGCCTCTACGTAAAGGAGGAGGAATTTGCCCGGGCGGTAAGTCTCGGACTATTTGATTACCTCAGAAAAAGCAGGTCTAACGGCTTTACCATATCGTTGTCGGGAGGGGCGGATTCCAGCGCATGCGCCGCGCTGGCGGGGCTGATGCTGTACCTCGGAGATGAGAGCATCGGGATCGAAAGAATCAGGGAAAAATTAGCCTATATACCGGGGATGGCAGAGCTGAAAACGATCGACGACCTTGCGGAAAAGCTGATCGAAACGATCTATCAGGGCACCCGCAACAGCTCGGAGACCACCTTCTCATCCGCCCGTTCGCTGGCCGGGTCGGTGAACGCTAAGTTTTACCGTATCGATATAGATGAGATGGTAGAAGGCTATAAAACGCTTATCGAAGACCAGATCGGCCGGAAACTGAGCTGGGAAACCGACGACATCCCGCTTCAGAATATACAGGCGCGGGTCCGTGCCCCCGGCGCATGGCTCCTGGCCAATCTCTCGGGACGGCTCCTGCTGGCTACCTCCAACCGTTCGGAAGTGGCGGTGGGCTATGCTACGATGGACGGAGATACCGCCGGCAGCATCAGTCCCATCGCAGGAATAGACAAGCATTGGCTCCGGCATTGGCTGGTATGGCTCGAAACCACCGGCTGCGAAGTAAAGGGCAGGCATATCCGGGTGGAAGGTCTCAAGGAAGTCAATGCCCTGAACCCTACGGCCGAGCTGCGGCCCCCTGAGAAGATACAGACCGACGAGGCAGACCTGATGCCTTACGAGCTGCTCAACGTTCTGGAGAATCTGGCGATCCGGGACAAAATGTCGCCCCTGGAATGCTACAGGCTTGTCGAAAGCCGGTTTGCGGACAGGTGGCAGAAAGTACAGCTCCTGGAATGGACCGAACGTTTTTTCCGGCTCTGGAGCCGGAACCAGTGGAAGCGTGAGCGCTACGCCCCCTCGTTTCACCTGGATGATTATAACCTTAATCCCCGCACCTGGTGCCGGTTCCCGATACTATCGGGCGGCTTTACGAAAGAGCTGGCCTTGCTGCGTGCCGATTTTGACAAGGAGAGGGAACGCAACCGGAAAGGAAGAATCGGGTTTTAGAGTAGCAATGAAAAATCAGCTCAGGTCCGTTTTAGGCGGGTCGATCGGGAATCTTATCGAATGGTATGACTGGTATGCCTATTCGGTTTTTGCGCTGTACTTCGCAGGTTCCTTTTTCCCGGACGAAAACGAAACGGCACAACTGTTGAACACCGCCGGGATTTTTGCTATCGGCTTCCTGATGCGCCCGGTCGGCGGCTGGCTGATGGGCTCGTACGCAGACAGGAAGGGGCGCAAAGCGGGGCTCACGCTGTCGGTGCTGTTGATGAGCGCCGGCTCCCTGATGATCGCCTTTGTGCCGACCTATGCATCTATCGGCATGCTGGCGCCTGTTATCCTGGTCCTGGCAAGGATGCTTCAGGGGCTCAGCATAGGCGGCGAATACGGCTCTGCGGCTACCTACCTGAGTGAAATAGCGCCCCCTGGAAGGCGCGGGCTGTATTCCAGCTTTCAGTATGTGAGCACTACAATGGGACAGCTGGCCGCGCTGACCATCCTGCTGATCCTTCAGAAAGGCCTGTTGTCCGAAAGCCAGCTTACTGCCTGGGGGTGGCGCATCCCATTTGTTATCGGGGCAATACTGGCCGTTTCTGCGCTTTTCCTCAGAAGGAACCTTGCCGAGACCGAGCAGTTTGTAAGCCAGTCGGCCCCGGAAGAAGCAAGGGGCACTATAGCGGAGCTGGGCAACTACCGGAAAGAGACTTTCCTCGTCATCGGGTTTACCCTTGGGCTTACCATAGCTTATTATACTTTTACTACCTACATCCAGAAATTCCTGGTCAATACGGCGGGCTTTTCAAAAGAGGATTCGACTTTTATCACACTTGTCACCCTTGTAGTATTCATGCTGGCGCAGCCCGTATTCGGCTGGCTGGGCGACAGGTACGGACGCAAACCCATGATGGTGATCTTCGGTATTGCCGGAACCCTTTGCTTCTTCCCGCTTATGAAAAAGCTGGAAACCGTCAGCACAGTTCAGGAGGCGGTCATATTCATCATGATCGCCCTGCTTATTCTGGCCATTTCAACATCCATTTCCGCGATCGTCAAAGCCGAGCTGTTTCCTGCGAATGTGCGCTCCCTGGGGGTGAGCTTTCCCTATGCGCTTACGGTCGCTTTTTTTGGCGGCACCGCCGAATACGTCGCGCTGTGGTTTAAGAATGCCTCGAATGCCGACGGATTTTATTACTACCTCACCGGCTGCATGCTGGTCACGCTGGTCAGCAGCCTGTTTATACCGGGCGACCGGAAAAGGCTGCGTTTATGAGCTGCCGCAACCGGAAAAACGATAATATTCTTGTTAATAAATGCAAAAATCCCGAATAGGCGACCTATTTTAGCTGATAAGGGTTAAACGATCTGCCGGAGCGGTAATCTAACCGGCATCTAGTAGCATATTTTTAATTACATAAACAACCACCGGTATGAAAAGATACAGTTTGTTAGCCGCATCATTATTGGCATTGCTATTCACATTTCAGGGCTGCAGAGGACCGGAAGGAGTACCCGGGCCTGAAGGTCCGCAGGGCCCTCCGGGTGCAGAACTGCTTCCGGTGGTGTTTCAGGTTACCTCTAATTTCACAGCCGCCGGAAACTACAGGACCTCTTATACTTTTACCAACGATTTCGAAGTGTATGACTCGGACGTGGTGCTTGTATACCTGGCCTACGACGTAGCAACCGTTAACGGAAATGAAACAATTATCTGGAGAGCATTGCCCCAGGTAATTCCGGCCGGTGATGGTTTTTTTCAGTATAATTACGATTATACGCAGTATGATGTGGAATTCTTCCTCGATGGCAATATCGATTTATCTACCCTTGACAATAGCTGGACCCAGAACCAGATGTTCAGGGTAGCTATACTACCCGCCGAGGCACTGGCGCGTAAAGCCGCCGTAGACCTCAATAACTATGAAGAGGTTGTGAAAGCTTATGGTATCGATGAGTCGAAGATTAAAACGGTCACCGCAAAATAAACGGCTGAATCTTATATTTCTCGAAATCAAAAATCCCCTGGCCGCCTGGTCAGGGGATTTTTGATTATCCGGGAGGTACTGCTTGTTTACGAGACTTCCGCAAAAGCCGGGTTAAACATGGAGATGGCCTTGGCTTCCAGCAGCGATTCTCCCATCAGGTATTTATCCACTGCCCGGGCTGCCTCCCGGCCCTCGCTGATGGCCCATACTACCAGCGACTGTCCCCGGCGGCAATCGCCGGCTGCAAATATTTTCCCGTTGGAAACGGACTGGTAGTCTATCGCCCTGATATTCCCACGCTCATCGAGCTCGAGCTCAAGGTCGGACACGATACCTTCCGGCTGCGGATGCAGGAAACCTGCCGCGAGCAGCGCAAGTTCGCACGGTACCGCTTCTTCCGAGCCTGCTACTTCCATCATCTGCATCCTGCCCGTGGCAGGGTCGGTCTGCCAGTCCAGCTTCACGATCTGTAATGCCTTCAGATGCCCGTTTTCATCACCTATAAATGCCTTGGTATTGATGGCCCATTGTCTTTCACAACCTTCTTCATGTGATGTGGAAGTTCTCAGCATCATGGGCCAGTTAGGCCAGGGAGTCGAAGCGTCCCGGTCTTTGGGAGGCATCGGCAGCAGCTCGATCTGGTTTACCGATTTAGCGCCATGCCGGTTGGAAGTACCCACACAATCCGACCCCGTGTCGCCGCCGCCGATCACAAACACATTCTTACCGGTAGCCAATAGCTCGCCGTTCAGGTAGTCGGCGCCGCGATGGTCTTTTACCCGGTCGATCCCGGCGACGCGCTTGTTCTGCTGGCTGAGAAATTCCATGGCAGGATAAATGCCTTTCAGTTCGCGACCGGGGATCTTCAAATCCCTTGGCACCGTAGAGCCGATGGTTAGCACGACAGCGTCGAAATCGTTGAGAAGGTCTTCGGCCGAAATATCTTTACCAATGTTGACGTTGGTCCGGAAATTCACGCCTTCGGCCTCCATAACGGCTATTCTTCTGTCGATGGTCGCTTTATCCAGCTTGAAATCAGGGATGCCGTACCTTAAAAGCCCGCCGATCTGGTCGGCGCGCTCAAACAGCGTTACCGTATGTCCGGCCTGGTTGAGCTGCGCCGAAGCCGCCAGCCCGGCCGGCCCTGAACCCACTACGGCTACTTTCCTGCCTGTACGTTTCTGCGGGATTTTCGGCCGGACCAGGCCAAGCTCATAAGCCTTTTCGATGATAGACTTCTCGATCAGCTCAATGGCCACCGGCGGCTTGTTGATGCCGAGCACGCAGGAGGCTTCACACGGAGCAGGACAGATCCGCCCGGTGAACTCCGGGAAATTGTTGGTGGAAGAAAGGATCTCGTAGGCCAGCTTCCAGTTTTTATCGTATACGGCATCGTTAAACTCGGGGATCACGTTCCCGAGGGGACAACCGTTATGACAGAACGGAATCCCGCAATCCATACAGCGGGCCGCCTGCGTAGTAGCTTGTGATTCAGAGGGTAGCGGTTCGATCTCCTTATAGTCGTGTATCCTTTCCCCGACCGCTCTCTTTTCAGGCAATTCCCTGTCGAACTCTAAAAATCCCGTTATTTTTCCCATAAACTTTAAAATTCTTGATTTGGATACGATAAGCTTTTAAGATGCAATTACGTCAACTACAATATCCTTGTATACCACATTTTTGTTTTTGATCTGCTCCGACAGCGTGATGTTCCGGCTATCCAGCGCGTTTTTGAAATCTCTCGGCAGCACCTTCACAAATTGCCCTATCCCTTTTTCCCAGCTCTGCAGCAGCTCGAAGGCCACGCTGCTGGTCGTATACTGGAAGTGGCGTTCGATGAACTCCCGGAGTATGGATTGATCTTCCTCGTTTAAAGGGAGGATATCGACCATTTCGCCGTTCAGGTTCTCCCTGAGCTTACCGGCTTTGTCGAGCACGTATGCCACGCCTCCCGACATGCCCGCCGCAAAGTTCCGGCCCGTTTCGCCCAGTATGACGGCCAATCCGCCGGTCATATACTCCAGGCCGTGATCGCCGACGCCTTCCACTACCACATGGGCGCCGGAATTCCTTACGCAGAACCGTTCGCCGGCAGTCCCCCTGATAAAGGCGCTGCCCGAAGTGGCCCCGTAAAAGGCTACGTTGCCTATGATAATGTTATTTTCCGGGCGGAACCTGGCATCCCGGTCAGGGTATACGATCAGCTCGGCGCCGCAAAGTCCTTTACCGAAATAATCGTTGGCGTCTCCTTCCAGCTCAAGCTTGATGCCGTGGGTATTGAAGGCCCCGAAGCTTTGCCCGGCAGTGCCCCTGAACTTGAAGTGCATGGTGCCTTTGGGAAGTCCCTCGCCGCCGTATTTTTTGGAGATCTCGTAGGAAAGCATGTTGCCGACCGAGCGGTTCAGGTTCGTGATCGGGTATTCGCCGTAAGTCTCTTCCCTGTTTTCCAGCGATGCGCCGGCCGCCCTGATCAGCTCCCGGTCGAGGACTCCCTCAATACCGTGATCCTGCTCTTCCTGCTTGTAGAGCGCCACTTCAAGACCGGCATTCTCCTTATAAAGGATGGCATCGAAGCTCAGGTCCTTATGCTTCCAGTGCTTCATGTCCTTCCTGAACTCCAGGTACTGCGATTGTCCGACCATTTCGTCTACCGTACGGAAACCCAGCTGCGCCATGATCTCCCGGAGCTCCGTCGCCATAAAAGTAAACATGTTGACCACGTGCTCGGGCTTTCCGCTGAACAGCGCCCGTAGTTCTTTACGCTGTGTGGCTACTCCTACCGGACAGGTATTGAGATGGCATTTCCGCATCATGATGCACCCGGCCGCCACCAGGGCAGCCGTGGCTACTCCCCATTCTTCCGCTCCTAAAAGAGCCGCTACGGCAAGATCCCTGCCGGTGCGGAGCTGCCCGTCGGCCTGGACCGTGACGCGTCCTCTGAGCTTGTTTTTCACCAACGTCTGGTGCGCCTCGGCAAGCCCGAGCTCCCACGGAAGGCCGGCGTGACGGATAGAGCTGAGCGGCGAAGCGCCCGTACCGCCGTCGTATCCCGAGATCAGGATGTGGTCGGCATGGGCCTTGGCAACTCCCGCAGCTATGGTGCCCACACCGGCTTCCGATACCAGCTTGACGCTGATACGGGCTTCCCGGTTGGCATTTTTAAGATCATAGATCAGCTGGGCCAGGTCTTCGATAGAATAAATATCATGGTGGGGTGGCGGCGAAATAAGGCCCACGCCAGGCGTAGAGTGACGGGTACGGCCGATCCAGTCGTCGACCTTGTGGCCCGGCAGCTGACCGCCTTCACCAGGCTTGGCCCCCTGCGCCATTTTGATCTGGAGCTCCCTGGCATTGGCCAGGTAGTGGCTCGTAACCCCGAACCTGCCCGAAGCAACCTGCTTGATGGCTGAATTCAGGTTGTCGCCGTTTTCTCTGGGCGTATAGCGAAGCTCGTCTTCTCCGCCTTCACCGGAATTCGATTTGCCGCCGATCCGGTTCATAGCGATCGCCAGCGTGGTGTGCGCCTCCCAGGAGATGGAGCCGAACGACATGGCCCCGGTAGCAAACCGTTTGAAAATGCTTTCTACCGGCTCGACTTCCTCCAGCGGGATGGGATTTCCTTTGCGGAACTTCATAAGCCCTCTCAGGGTCAGCACCTTCTGCGTCTGGTCATCGATCAGCTTCGAATATTTTTTGAAAAGCTGGTAATCGTTGGTGCGGGTGGAATGCTGCAGCAGGTGAACGGTCTGCGGGTTGAAAATATGCGCCTCTCCCCGCTGCTTCCACTGGTATATACCGCCCACTTCCAGCTTCTGGTTCAGCCCGGGTCCTTCGGGAAAAGCAACTTTGTGACGTATGAGCACTTCTCTCGCGATCTCGTCAATACCAAGTCCGCCGATCCGCGAAATGGTGCCGGTGAAATAGTTGTCTATCACTTCTTTGTTCAGGCCGAGGCATTCGAAGATCTGCGCTCCCTGGTAGGATTGCAGGGTGGAGATGCCCATCTTCGAGAAAATTTTGAGCAGTTCCTTGTTAACGGCCTTTATGTAATTGTAATAAAGCTTATCATCCTCGAAGCTGCCTTCTATCATACCGTTGCGGTTCATTGCCGATATGGTTTCGAATGCCATATAGGGACAGACGCCCGACGCTCCGTAACCGATCAGGGTAGCGAAATGATGGGTTTCCCACGCATCTCCCGTCTCTACCAGGAGTCCTACTTTACCACGGAGCCCCTTGCGTATGAGATGATGGTGCACCGCGGCGGTAGCAAGCAGGGAAGGAATAGGCGCGTGATTGGAATCAATGGCCCGGTCGGAAAGTATCAGGATCTCGAAATCGTCTTCTATAGCATCTTCGGCATACTGGCAGATCCTTTTCAACGCCCTTTCCAGGCCGAAGCCTCCCTGGTCGGAGCGGAAATAGGTATTGATCGTCTTGGCCTGGAAATGGCTTTTATCTACGAAACGAAGCTTGTCGAATTCCGATACGGTAAGCACCGGATGGGGTATTTCTATCTGCCTGCAGTGCTTCGGCCCTTCTTCGAGCAGGTTTTCTCCGCCGCCTACGAACGAGATCAGCGACATGATCGAACGCTCGCGTATGGAATCGATCGGCGGGTTGGTCACCTGGGCAAAAAGCTGCTTGAAATAGGAGGATAAATGCTGGCTCTGGTCGGAGAGGACCGCGAGGGGCACGTCCGTACCCATTGAGCCTATGGCTTCCATCCCGGTAGCCGCCATCGGCGCCAGGATCATACGAAGATCTTCCGACGAAAAGCCGAAAGCGATCTGGCGCTTCAGAAGGGCCTGGTCGTCGTAGTTACGGTACATCCGGATCGGATGGTCGAGCTCCTCGACCTTGAGCTTGTTCTCATTGAGCCATTCCTGGTAAGGATGCCGGGTGCAGATAGCCGCTTTTACTTCTTCATCCGGGATGATCCGTCCCTGCTCCATGTCTACAATAAACATCCGGCCGGGCTGAAGACGTCCTTTCAGGATGACTTTCGACTGGTCTACATTTTCTATGACGCCCGCTTCCGAAGCCATAATGATGGTGTCGTCGTTGAGAACCCAGTAGCGTGAAGGCCTGAGCCCGTTCCGGTCGAGCGTGGCGCCTACCATCCTGCCGTCGGTAAAAGAAAGGGAGGCCGGGCCGTCCCAGGGCTCCATGATGGCGGCATGGTACTCATAAAACGCTTTCCTGTCGGGATCCATCTGGTCGTTGCCGTCCCATGCTTCGGGTACGAGCATCATCATGACGTGCGGAAGGGAACGTCCCGAAAGATAAAGCAGCTCTATGGCATTATCCAGGTTGGCAGAGTCGGACTGGTCCTTGTCGCAGATCGGGAGGATCATGTCCATTTCTTCCCTGGTAAAATGCCTGGAGCTATAGGATTTTTCACCGGCCCTTATCCAGTTGACATTTCCTTTTACGGTATTGATCTCGCCGTTGTGAGCGATATAGCGAAACGGCTGCGCAAGCTTCCAGGACGGGAAAGTATTGGTAGAAAAACGCGAATGCACTACGGCCAGCGCCGACACGACTTCTTCATTTTCCAGGTCAGGGAAATAATATCTCAGCTGGGCGGTGGTAAGCTGGCCCTTATATACGATGGTACGGCTTGAGACCGTGGTGAAATAAAACAGGTCCCGGGCACCTTTTACGGATTCATTGATCAGCCTGCTGGTATGCTGCCTGAATACATACAGCTTTCTTTCAAAATCCAGGTCTTCCTTCAGCAATTCCGGCCGCCTGATGAATATCTGCTCGACGTATGGCTCTACCAGGAGGGAGCCCTCGCCGAGGCTATCATTGAGCGTAGGGACTTTTCTGTAGCCGAGCAACGGAAGCCCGAGTTTTTTCAGCTTGCGGTCGAGCACGTTCCGGCATTCTTCCCGGACGGTCGCATCCTGGGGAAAAAACACCATTCCGACGCCGTATTCACCGGCTGCCGGTAATTGAAAACCCAGCTTAGAGCATTCGCCTACAAAAAACTCATGCGGTATCTGGATCAGTATCCCAGCCCCGTCGCCCGTGTTAGGGTCGGCGCCGCACGCGCCGCGATGATCCATCCTTTCTAGCATATGGATGGCATCTGCAACAATCTGGTGAGATTTGCGGCCTTTGATATGTGCTCTGAAGCCTATACCACAGGCATCGTGCTCAAATTCGCGACGATAGAGTCCTTCGTTTTCCACTGCTGCTAATGACATTTACTAACGTGATAAGGTTGATAATACTGGAATACCCGATTGCATGCCGGAAGCCCGTTTCAGTAAGGGCAACCCTCAAACGGGCTGCCGTCCGGCAAATGCTTAAATCATAATGCAAATTACGTAGAAATAAATTTTGTGAAATAGTAGATTTACAGAATTTTATCCAACATAAACACAAATAAAGGTATAGGAAAAACTTGTATAGGAATATTTATAAAAATATAATTATATATAATAAGTATAAATAAAGCACTTTTATTACCCTGTAAGGATAAAAGTGAAATATTCCGCGAAATATATACAGACCAGCACGAAAAGCTGAAATTGGAGACTTACCGGAATAAACAGCTGACAATAGGAGAAATAACCGAATAAAATTGCATTCTTCGGATATCCGAAAAAAATTGAGGCAATTCAAAAAAAAGAAGCGCCCGCAAACCTTCCCTTCAGGTTTGCGGGCGCTTTCGTACTGTGCCCTGACGGGCGCCGCCTAGTAGTTGATCTTCCGGTTGCGGGCGGTCACTTCCCAGGTTTCCGAGACTTCGCCGTCTTCCACAACAGAAACGGTGCCGTAAAGAGCGACTGTAGGGCATATATGATAGGGGACCGCATAATATACGTCGCCTATCGATATACTTTCCGGATTGGGAACTTTCAGGACCGCATGCTCCTCGCTGTGACTGAGGAACTCGTAATCCGGAAGGTTCAATATCCTGAACCTTTTATCAAGGGGATTTTCAGAAGCTACCGCCTTATAGCCCAGATCTATGGTAACAAGCCCGGGCGCCGGCTTGGAAATCACGCGCGTTACCAGCAGGGCGGCATACACAAAAGGCTGTTCCCTGAACTGCTCGCCATAGCCCGCATCCCAGAATACGGACGTCCCGGGGCTGCAGTATACATTTTTTCGCAGGGCATGGACCATAAATGTAGGAATACCGCCGGCAATAACAAGAGGATCAGGCAGTCCGTTGATCTCTATGAAATCATACAGCATACCCAGTTCGTCGAATGCCTTATCGGCCTGGACCTTCCTGTCTTTAAAAAACTTTTCCTTGATGTGCCCGTCGTATACGTGAATTCCGGCCAGCAGCAGGTTCGGCAATTTGCAGACATATTCATAAAGATTAAGCAGATCGGAGTTGACAGACTGGCCGGTGCGGTTCATCCCCACGTTTATATCGATAAAAATAAGCCAGGAAGCTTTTTTCCCTTTGATATAGTCGTTCAGATGCTTGGCTACATTCCGGTCGTCGATCAGCGACCCGAACTGCACGTCAGGATAAGCGGCGATCAGGTTGAGCATCCGGTCGATTTTGGGCCCTGTAAGCTGGTAGGCGATCAGCACCCATTTGGCGCCTGCCTGGGCGAGCATTTCCGCTTCGGCGATGGTGGCGCACTTGAATTTACTGATACCCGCGGCAAGCTGCATCTTAACCACTTCCGCCATTTTATGCGTTTTTACGTGCGGCACCAGCCGCGAAACATCTCCGCCGACGATCCGGGTCATGAAGTTGATATTCTGTTCGACCCGTTTTTTATATATTACCAAACCGGGAGAATCCACCTGGTTCGGGTCTTTTATTTCATACCAGCTAGGCATACTTGATTTATTATTATAATGATAAATTTGTCTTTCTATGGGTTAAGTAAAAGCCTCAAAAGAATTGAAGCCTTCAAAATTACTGTTAACAAAGCTAATAGGCAAATGCCGAACAGGCATAAGCTGCGAGATATGAGTAAGAAACGGGTCTGAAAGCAGGATATCTCCCCGAAAGGATCAGACGAATATATCAAGGATAAGCACGCCGATCAACCCCACTATAGAAACAATTGTCTCCATCAGCGACCAGGTCATGATCGTATCCCTGATGCTGACATTGAAATATTCCTTGAAGAGCCAGAACCCGCCGTCGTTCACATGCGAAAACATGAGGCTTCCGGAACCGATAGCGAGGACGGTGAGCTCGGGAGAAACCCCCGTCGACTGCAGTAAAGGGGCCAGGATCCCTACCGTGGTAAGGCCCGCGACCGTGGCCGACCCCACGCAGACCCTGATCACCGCAGCTATTCCCCAGGAAAGGATCAGCGGCGGCGCATGCAGCCCGGCAAGCAGGTCGGCCAGGTAGGAATTGATCTGTCCTTCGGTCATGATCTGCTTGAAGACGCCCGCCCCGGCTACGATCAGGAGTATTCCCGCCACACCCTTAAAAGCCTCTTCAAAAGATTTTGTTATATTTTTCATCGACATCCCCCGGCTTGTTCCAAGGGCTACCGTCGCGAACAGGACGGAAGCAAGCATTCCGAACCAGGGTTCGGCAAGCAGCGCAAGCGCTTTGCTTTCCGGAAAAAGATTCCTGACCGGGGCCATGCTGACCAGCAGCACGACGGGAAGCAAGGCTGTCAGGATACTGATGCCCAGCCCCGGAAGCTCGCTTTGCGGCTTGGGCGTAAGATCAAACATGCCCGTGTCCGGATTCGGTTTAAAGCGGCCGAGCGTTTTGCCGAATATGGGTCCGGCGATCGCAATCGCGGGTATTGATACGATAATTCCATACAGCAATGTCTTGCCCATGTCGGCGTTAAGCTGTGAGGCAATGGCGGCAGGAGAGGGGTGGGGGGGCAGATAGCCGTGCGCCACCGACAGCGCCGCAAGCATCGGGACCGCCACGACCAGCATCGGTATCCCGGCCGAGGCCGAGATCATGAAGATCAGGGGAATCACGATCACGAAACCGGCGCTGTAAAATAGAGGGATACCGATCACGAAACCGGCCAGCGCCAGCCCCCAGAGCATGTATTTCCGGCCGAACAGCAGGATAAGGGCGTCGGTGATCCGCTGCGCAGCACCGCTGTCCGCTACCAGCTTCCCCAGCATCGCCCCGAAACCTACGATCATGACCAGGTCGCCCAGCGTGCTGCCAATGCCCTTTTGTATCGCAGTGCTGATTTCAGGTACTGACAGCCCGACTGCGAAGCCCAGCCCGATCGAAACCAGCAGAAAGGAAATAAATGTATCCAGCTTTACCCACGAAATTAGTAAAACAAGGCAGAGTATGCTCAGGAAAACAAGTAAGATTAACACGATCTAGTCAGTTTACGGGTAATAATATGTAGGTAATAAGAACGCTTCGCGGCGGATATAATGTTTTTTCAGCAACTTTTAATATCCCGGCCGTATACAAAGCGATGTTGATTGTTGGGAATCCGCTTCTACAAAATACCGCGAAAGCCTGCCTGCATACCCAACACCGGCAGCCGGCGTTTGCTGCCCCGCAGCCCCCGGCACCGCCGTCAGGGCCTGCGGGCGCCGCCCCGGAACGGTTTTTTGTTTAAGCAAGTATTAATTCCGTAATTTGGCTTGTAAAGTAGTGGCCATATCCGTTTAAAATGACTATATTGCCATATTTTAAAGTAAGTTAAAACAAAGCGTCTTAAAACTTTTATGGAGGAATCATCATCCGGACAGAATGTAATCCCTATTAATATCGAGGACGAGATGCGCGGGGCGTATATCGATTACTCTATGTCCGTTATAATTTCCCGTGCCCTGCCCGACGTACGCGACGGGCTTAAGCCGGTGCACAGGAGGGTTTTATATGGAATGGAAGACCTGGGTGTGCGATATAACCGGCCGCATAAGAAATCAGCCAGGATCGTGGGGGAAGTATTGGGAAAGTATCACCCGCATGGAGATGCCTCCGTATATGATACAATGGTGCGTATGGCCCAGGAGTGGTCGCTGCGTTACCTCCTGGTCGACGGCCAGGGAAACTTCGGGTCTGTAGACGGCGACTCTCCCGCGGCCATGCGGTATACGGAAGCCCGTCTGAAAAGGCTCGCCGATGAACTGATCACCGACATTGATAAAGACACCGTCGATTTTCAGCCCAATTTTGACGATTCGCTGAAAGAGCCGACCGTATTGCCGGCCAAGTTCCCTAATCTCCTGGTGAACGGCTCGTCCGGTATCGCAGTAGGGATGGCTACCAATATGGCGCCCCATAACCTGAGCGAGGTAATCGACGGAACGATCGCTTATATCGAGAATCCCGAAATCACCGTATCGGAATTGATGCAGCATATCAAAGCGCCTGATTTTCCTACCGGTGGGATCATATACGGCTACCAGGGGGTGAGATCGGCGTTTGAAACCGGCCGGGGAAGGGTAGTGGTGCGCGGCAAATCCCGCTTCGAGGAACCCAAGAGCGGCAAGGAGCAGATTATTTTTACGGAGATCCCGTATATGACCAACAAGGCCCAGATGATCGAAAAGATCGCAGGCCTTATCAATGAAAAGAAGCTCGATGGGATTGCCGATATCCGCGATGAATCGGACCGCGAAGGAATGCGCATTGTTTTCGACCTGAAGAAAGGCGCTATTCCCAATATTGTGCTCAACCATCTTTACAAGTATACGCCGCTTCAGTCTTCCTTCAGCGTCAATAACGTAGCGCTGGTCAAAGGAAGGCCGCAGCTGCTCAACCTGAAGGACCTGATCAGGAACTATATCGAGCACAGGATCGAGGTAATCACCCGCCGCACCGAATACGAGCTGAAAGAGGCGGAAAAAAGAGCCCACATACTGGAAGGCTTGCTGGTGGCGCTTGACAACCTGGACGCCGTCATTTCCCTTATCAGGAATTCCCGGGATCCGGAAGAAGCCAAAAACGGCCTCATGGAGCAATTCAGCCTTTCCGAGATCCAGGCGAAAGCCATCCTGGAAATGCGCCTGCAGCGCCTGACAGGACTGGAAAGAGAGAAGATCGTACAGGAATACGAGGAGCTTATCAAGCTGATCGCCGATCTGAAAGACATCCTTGCCAACGAATGGCGGAAATACGATATTATCAAAACCGAACTGTCTGATATCAAAGAACGGTACGGCGATGCCAGGAGAACCGAGATCGAGTATGCCGCCGAAGAGTTCAGCGATGAGGATATGATCGCGGATGAGAAAATGCTGATCACCATCTCGCACCAGGGCTATATCAAGCGGACGCAGCTGAATGAATACCGTACCCAGAGCAGAGGCGGGGTAGGAGCGAGAGGGGTGAGGACCAAGGAAGAAGATTTTACAGAGCATCTCTTCTCCGCCTCGATGCTCAACTACCTTCTTTTCTTTACCGAATTCGGTAAGCTGTACTGGCTCAAGGTATACGAGCTGCCCGAAGGCTCCAAGAGCGCGAAAGGGCGTCCCGTGCAGAATATTCTTAGCATAGAGCCCGGCGATAAGATCCGCAGCGTGATCAACGTCCGGACGTTGACGGATCCGGACTACATCAATAATAACTATATTATTATGTGTACGGAGCAGGGCGTTATCAAGAAGACGCTGCTCGAAGCCTATTCACGGCCGAGACAGAACGGTATCATCGCTATCAATATCAATGATGGGGACCGCCTGCTGAATGTCGCGCTGACCAACGGGGACAACGATATTGTCATTGCGACAAGCGCCGGCAGGGCCGTCAGGTTCAGCGAGAAGACCGTCAGGCCTATCGGGCGTACCGCGACCGGAGTCCGGGGCGTCAACCTCGACTCGGAAGCCAGGGATAATAAGGTGATCGGCATGGTTTGCATCTCCAGGGAGGATACGCAATTGCTGGTCGTTTCTGAAAATGGCTACGGCAAAAGATCGGATATAGGAGACTACCGTATCACCAACAGGGGAGGAAAGGGGGTCACGACCCTGAACGCCACCGAAAAAGTCGGCAATCTCGTTTCGATCGCCGAAGTGACCGAAGGAGACGACCTGATGATCATAACCAAAAACGGCATAGCCATCAGGATGGCCGTAGCGGATGTGCGGCTGGCCGGCAGGAATACGCAGGGCGTCAAGCTCATCAGGCTGGGAACTTCAGACGAGATATCGTCGGTGACCAGGCTCGTGAGAGAAGATGACGAGGAAGAGGAAAACGCTGCCGGAACACCTGAGGCCGGCGATACTGCACCGGAGGCAGGAGATGATGCCCAAAGCGCCGGAGCGCCTGAAAATGATAATCAAACCGAAGAATAATACAAGCAACTTAAACCATTTTAAATTACCTATGAAAAAAATATTTGTTTGTTTAATATTAGCCTTAATGGTGGCCCCGGCCTTTTCCCAGGACCTGCTTGAGGGAGCTATGCTGACTCAATACAAGAAGGACAAGGAAAAATCCGATGAGAAAATCCAGGACGCGAAAGCCAACGTGAAAGCGTCCACCTGGATGGATAGGGCAAAACTTTACGAAAATATTGCTCTTCTCCGCGATACGACGGAAGTGATAGATGCAGACGCTGCCAATAAGGCGCTGGAAGCCTACAAAAAAGTAGTGGAGCTCGATAAAACGAAAAAAGGAGATCCCGGCAAGCTGGCAAAAGAAGCCCAGGCTGTCCTGGACGGCGATAAGCAGACTCCTTTATACGACGCGTTTATCAACCAGGGCGTGAAGCATTTTCAATCCAAAAACCTGCAGGGAGCTTTGGAAAGCTTTGCTACTGCCCACAGCGTATTCAAGAGCGATACTACCGGCGCACTTTATGCCGCTATTTCGGCGCAGCAGCTGAACAATTTTGACGAAGCCGTAAAGAACTACGCCGGCTACGCACAGAACGGAGGTAAAGACGCCAGCGCATATTATGGGTATGCCCAGCTTCACAAAGAGAAAAATGACTATGACAAAGCCTTGGATGTTCTTAGCCTGGGATTGAAGGCCAATGAGAACCATAAAGACCTGATGTCTGAGAAGGTCAATATTCTCCTTGCCGCCGGTCGTGAAGATGATGCGATCAAGGAGCTCACCGGGCTTACCGAAAAGGATCCCAGCGTTGTAAACCTTACCAACCTGGGTATCCTGTATGACAACCGCTATTCGAACTATACCAAGAGCCTGAGGGAGATCGAGGAGAAGCTTGCCCAGTCAGGTGTTCAAAAAGGCAAGCTTGAAGATGATCTTGAGCAGGAAAAATCAAAAATCGAGATCTATGACGGAGAGATCAAGCGGCTTGCGGCCCGCCTTAAAGCTCAGCCCAGGAGCACCGAGCTGAAGCGTCAGCTTGATGAAGTGAAGAAGTCGAAGGAAGAAACCGAAGCCGCCATCGCTAAAATAGGAACCGACATCAAAGCCGCGGAGGAGAAGGCAAACAGCGTCGATAAATCGGCGCTGGAGGCTCAGGCAAATGAGCTCAGAGCCAAGCAAACCGAAGCTAAAAACAACGCGCTGAAGACTTATGAAAAAGCGATCTCGGTGGACGGCAACAATTACGATGCCCTGTTTGGTCTCGGCGCCATCTACTATAATGAAGGAGTGGAGCTGAAGCGTGAGGTCGACAACATGAACATGCAGGAATACCAGGCAAAAGGCAAGGAAGTGGAAAGCAAGGTATGCGGGCGATTCAAAAAGTCCCGGCCTTACTTTGAAAAGGCTGCCTCTGTCAATCCTGATTCAGACGCAAAAGTTACGCTTGATAACATCAATAATATCATCCAGCAGGTGGAATCCAAAAATATTCCCTGCTCGGAATAGTTTTTTTCAGGTTTAATAAGAAAGGGCTGCTCCGGAGAGCAGCCCTTTCTTATTTTTGCTTTTCATTACCCCGGCATACTGAAAATTGGAAACATTCACGGCAGATTTAAGAAAAGCCAGCCTGGCGACCAGGGCAGTTTTCCTAGTTTGCGGCATCGCGCTTTCGGGCTGGGCGCCGATGGTGCCTTACGTCAAAGACAAGCTTCTTCTGAATGACAGCGAGATAGGAGCGCTGCTGCTCTTCCTGGGGGTCGGCGCTATTGTGATGATGCCTGCGACAGGCTGGCTGATTTCCAGGATCGGGAGCCGCCGGGTTATCCTCCTGGCCACCATCATAATTGCGGTTACGCTGCCCTCCCTGCTCCTGATGGATTCGCCGGTCCGGATGGGCATGATGCTTTTCCTGTTCGGAGCCGGCATAGGAAGCGTCGATGTAGCGATGAATGCACATGGCGTCCAGGTACAGAATCTTTCCGGGAAGCCGGTCATGTCGTCATTGCACGGACTTTTCAGCGTGGGCGGTCTGCTCGGACCTGTCCTGGTTCTTTTTCTTTTGAAAATGGATTTCCAGCCGGTCACGTCTCTTCTTATGCTTTCCGTCTTGCTGGTGCTGATCGTATCCGGGCAATCCGGAAATCTCATGAGCTTCAGGACGGAGAAGGAGGTGATCAGGCAATATTCTTCAGGAAAGGCGGAAGAAAAGCAAAAGCCGGCTTCCTGGCTGAGTACCCGGGTTTTGTTTTTAGGTACGATGTGCTTTATCGTCTTTCTTTCGGAAGGAGCCGTCCTTGACTGGAGCGCCATATTTTTAAGGGATTACAAAGGAATGGACGAAGCCTTTCTAGCCCTGGGATACGCCGCATTTTCGATCGCCATGGCTTTCATGCGGCTGATCGGCGACCGGCTTGTTTCCAGGATGCATAGCCGGAAAGTTATCCTGGCCGGAAGCCTGGCGGCGGCTTCGGGTTTCCTGGTGCTCATTGCAACGCCATGGATTGCATCGGCGCTCCTGGGATTTGTCCTGATCGGTCTCGGCGCTGCCAATATTGTTCCCGTTTTTTTCAGCGAGGCCGGGCAAATTAAAAATGTACCCGGCACTGCGGCGCTGGCGGCTGTCACTACAATAGGTTATGCAGGACAACTGGCAGGTCCTGCATTGCTGGGAGTCATCGCGGAAGAGACGTCTCTTTCAGTAGCTTTGGGTTTTACAGGCGCGTTGATGCTTGTAGTTGCTTTAAGCCATTTGTCGGAAAAACGCAATCCGGGATAATTCTATTACCGGCATTATCGTGATCGTGAAACTCTGAAAAAAGAGGGTATTGACAAATCGGTATTCATTATTTCACAAAGCACTATTTAACATAATATAAATTATACAACATATAATCACCGGCGTTATAGC
>MEDT01000155.1 GCA_001724175.1 Cytophagaceae bacterium SCN 52-12 | reverse complement strand
GCCGGAAACGAAACTTCGCTGGCAAACCGTACCGACTGGGCGGCGAATCCAACCATTTTGTCGGGCGAACTGGATGAGCCTTATGAGGAAGGGGAAGATACTTATACCGGAGTATGCCATGTGGTAGTGACAGCCGGTGAAGCAGGCAGCGCTATGCTCGACGGTTTTACCGTTGCCGGAGGTAAAGCGGAATATTGGGCGGGCTATAATGTGAATGGCAAGTACGTCGATGCATCCAGCGGAGGGGGTATTTATGTAGTGGATTCTTATGCTACACTGCGAAACCTGATAGTTACCAATAACAGTGCAAGTTATACCGGCGGAGGTATTTTTATAAAATCGAGCCTGAGTAATATGACACAGATGAAACTTTCCAATATATCGGTAACGGGAAACAGCTCAGATCGATTCGGGGGTGGAATTTTTATGGAAGAGATGAGGTTGGCTACACATAATTGCGTGCTGATGGGCAATGTGGCGGAAAGGGGAGGAGCGTTTTATTCAGATCTGTCTTACCTGTCTCTGGTAAATACTGTGATAGCGGGAAACCAGGGAGATTTATCCGGTCCTTCATATGGTGGAGGGATATATCTTAACGGCGGCACCAATGTTGAAATTATCAATACGACGATCAGCGCAAACAAGGGGGCATCAATCTACCGGGAGAGCGGAACTATTACGGCGGTAAAAAATAGTATCATCAACAATCCGGGCGTGTTCACGGTGTATCTGACTGAAGATAAAGTTACAAACAGTATCGTACAGTCTGTTACGACCAACGGCGGCAATGGCGGATCGAACCTGGCGGGCACTACCAACCCGCAGTTTGTGAACGGGCGCACGGCGAATGATGCCCCTTTTACCAATGGCGACTATCGCCTGAAGACCAACAGCCCGGTGGTGGACAAAGGCGCCGACGGATCCTATCCGGGCAACCTGAACGACGACACCGATCCGGCAGGAAAGCCGAGGCTCGCGGGGGATCATATCGATATGGGCGCTTACGAAGGGGGCTATGACCCGCTGCCGGTCACGATGGCGTCTTTTGAAGCCAGCAAAGAAGGGAATACCGCCCAACTGAGCTGGGAGACGGTGCTGGAAGTCAATGCCTCTCATTTTGAGCTGCAGAGGAGCGCCGATGGCAGGAATTTTGACGCTATAGGTACAGTGCCGGCAAAAGGAGAAGGGACTAAGACGGTCCGCTACCGGTTTTCCGACCACAGGCCTGCATTCTCAGAAGCTTTATCTTATTATCGTATCAAAACGGTAGATAAAGACGGGACCTATGAGCTGTCGGCAATAGTATCGGTGAAATGGGGTCAGGCCGAAAGTCTATACGGGTATGTCTATCCGAATCCGGCCCGCGGCGGGAAAGCGACCCTCGATCTGAAATCAGCCGACGGGGAAACCGATATCATAGTGTCTGATATGTCGGGCAGGATAATGAAAGTACCGGTAACAGAAAAGACACAGGGGAACTATGAACTGGAAACGGGCGGATTGCCGGCGGGATTATACGTGGTTAAAGCCTGTGCGGGCGGCGCGGCTGTTGTAATAAGTCGTTTGCTGGTGGAATGAGATGGCTGGTCGCTGCAAGCGACATAATACAGCTGCGGGACTTGCACAAAGGCCGGCATCCTCCCTGGAGGATGCCGGACGAAGGTCCCGGATATTCCGGGTATGGTGTGGGTTATAGTTGTTCTGTTTGGGCTTGCTTCCAGGTTAGTCGCAGCACGCGCCTTAAGGGAAACACTTTTTTGTAAAAAAAATGTCCCCGGGTTCATTCCGAACCCGGGGACTGCTTTTAGAAGCCTGTTATGTTTATCTCGATCTCAGGATCAGTGATTCCCTTTCCGGCCCGGAAGAAATAAAGGTAATCGGGAGGTTCAGCTCTTTTTCCAGAAATGAAACGTATTCGCCAAGCTCGGCAGGCACATTTTCATAGTCCCGGATCCCGTCGAGAGAGACTTCCCAACCTTTAAAATCCTTGTAAACGGGTGTGACGCTCTCGTCGCAAAGATCATAGGGCAGGCGGTCGGTAAGCGATCCATCGGGCAGCCGGTAATGCGTACAGACCTTTATTTCGTCGAAAACGGACAGTACATCCACTTTCATCATGATAAGCTGTGTCACGCCATTGATCATGATAGCATATTTCAGCGCCGGTAAATCCAGCCATCCGCAGCGTCTTTTCCGGCCCGTGGTAGCGCCGTACTCGCGTCCTTCCTCACGGATCCGGTCGCCGGTTTCATCCAGCAGTTCGGTAGGGAAGGGGCCGCTGCCGACGCGGGTACAATAGGCTTTGAATATCCCGAAGACTTCGCCGATACGGCTGGGCGCTACACCCAGGCCGGTACAGGTGCCGGCTGTCATCGTCGAAGAGCTCGTTACAAAAGGATAGGATCCGAAGTCGATATCGAGAAGAGAACCCTGGGCTCCTTCCGCGAGCACCTTCTGCCCCTTATCCAGCGCTTCGTTGATGAAGTACTCGCTGTCCGCCAGCCTGAACTGCCTGAGGAACGCGACCGCTTCGAAGAATTCAGCCTCCGATCTGGCCAGCTCTTCAGCATAAGGGTAGTTATGGAAGTCGAGCGTTACGCGATGAGATGCAACGAGCCGCTCATATTTTCCTTTAAAATCCGGAGAGAGGATGTCTCCCACGCGCAGTCCCTGGCGGGCCACCTTGTCTTTGTAGGTCGGGCCTATCCCACGCAGGGTAGAGCCTATTTTAGAGTCGCCTTTCGCCTGTTCATAGGCAGCGTCGAGCAGCCTGTGGGTGGGGACGATGAGCGAAGCCTTTTTGGAGATGGAAAGGTTGCCTTTCAGGTCAAGATCATAGGTCTCGAGCGCCAGAATTTCTTTGCGGAATACGATGGGATCGAGTACCACGCCGTTTCCGATAACGTTCTGGATATTACGTCTGAATATACCCGAAGGGATTTGATGGAGCACATGCTTGATGCCATCGAACTCAAGCGTATGGCCTGCGTTAGGCCCTCCCTGGAATCTTGCAACTACCTGATATTCGGGAGCAATTACGTCAACAATCTTACCTTTTCCTTCATCGCCCCACTGAAGGCCCAGCAAAACATCTATTTTCACTAAAAAACCAGAATAGGATATCAATAAAACAAATAATGCCGGTACCAGAAAACGGGATCTTGATACCGGAGTGACAAATGTAATATACTATGCCCAAGAAAAATACTAACTGGCTAATAATTCCTCTTTTCCGCCCTGTTTTTTATTTTCGCAATTGCTGCGGTTACAGTTGCCGTAGAAAATAAGGGAGTGGTGGGCGACCTTGAACTGAAGCATTTCGCCTACCATGCTTTGGATAGACTGTATCCTGGGATCACAGAATTCGAGTACTTTCTGGCATTCGGTGCAGATCAGGTGGTCGTGCTGCCTGGAGCCATACGATTTTTCGTACTGCGCCAGGTTTTTGCCGAACTGGTGCCTGGTCACCAGGTCGCATTCAACCAGGACGTCGAGTGTATTATAGACAGTGGCCCGGCTTACCCTGTATTTCTTATTCTTCATGCTGATGTAGAGCTCATCCACATCAAAATGGTCATTCCGGGAATAGATTTCTTCCAGTATGGCAAACCTTTCAGGCGTTTTCCGAAGGCCGCGGCTCTCGATATAGGCCGTCAGGATTTTTTTTGCTGATTCGAAGTTGTTGGCTGGCGCTTGCGGCATTGGTCAAGTAAATCTTAGAGACAAAATCCTATTACTTACGCAAGTTTAAATAAAATAAGATGTAAATGCACAGAAGTGAGGCTTTTATGAAACCAGTCTAAATACGGTGCCAGGCGTGCGCGTGCTTACTTGGGCTTCGGGCAGTCGAAGCGGGTCATGTTAAAAACGCCTTCGACCTTTTCAAGCTTGCGCATGAGCTCTTCCAGGTGGGTTGTATCCTGCACGTAAATCCGTACATCGCCTTCAAAAATCCCGTCGACCGTATCGAACGACACACCCCGCATATTGATATTGAGCTCATTGGAGATGATGCGGGTCACATCGTTCACGAGCCCTACGCGGTCGGTGCCCGTAATGTGGATCCCCACCAGGAAAGCTTCTTCTTTTTTGGAAACCCACTTGGCTTTGATCACCCGGTTGCCGTGCTTCGACATCAGCTCCGCGGCATTGGGACAGGTAGTGCGGTGTATTTTGATGCCTTCATTGATGGTAACGAACCCGAAAACATCGTCGCCTGAAATGGGATTGCAGCAGACCGCCAGCCGGTAGTCGATCTTGTCCATGTCCTCGCCGATCAGGAGGGTATCGCCGTCGTTCTGGTTGCCGTGCAGGTTTTTCAGGTATTTCCCCAGCTCTTTGCCGTCGCCTTCCGTCCTCGGGACGAATACTTCTTCTTCCTCTTTCTTTTTATCGCGGAGGTCGCGGTGCCGCTTGTATTTTTTAAGCTCGTCGAGATGGATATAGCCTTTCCCGATGCGGTAAAAGAAATCGACAGGGGTTTTACAATCAAAGAAAGCCCTGAGCTGGTTGAAGGTTTCGGCATTGCTCTCGATCCCCAGGATCTTCAGCTTCTTTTCCACCATCTGGCGGCCGTCGGTTTCGTATCCCCTGTTCTCTTCCTTCAGGTACTCCTTAATCCTGCCCCTGGCTTTGGAGGTAGTGACAATCCGCAGCCAGTCTTCATTCGGCTTTTGCTTGTTGGAGGTAATGATCTCTACCTGGTCGCCGTTGTTGAGAACGTAGCTGATCGGCACGAGCGTCCCGCCGACCTTGGCCGCCATACATTTGGCGCCGATTTCGGTGTGGATGTCGAAGGCGAAATCCAGCGCGGTAGCTCCGCGCGGCAGCACCTTCAGCTCTCCTTTAGGCGTGAACACGAAGACTTCTTCCGAAAAAAGGTTGTTCCGGAACTCGTCCAGGAATTCAATGGCCGCGGTTTTGTCGCCCTGCCCGTTTTCGAGCGTTTCGCGTACACGGTTGATCCAGACATCGATGTTTCCTTTGACTTTCGTGTCGTTCCCTTTGTATTTCCAGTGCGCAGCATAGCCCTTTTCGGCAATTTCGTCCATCCGCGTCGTCCTGATCTGGACCTCCACCCATTGCCCGCTTTTGCTCATCACGGTAGAATGCAGCGACTGGTAGCCGTTGGCCCGGGGTGTGCTGATCCAATCCTTGAGGCGGTCGGGATTGGGCTTGTAGTGGTCGGTTACGATCGAATAGGCCTGCCAGCAAAGCGATTTTTCCTTTTCGTACTCGGAAGGCGAGTCCAGTATGATCCGGATGGCAAACAGGTCGTAAACCTCTTCAAAAGGCTTGTTCTGCTTACGCATCTTGTTCCAGATGGAATAGATCGACTTAGGCCGTCCTTTTATGATGTACCGCAGTCCTGACTCTTCGAGATCCTTTACAATGGGCTCCATGAACCGCGAGATAAAACGGTCGCGGGCGAGCTTTGTTTCCCGCAGCTTCATGGCGATGGAGCGGTAGGCTTCAGGCTCGGCATACTTCAGGTAAAGGTCCTCGAGCTCCGACTTAATGGCATACAACCCCAGCCTGTGCGCCAGCGGGGCGTAGATATAGATGGTTTCCGAGGCGATCTTGAGCTGCTTATGCCTGGGCATGCTGTCGAGCGTGCGCATGTTGTGAAGCCTGTCAGCGAGCTTGATCAGGATAACCCTTACGTCGTCGGAAAGCGTGAGCAGCATTTTCCGGAAATTTTCCGCCTGCTGAGAGCTGCCATACTCGAACTTCCCCGAGATTTTGGTGAGCCCGTCGATGATGGTGGCTACTTTTTTGCCGTACAGCCGCTCGATCTGGGCGATGGTCATGTCGGTATCTTCGACCACGTCGTGGAGCAAAGCCGAGATAATCGAGGTAGTTCCCAGGCCGATTTCCTCCACTACGATTTGCGCTACGGCGATGGGATGGTAGATGTAAGGCTCGCCTGATTTCCTCCGCATTTCCTTATGGGCTTCCGCCGCGGTATGAAATGCCTTCTTGATCAGCCTGGCATCGTCGTCGTGCAGGAACGGCTTCGCCGTCCGTAGTAATTTACGGTATCGCTTGAGAATGTCCTTCCTTTCTAGTTCTAAGTCTGCTTCGCTGATTTCCACGTTTCCAATATTGGTATAACAAGCCTGAACCGTAATTTTAAGCTATTGTTATCAATTTTTCAATGAAAAACCGACAAGAAAAATTGTTATATAAAATTAGGAAAATAAAAACAAAAGTTAATACCTTTGCACTCCAAATTCGGCGGTGTGTATAAAATTTGGCGAGAGAAGGAGTTGTGTATGCGGGCGTGGCGGAACTGGTAGACGTGCCAGACTTAGGATCTGGTGCCGCAAGGCGTGGGGGTTCGATTCCCTCCGCCCGTACAAGAAGAAGGATCTCTGATCCCTCAGGAGAAAGCCCTCAGGACTTGGTTTTGAGGGCTTTGCTTCTTTAAAGGTCGATTAATTGGATAGTGCAGGCCGGGCCGCGCAGGCCGCGCCGCATAGGCCGATAGTGGCGTTATATTACTATTTTAAAACCGATTTATTTCAGTAAATGGAAGTCCTGTTAGAGAAAAGTTCGCCTACCACCGCCTCGCTGAAGGTAAAGCTGGTAAAAGAGGATTATCAGCCGAAAGTGGACAAAAGTATAAAAGACTACAGCAAGCGCGCCAGCATCAAGGGCTTCAGGCCCGGGAAAGTGCCGGCCCATGTGATCAACAGAATGTACGGTAGGGGTATATTGGTTGAAGAGGTGAACCACCTGCTCTCGCATGCTGTCAACGATTATATCAAAGACAACAAGCTACCGGTTGTAGGCGACCCTATGCCCGATCGCGAGAAGGCGGATTCGGTCGATTGGGACAACCAGACTGAATTCGAATTTTCGTTTGACCTCGGTCTTGCCGGCGATTTTGTGGTGGACCTGGAGCAACTGAACGGCATAACAAAATATACCATCCAGGCAGGCGAGAGCGATCTCGATAAAACCATAGAAGATCTTCGTAACAGATTTGCTGAAAATACGCATCCGGAAGTTTCAGAAGACGGCGATATCATCTACGGCGAGCTTACCCAGGAGGCGACTGAGTTTACAACCAAGACCGCCATCCCCGTAAAACGTGTGAAGGAAGAGTTGAGATCTTTGTTTATAGGGATCAAAGTAGGAGATTCGGTGACTTTCGATATTCAGGATACGTTCGAGGACGAATCTGCTATCGCGCATGTGACCGGCAAGAAAAAGGATGAGATTGGTGAGTTGTCCGGCGAATTTACTTTCAAGGCAGAAGATATTACAAGGAACGTTCCGGCTGAGCTGAACGACGAATTTTATAAGAAGGTGTTGGGTTTTGGCGAGGAAGTCGCAGGAGAGCAGGAATTCCGTGAGAAGGTGGCCGCTATTGTGCAGGAGAATTATAACCGTGAAACCGAAGCTTTGCTGAGGAGGGATATAGAAGACAGGCTACTTGAAAAAACACCGATAGAACTGCCCGAAGAGTTTCTCAAGAAATGGCTGTACCAGGCCAATGAAGGCAAGTTTACCGAGGAGCAGATCGCTGACGAGTTCGACGCTTTTGCGAAATCGCTCCGCATGAGCCTTATCCGTAACCGGGTTGCCGAAAGCCATGAAGTAAAAGTGGAAGCAGCGGATTTGCTTGAAGAGTCAAGGAATATCGTCAAAGCCCAGTTCGGCATTTACGGCGAGGAGGATTCCATGAAGGAAACCATCGACAAAATTGCCCAGCAATACCTGACCGACCGGGAAAGAGACAACTACCGGAAAGTATTTCAGCAGGTATTCGATAACAAAGTATACGAACTTCTTCGCGGAAACGTTACATCTGAAGAGAAAACGGTGAGCGTAAGCGAATTTGAGGAAGTGGTGAGAGCAGAGGTATAGCGTCTCCCGGTTTCTGTCGAAAAAAGGGAGCTGTCCGGAAGGATAGCTCCCTTTTTCATTGTGATTGTGCGGGGCCGCCCGATCAGGATACCCGGGCGTTTTATCCGGGGTAATAGAAAGAGGTCTGCAGCCTGCGCAGGTAATTCTTGATCCTGATCCGCCATGGTATTTCCGGCGAGGTCAGCGGGCCGTCGTAGGTCTCTCCGCGATGAAGAAAATATTGCGTGGCTGTGCTGGAAGTAAATCCCCATTTTCCGATGAACTTATAGTAGCCCCTGTTCTTTTTTACCCTGTTGACCGAGATAGACCCGAAATGATATACTTTGCTTGAGTTAATGCCTTTGAACAGCCTGACGCCTGCTTCCCACAGCTTCATCGAAAAATCCGGGTCGGAGTACATGCCGGGAGAAAATTCGATGCTGTAGCCGCCTACCAGCTGCCATATGTCTTTGTGGACAATATTCGGAGGCCAGGTGGCGCCATGCCAGTCGGGAATATTAAGCGACTTATAATGCCTGAGCAGGCTTTGCTCGTCAAATTCCGAACTATTCTTTCCGAAATTACGGTGGATAGCGCAGGCTTTCTTCGGGCTCGCCTCGATTGCGGTGGCCGACAGGAAGAAATACTTGTGCCCTATTCTTTTTATCTCATCCATGAGCGCTTTGTCCCATTCCGGGCAGACGTACATGTCGTCGTTCATATACACGATGTAGTCGGTCGCCGTCTTGACCGAAAGCAGGTTTAGCGGGTAACAAACGCCCAGGTTATTCTTGCTGTAGGTATAGGTGATATCGGGCTGCTCCTTTATCCATTCGAGGCTTCCGTCCGTCCCTTCGTTTAAATGAACAAGGATCTGGTGACGGAAAGTGGAGTTCCTGCGGATGCTCCCGATGCATAGCTTGAGATACTCGAGATTGTTCCATGACGGGATCAGGATGGAAAAAGTAAGATCCGGGGCTGTATACGGTCGGAGGTCAGGAGTTATGGCTGATACAGTCATATGCTGGGTTTTAAGCAGTAAAAACCGATAGTCGTTCAGGATGACGAAAAAGGCCGTATCTATGAAAACTGCATGGTACGACGGGAGGCAGCTTCACTGCTGCCGGAAACAAAAAAGCTGGCTTCTACCGGGATGAGTTGTCTGATGACGGTTGCTAAGACGTTTGTTAGTGGTTGAATACTAAATGCTCAAAATCTTCTGTTGTGTTATTAACTGAACAAATATAGTATCCAATGATACTTTCTGTCAAGGATTACCCTCTATATACGCTGCTACTTTTTCAGCCGGTATCAGGTCCATACAGTTGCAACCCGGTTGTTGTGCGCATGAGCATGACCCCTCAGAGGTCAGATAGCAGGCATTCTCACCCAGCGGCTGCCATCTTTCAGGGCCGACGGCTTTCCTCCGGGGAAACAAGCCGATCGTCTTTATTCCCATCATTGCGGCGATATGCAGGGGGCCTGTCCCGCTGGCTACAAGCGCATGGCTTTGACAGATAAGCTGTATATATTCGGGCAAGGTCACCTGCCCGATGGCATTGATCGCCCGGGGGTGCCTTTTAAATAGGGGAGCTATGCTGTCGGCTTCGCGCGGAAGCCCGCAAACCACAACATTGTAAACGGCAGGATCCAGCAGCCCGATCAGCCGGTCATAATTGTCGATGCTCCATTCCCGGCCGCTTCCGTTCGACCTGGGGTGCAGCAGCACTATTTTTTTCCGGTTTTCAGGTAGAAAGGCGAAAGTCCCGGAGGGCGGTTTCCTGATGCCGTAATATTCCTGTATCCGTCGTAGCGGGACATGCGTATCTACAGGCAAAAACTTTAGCAGCCGGATATTCAGCTGGGCTTCATGAAGGTCGGAACGTTTTCTCGACAGCCGGATCAGGCGGTTGCACGTCAGCCAGTGATACCAGCGGTTGGTGGTGCCGGCCCGCAGAGGTATGCCGGCTTCTCTAGCCAGGAAGGCGAGACCTCTGTCCGGCAGGACGTTAACGAAGATATCGGCTTCAAATTTCTTCAGGTACAGCACCTGCTCTTGGCGCGGCAGGCCCGACAGGTAATCGTATTCTATAAAGCCGTCGATGTGGGAAGAAAGGGCGATCAGGGGTTCGGCGTACTTTTTGGCCAGGTAATAGATCTTACATCCGGGAAAGTAAGATTTCAGCAGGCCGGCCATGGGGAGCGTAAGAACCATGTCGCCTAAAGCGTCGGCTCTGCTGATCACGATGGTAAAGTCGTCTTTTAACGGCATAGCATAGTTGTGAGAACGAGCCTGCTGCGCTCACAAAAAAAAGGCCAGGCATCAGAATGTACGCCTGACCTTTTTCTTTTATTTGAATTTTTACAGATCGATCGCCTCTCCGTAAGCTACTTCGGTAGCTCCTTTTACAGCTTCCGAAATAGTAGGATGAGGGTGCACCGAACGAAGGATTTCGTGGGCAGTGGTTTCCAGCTTTCTTGCTACCACTACTTCCGCGATCAGCTCCGTCACATTGTACCCGATCATATGGGCGCCGAGGAATTCGCCGTATTTCGCGTCGTAAATAACTTTTACAAAGCCATCGGGAGCGCCTGCCGCCTTGGCCTTACCGGAAGCGACGAACGGGAATTTGCCTACCTTGATGTCATATCCTGCCTCCTTCGCTTTCTTCTCGGTAAGTCCCACCGAAGCGATCTCGGGCTGGCAATAGGTACAGCCGGGGATATTGCCGTAGTCAAGAGGCTCCGTCTTATGACCGGCGATTTTCTCGGCGGCGATGATGCCTTCGGCTGTGGCTACGTGCGCCAGGGCCGGGCCGGGCGTGCAGTCGCCGATCGCGTAGAAGCCAGGTACGTTGGTTTCATACCACTGGCTGACCGAAATTTTACCTTTGTCGGTTTTGATCCCGACTTCTTCCAGCCCTATATTTTCAATATTGGAAACTACGCCTGCAGCGGAAAGGACGACATCCACGTCGAAAGTTTTTTCCCCGTCCGGCGTTTTTACAAAAACTTTGGCTCCTTTTCCTTTGGTATCTACCTTCTCTACCGTCGAATTGGTGTAGATATCGATGCCCAGCTTCTTGTACTGCTTGGCCAGCTCTTTCGATACGTCTTCGTCTTCTACAGGCACGACGTTGGGAAGGAATTCCACTATCGTAACCTTTGTTCCGAGGCTGGCATATACATACGCAAACTCCACCCCGATAGCGCCCGAACCGATCACCAGCATGCTCTTGGGCTGCTTTTCAAGGCTCATGGCTTTCCGGTATTCAATTACTTTCTCGCCGTCTATCTTGATATTGGGAAGCTCCCGGGCTCTGGCGCCGGTTGCGATCACGACTCCCTTTCCTGCACGGTATATGGTTTTCTTGCCGTCTTTATCGGTTACTTCCACAGACTGATCCTTCACTACCTTGCCGGTCCCGTAGATCACGTCTATTTTGTTCTTTTTCATCAGGAATGCAACGCCCTTGTTCATTCCTTCGGCTACGCCGCGGCTCCTTTTAATGACCGCGCCGAAGTCGGCGGAGCTCTCGGCTACGCTGATCCCGTAGTCTTTCGCGTGCTTGATGTATTCAAATACCTGAGCGCTTTTCAACAGGGCTTTGGTGGGGATACAGCCCCAGTTGAGGCAGATACCACCGAGGTTCTCTTTTTCTACGATCGCCACTTTTAGTCCCAACTGGGAGGCACGGATGGCGGTAGGATAGCCTCCGGGTCCGCTGCCTATCACAATAACGTCATAATTCTGAGACATTTGCAGGAAATTTTAATGTAAGTTTTATGAATGATATATTGGTCAGCGCGCCAACGGCGAAAAACCAGTGCAAAGGTAAAGGTTTTATGTTAATGACAGACCCTTAATTTTCTTACCTTTGTGCGCTAAAATCAAATAAAGCGATCAATGACATTAGATCAGGTAAAGCAGCTGGAAGAGCGGGTGGAAGCCCTGGGGAAATATCTGGACTATTCGACACGGAAGGAAAAACTTACCGAGCTGGAAATGCAGACCGCGCAGCCTGAATTCTGGACGGATTCGGAACGGGCGGAGAATGTGATGAAGGATATCCGCGGGCTAAAGTTCTGGGTGAACGGGTACGAGCAATTGACGGGCCTCCGCGACGACCTGCAGACTATCTGGGAATTTTTCGAGGCAGGCGAGGCGACAGAAGATGAAGTGGATGCGGAAGGGAAGAAGCTGGCGGAGAAACTGGACGAGCTGGAATTCCGGAAAATGATGTCGGATGAAGGAGATGAGCTGCCGGCAGTGATAGAGATCAACGCCGGTGCGGGAGGGACTGAATCCCAGGACTGGGCTTCGATGCTGATGCGGATGTACATTATGTGGGCCGAGAAAAACGGCTATAAAATAAAAGAGGTAGATCTCCAGGACGGGGATGTGGCCGGCGTAAAATCGGTTACCCTGGAGATTTCCGGCGACTACGCCTATGGCAACCTGAAGTCCGAGAACGGCGTGCACAGGCTGGTGCGTATTTCCCCGTTCGATTCCAACGCCAGGCGGCATACTTCTTTCGCATCGGTATACGCCTACCCGCTGGTGACCGACGATATTGAAATAGAAGTGAACCCCGCAGATATCACCTGGGACACCTTCCGCTCGGGCGGGGCCGGCGGGCAGAACGTAAACAAGGTGGAAACGGCGGTACGGCTTCACCACAAGCCTTCGGGCATTATCATTGCCTGCCAGCAGGAGCGTTCGCAGCTGATGAACAAAGAGGTAGCGCTGAGGCTTCTGAAGTCGCGGCTGTACCAGATAGAGCTCGAAAAGAGAAATGCGGCCCGCGCCGAAGTGGAGGCTTCCAAACGCAAGATCGAATGGGGGTCACAGATCCGGAGCTACGTCCTCGACGACCGCCGTGTAAAGGATCACCGTACCAACTACCAGACTTCCGATACGGAAGGAGTCCTGAACGGGGGGATCAACGAATTTATCAAAGCGTACCTGATGGAGGCGTAAGGCTAACCGCTTGCAGAACTTACAGCGGCTTCACGTCCAGTATGGCTTTGGGCTTACCGGGATTGCCGCAGTTGTTGCATGGATAAGGCAAAACATCTTCCAGCGTAATGTTGTACCTGCGGCCTTCCGCCTGGAATTCTTTTGTTTTATACAGATTCATGTGCGGGTAGCCGGGGGTATACAGCGAATCGGTGAATGTGCTTGCGCCGATGCTGACCTCGAACTTTACGCCGGCATACCCGTGCCAGATGCATTCCACGCCTTCAGGGCATCTCGACTCGTAGATTTCCAGGATCTTCAGGCCGATTTCGCTTTCGGCCTTACCGACCCTGTAGGATTTCCCGCTCTCATAGGTTTGGGCTTCCGCTTCCGAACCGGGGATATTTGTATTGTTGCAGGAGCTGAAAAACAGGACCGACAACAGCCAGAAGATTCTTTTCATCGGATGAAATTGTTAAATTGGTGGTTGCAACAGGTTTTTGTGAAATTACACATTACGCCGCACTATACGACGCGGCAAAATTTTTCGTTCTAAATTCCAGATGCCTGCGGCGCTCAAAAGGTTGGAGCAAATTAGCGTAAATTTTTTCCGTATATGAAACTAAAATCCAACGAGCCATTCTGGCTGATCAGGAACGGTCTGCTTCATACTTACCCGTCGGTAG